>CAIYOB010000691.1 GCA_903927685.1 uncultured Planctomycetaceae bacterium
ACGGCACCACGCTGACGCTCGCCGGCCCGGGCAGTTTTGCCGTTGCCGGGCAACTGACCGGCGGTTCGGGAGACTCCAACTTGATCGTCGACGGAGCGGCGGTCACGCTGAGCGCCGCCAACAACAATTACAACGGTACGACCAGCGTCTACGGCGGAGGTGTGCTGAGCAACGGAGCCGCCAACGCCCTGCCGGCGACCACCACGCTGACGCTGGGCAATGCCGCCAACACGGCGGGGACATATGACTTGCACGGCTACGACCAGACCCTCACGGGCCTGAACAGCGCCGGCAGCGGCACGCAGTTGGTCACCAACAGCGGCGCGGGCGCGGGCACCAACACGCTGACCGTGACCGGCAGCGGCAGTTTCGCGGGCGTCATCCAGGACGGCGCGACGGCCCACACGGCGTTGACCAAGAGCACCGGCGGAACGCTCACGCTGTCCGGCGTCAATACCTATACCGGCGCGACGGCGGTGACCGGCGGAGCCCTGTGGATCAACGGCAGCACGGCGGCTGCCAGCGCCGTTACGGTTTCCAACGGTGGCACGCTGGGCGGCACGGGAGTGATCTACGGCACGACGTCGGTCAACAGCGGCGGCACACTGGCGCCCGGGAACAGCATTGAAACCTTAGAACACAAGTCCGGCCTGACGCTGGCCGACGGCGCGAGCTACCTGGTCGAAGTCACCGCGGACTATAACACCAGCGGCGTGGACGGCGACGAGGCGATCGTCACCGGCGCGGTCACGCTGGGCACGACCGTCGGCAGCGGGCCCGCGCTGACGATCAGCGACCTGTCGCACACGATACCAGCCCCGGCTGGCGCCCAGCTGACGATCATCAGCAACGATGCCGCGGAGGATGTTGCCGGCAAGGCTCGATTCCAAAATCTGGACGACGGGGCGTGGCTGGTCCCGACTCAACCCGGCGCGGTCAACAGGTTTTACGTCAGCTACTACGGCGGTGACGGGAACGACGTGACCCTGACGATTTACAATCCGAGCACCACCACCGTCACCGGCACCGGCGACTTCCTGTTGCGGCGGCGGTTCAACACGGTGCAGGTCCTGCTCGCCGGCAGTGTCATCGGCGCCTGGCCGTACGACAGCCTGAGTTCGCTGACGATCAACGGCGGCCCGGGCAACGACAACCTGGTCATCGACCGCAGCAACGGCGATCCGATTCCGACGGGCGGCGTGTTCTTCAACGCCGGAGAAGCGGGGGGCGACGACGACGGCTTGACCATCCAGGGCGGCAGCGCGACCAATCTGGTCTACACTCCGTTCGACCCGGCAGCGCCCAACGTGCCTGGCTCGGGACGCCTTGCGCTGGATTTGCGGACGGTCACGTTCACCGGGCTGGAGCCGACCCTGGTTACCGTCGTGCCGACGAATGTGACGATCGACATGTCCAGCCTGGCGGCGGGCGAAGACCTGACGATCCAGAACACCGGCGCCGCGGACGACGGCCAGTCGTTCGCCAACTTCGCCAACACCGACATCGAGGACCTGTCCTTCACCAACCCGACCGCCTCGTTACTGATCATCGGCAGCGGTCTTGCCGACACGATCCACGTCAACGCCCTGGATACGCTCGACGGCGATGGCAATGCCTTGGACGCGACCGTGACGGTCCAGGCGGGCAACGGCAACGACGTCATCGACTGGAACGCCAAGACCAGCAACGGTACCTACACGTTCCAGGGCCAAGGCGGAGCCGACGAGCTGCAAGGACTGGACGTTGCGCAAACGTGGAGTATCACCGCCGCCAACACCGGCAACGTCGGCGGGGCGGCTTACGCCGCGTTCGATACACTGGAGAAACTGATCGGCGGAACGGCCGACGACAACTTCCGGCTGGCCTCCAGCGTCGGCTCGTTCAATGGGACCATCGACGGCGGTTCGGCCGGCAGCGACACGCTGGCCGTGACGAACGGGACCAACACGTTTGGGTTGAGCGGGCTGAACGCGGGAACGCTGAACACGACGACCCTGTTCAGCAACATCGATGTGCTGACCGGCGGCACTGGCAGCGACGAGA
>CAIYOB010000692.1 GCA_903927685.1 uncultured Planctomycetaceae bacterium
GGCCTACACGAATGCGACGAAGGCGTCTGGCGACGACAGGAAGCGGCCGGAAGCGTTACATCCCAGGTGGTGCTGGCGGAGGGGCGGGAGTCACCAAGGTTTGGCCCTGCCGGCGTGGCCACCCGGTTTGTGTCGCCCGGGCACGGCATACAGGACGCTGGCGACGCCCCAGGAAACGAAAGTGCTTGCGACGAAAACAGCGGGACGCCCCAAGGAAGGGAAAGTGTCGCACGATGCGACACTTAAGCTCTCTGACATCAACCTGAGCAGGGATCAGTCGGCCCGTGCCCAGCGTCTTGTCGACGTTCCGGCCGAAGAAAAAGCCCGACACGATGTCGGACTTATCGCTCAAGCAAGAGCAGAATCGGTAGTTGACGGCTAGCCGAGTAGCCGATACGATGCTAGTGGGCTAGCCAGCAAGCACAATTGGAGATCAAGCGATGGGAAAGAAACGGAAGGCCAAGTTACCGCCGCTATCGGATCAACTGCGGAAGATCCTGGACAACGGCCCGATGACACGATACCGGCTGTCGAAGGAAGCCGAAGTGGATCAGGGCCAGTTGTCGCGGTTTGTTCTCGGCAAGGGGCAGTTGACGTTCAACACATTGGATCGGATCGGCCAAGTGTTGCGTCTGCGGTTGGCTGTGGACGCGGACGAATGACCACGGGCAGGCAGGCCCGGAAGAAAGGCAGGTGACGACATGGCGAGCATCGCGAAGGAACCGAACGGCCGGAGGAGGATCCTGTTTGTGGCCCCGGACGGGAAGCGGAAGACGATCAGGTTGGGGAAGGTGCCGCAGCGGGCGGCCGAGATGATCTGTACGAAGGTGGAAGCCCTGCTGGCCGCGGCGATGTCTGGATGTCCGTGGGACGGCGAGACAGCCCGGTGGGTGGCCGATCTGCAGGACGATCTGGCCGACAAGCTGGCCTCGGTGGGACTGATCCCCAGGAGGGCATCCTCGACGCTGGGAGCCTTCCTGGGGGCGTACATCGACGAACGCACGGACTTGAAGCCTCGGACGCTGAAGAAGCTGCGAACCACTCAGGAGTACCTGGCGGATCGGTTCGGTGCCGAGAAGCCCTTGCGGGACATCTCGCCCGGCGATGCCGATGCCTTCCGGCTGTACCTGCTGGAGAAGGGCCACGGCGAGAACACGGCCCGCAAGCACATTGCCATCGCCAAGCAGTTCTTCCACGCTGCGGCCCGGCGCCGGCTGATCCACGGCAACCCCTTTGCCGATCTGAAATCGTGCACACAGGCGAACCCCGAGCGGTTCTACTTCGTGACCCTGGACGCAGCCTATCAAGTGCTGGACGCCTGCCCCGACAACGAATGGCGACTGATCTTCGCGCTGTCGCGGTTCGGCGGACTGCGGTGTCCCTCGGAGCACATGGAACTGCGATGGACGGATATCGACTGGGAACGTGACAGGATGACCGTCCGCAGCCCGAAGACGGAACACCACGCGGGCGGGGCAAGCCGAGTGGTTCCCCTCTTTCCCGAGTTGCGGCCGTACCTGCAAGTGGCCTTCGAGGAGGCTCCAGACGGTGCCGAGTACGTGATCGGCCGATACCGTTCCACGAACAAGAACTTCCGCACCCGGCTGGAACGGATCATCCGGAGGGCAGGACTGGAGCCTTGGCCCAAGCTGTTCCAGAACCTGCGATCCACCCGGCAAACCGAACTTGAAGAGACATTCCCCTCCCACGTCGTCTGCAAGTGGATCGGCAACACGGCCAAGGTGGCCTCGAAGCATTACCTGCAGGTGACGGAAGAGCACTTCGAGAAGGCGGCGCACAACGCGGCGCAAAATCCGGCGCAGTACGTGCACGTACAGGCCGGTAAGGGGCAGGAACGCCCCCAGGAAAACCCTGGATTTTGCCGGGGCTTACGACATCCTACCATGAATCTAGTAGCGGAGGAGGGACTCGAACACAGCCCGGATTCCTCGGGAAATACGGGGTTTTCGCCAGAGGGCGGCGCAAAATCCGGCGCACCCGGAGCACGGGAAGCCCTGGTGGAAGCCGATCTGGCCGGCTGGTTGGATGCCTGCCCGGTAGATCTGGATGAAACGATCCGGAGGGCTGTCCTGGCGATGGTATGGCCGGCAACGGTGAGCCGGTGACGTGATCCGATCAGAATGCCCACAATCGCGCCAGAATGCCCCAGGACGCGATCGGGGAC
>CAIYOB010000693.1 GCA_903927685.1 uncultured Planctomycetaceae bacterium
GCTGGTAAGCCGAATCCGCGGCCGCTGGCCTTTCCGCGGCGAGGGGCCCCCGGCCGGCAACGCAGGCCGCGGCAGCAGCGGTCGAGGTGCGCAGGAAACAGCGTCGGTTGAAGTGCATGATGAACTCCCTGAACTGCGGTGCAAAACCACTGGGCATCCACCAGGACGTAGACCCGCACGAAGTCTACCAGGAATTGGTCAGTCAGCGCCGCCCGGGCAATGTCGCCGCCCCAATCTCCGATCTCGTCGCTCAACTTGATGACCAACGGTACCTGGCAAACACCGCCCGGAGACAGGGGGCATGAATCGCCGCGACAGATTCGAAGCCGAGCTGTTCGGGAGGCGTGGTTTGCGAGCGGCATTCGTGTCGGTTGGGTCGAACTCATCGAACCGGTTCGCCCACCGCTCGCTCCAACTCGGCCAGCCGTCGGTGGTACTCAGCGATAGCCGCATAGTACTTTTCTCGCTGCTCGTTCAGTTGGCGTTCCGTGTCGAGCAAGCGAAGAAAATCGAGGGTACCAGTCGTGTAGCTGGCTTGAGCCGCCTCCAGACTGCGCTGCGAGGCCGGGATGGTCTGTTCGCGGTACAGGCGGACAACTTCTGCCGCCTGGACCAGTTGCGTGTAGGCAGCCTGAACATCGTATTGCACTTGGTCGAGCAGGTTTTCATACTCGGCACGGCGTTGGGCGATCCGGTGCGAGGCCTCACGCAGGGCCGCAGAGCGGCGGGTGTGACGGATGGGGATGTTGATGTTCATGCCGACCTGGGGCCGCATTTCCTCTGGCATGAACCCGTCGTACCTGGCGACCAGGTCCAGATCGGGATAGTAGTCTTGGCAGGCCAACTGCAGATTGGCTTCCTCCACCTGGATCCGCGAAAGCTGGGCATACAGATCCGGCCGCGCACGCACCGCTGCCTGCTGGAGTTCTTCAGCCGCGGGCAATCTGTCCAG
Organism: uncultured Planctomycetaceae bacterium; assembly: GCA_903927685.1. The sequence goes on from CAIYOB010000693.1 coordinate 953, forward strand.
CAGCGGCGTTTCCACCGGAGGAGGCGGCAACGGATGGTCCGCTGCGCGGTGCAGCAGCGTATTGATGCGTGCGGTGGCGACCTGTTGGTCGCGTTTCAATTCGGCGGTTCGGGTCGCCAGATCGGCCAACTCCACGTCGGCCTGGAGCACGTCTTGCTGGCCGACCTGATTCACCTGGTACTTGGCCGCGGCGATTTCCCGAAGTTGCTGGACCAGCTTCTGGGTGGCCGCGTTGACTTCCGTCTGTCGGTGTGCCAGGTAGTAGTCATAAAATGCCGTTTTGGCCGCTTCTTCCAGACGCAAACGAGTATCGCCGATGTCGCCCTGCATCACGTCTGCCTCGGCCGACGCCAGACTGCCGCGCAAGGCACGCTTGCCAGCCCAGGGAATCTTCTGCGATCCCTGCACCATCCAGCCGCCGCCATTGTCCCTGCCGACGCCGCTGGGGCTGATCATGAACTCGAACATCGGATCGTCGAGAGAGACCATCTGCGGGTAGCGTTCGGTCGCCGCCCGCCACGCATCCGAGGCGGCTTGGAGTGACGGATTGCGGGCCTGGACGGCTGTGACGAGCGTCTCCAACGTCAACTCGGTCTGGCCGTTGAACGGGTCGCTGGGTACGCAGTCGCAATCGGAACTCTCGGACTGCGTATCGTCCGCTATGGGCAGCGCCGCATGGTCCGATTTGATGGAGGCACCCGGCGTCTGCTCCGAAGCGAGCGAGATCGGTCGGATTGTTCCGGCCTGTGGCTCGGGTGGGCTCCCGCTGGCAGGACGCGCCGGAGGAAGCCCAACCGCCGAACTGGAAAGTGCTTCATGGCGGCTGACCGATAGAGCGCATCCGCTGAGCAGGGCGAGGCAAGCGGCCATCAGCCAGGCACTCGATCGACGGTAGCGTGCCATGTCTTCTGTTCCTTGTGACGATCATGATTGCCCTGCGGGAGTCGCCCCCGGACACGGTTGGTAAAACCGCTGCTTCCGTTCGAGTAAGAGCGTTCATTCTGATCCATCGTCACGGAATAAGACGAGTTTTCAGCGTTTTGCATCTCTCCGCTGTTACCAGCGCGACCGGCAGACTTTGACCAACCGCAACGCATTATCGAGCGAGAGGTGGTCTTCGGAGCGATGCCATTGACCATCTGCAGAACACCCCTCACCACAAGTATGCATTTCCGGATGTCGGCCAACCATCGCCCCTGGAATGGCTGGGAAGAATCGCTTCGTTTCTTCGTCAGAGGTCCGCTCGGTTCGATTAGCGTCTTGCCAACCTCCCCGCGTTAAGGCTGGCTTCTCCCCATCGATAATTGACTCCCCCACCACCGAGTCAGCGTACCATCGCACGACTGCGATGGCGGACATTCCGGTCGAATCGGCGTCTTAGCCAGACCCATTGCGAACAGGACAATTAGCTCGCCAAGTCGCCACAGTGAGGATCGAGCATCGAGGAATTCTCGTGAAGAAACGACCAGTGACTCGCATCTAAGTGTGCAGCGAGGTCTATAATAACTCGGATTTGGGCTGAGTTCATGTTCACCAAGACGCTGTTCCGATCTGTCCTTTTGTTGGCCGCGGGCGCCGGCTTAACCCTGGCGTGGACCGCGTTTGGACCGGGGCACGGAGATCACGCGCCGTCCGCAGGTGCGTCGCCCACCGCTCCAGAGGTCTGGACGTGCTCGATGCATCCGCAGATCCGCATGGATCATAAGGACATCTGCCCGCTGTGCGGCATGGACCTGACCCCGGTCAAGGCGAGCAGCGGAGGCGGAGACGGCCCTGCCGATCCGATCGAACTGAGTTCCTACGCCCAGATGATGGCCCGCGTGACGACCGTTGACATCCGCCGGCGGGAGTTGTTCAAAGACATTCGCACGGTGGGCCGCGTGGAACTCGACGAGACCCGCGTCGCCTATCTCGCCAGCCGCGTGGATGGCCGCGTGGACGTGGTCTTCGCGGACTTTCCTGGCACGCCGGTCAGAAAAGGCGAGCACCTGGTCAGCATTTACAGCCCGCAATTGTACAGCACCCAGGAGGAGTTTTTGATCGCCATCCGGGCGGAAAAGGAACGGCCGATTCAGGGCGGCCCCAACCTCGGGCCTTCGCTAATCGGCAACGCTCGAAAACGACTGGAGTTGTGGGGGCTCACGGCGGAGCAACTCGACGAATTGGCCCAGCGAGGGAAGGCTGAAACGCACTTGGTAGTCTACGCCCCGATCGGGGGAACGGTGATCGAGAAGAGCGTCCGCGCCGGACAGTACGTCAAGGAGGGCGACGCGCTGTACACGATTGCCGACCTGAGTCGGGTCTGGCTGGTGTTGGAGGTCTACGAATCGGAACTGTCCTGGGTCCGGCTGGGGCAGTTGGTCCAGGTCACGTTGGAGAGCGAACCGACCAAGCCGGTGACCGGCCAAGTGGCATTCATCGAGCCACTGCTTAACCAGGCGTCACGGACGGTGCGTGTCCGCGTGATCCTGGACAATCCTGACGGGAAGTTCAAGCCCGGCATGTACTCGCAGGCCAGCCTACACATTCCGCTGCTCCCCGACGGCACTCCGGCCCCGGGTGGCCTGGAAGGAAAGTATGCTTGTCCGATGCATCCCTACGAAGTGGCGGATCAACCCAGAGACTGCAAGCTGTGCGGCATGCCGCTGGAGAAGGTCCCGGCCGGAGACCGGCCGTCCTCGCCGAGCGACAACTCGGCCGTCATCGCGGCGACGCCAACGGACAAGGCCGGTGTCAATTCAACTTCGGACCCAGCCGGGAAGCCGCAGCCCATCCTGGCCGTTCCCGCCGAGGCCGTCCTCACGACGGGCCTGCACCAGTTGGTTTATGTCGAGCGCAAGCCGGGACAATACCAATTGGTCGAGCCCAAGCTTGGCCCGCGGGCCGGTGACTTCTACCCGGTGCTGGCAGGGCTGGCCGAGGGAGATCGAGTCGTGGCGCAGGGCAATTTCCTCCTCGATTCCCAGTTCCAGGTCACGGGCAAGTACAGTCTACTCAACCCACCCAGCGTGGCGGCCAGCGCCAAGGAACTCGCGAATATCGAGCAACTTCCAGGCGAGGAGCGGCGGTTGGCCTTGGCCCAAGAGGTCTGCCCAATCACGGGCGAGAAACTCGGCTCGATGGGCAAGCCCTACAAAGTCCATGTGGGCGAACGCGTCGTCTTTCTGTGCTGCAAAGGCTGTGAGGGCGCAGTCAAGAAAGACCCGATGGGCACCTTGAAGAAGCTGAATGCCTCGGCGTCGCAGCAGCCTGGGGCGGAGAAGCCAGCCGAATCGAATCCGTCGGGCGCCGACGAATCTCCACCACGCGGGGCAACGTCCCAGGAGTTCACCGCAGAGGAGCTGGAAGCACTCAACGAGTTGCCTCCCGCGGAACGCGAGCTTGCCCTGGCGCAGAAAATCTGCCCAATCACGGGCGAGCGACTGGGCTCGATGGGTAAGCCCTACAAGATGAACGTCGGCCAACGGGTCATCTTCTTGTGCTGCGAAGGCTGCGAAGACAGTGTGCTGAGCGATCCAGAAAGCGCGATCAAGAAGCTCGACGAGTCCGCCGGCGCAAAGACCGCCTCCCGAAACGGCGGGATGTAGAACGTGTAATGCATGCCGCGCCGAGACATCGCCTCGGGCGGCGCCGGACATCCTTGCTGATCCATCTGCGATCGGCCGTCCGCGGATCGAGGTAGCCCGCCGCGTTAGCAAGCGGCGGATTTCATTCCCAACGTCAGGTTCGCCTCATGGTCAATGCCGTCATCCGTTGGTGTCTGAATAATACGTTCCTCGTCGTCCTGGCCATGGCGGCGTTCCTGGGAGCCGGCTGGTATGCCCTGCGTCATACGCCCGTGGATGCCATTCCCGACATCGGCGAGAAGCAGGTGATCGTGGTGGCCGAGTGGCCCGGCCGCAGCCCACAGGACGTGGACGATCAGGTAACGTACCCGCTGACGGTGGCTTTGGAAGGCACGCCCGGTGTGAAGGTCATCCGCTCGGCTTCGGGCTTCGGGTTCTCGATGGTGTTCGTGATCTTCCACGACAACATCGACTATTATTGGGCTCGCAGTCGCGTGCTGGAGCGAATGAACGTGGCCCAGGCAAAGTTACCCACCGGGGTCCAGCCGGTGCTCGGACCCGACGCCACGTCGCTGGGCTGGATCTACTGGTACACGGTGGAAGGCGAAGGCTTTGACCTGGCCGAATTGCGGACTATTCAGGACTGGTACATCCGCTACCAGCTGAATGCTGTCGAAGGCGTCTCCGAAGTGGCCTCGATTGGCGGCCACGTCAAGCAGTACCAGATCGACGTGGACCCGGTCAAAATGCGCGCCCACGGCGTGACGCTCTCCGAGGTCACCGAAGCCGTTCGAAAGTCGAACATCGACGTGGGCGCAAAGGTCATCGAGATCAATCAGGTCGAGTTCTTCATTCGCGGCGTAGGCTTCATCAAGAGTACCAAGGACCTGGAGAACGTGGTCATTCGGGCGGACGGCGGCACGCCGCTGTACGTCAAAAACGTGGCCACCGTCGGACTCGGTCCCGAGTTCCGCCGCGGGGCCCTGGATAAGGAAGGCGTCGAGGCGGTCGGCGGCGTGATCACGATGCGGTATGGCGAGAACCCGTTGCGAGTGATCGAGCGGGTCAAGGAGAAGATCCGCGAGATTTCGCCGGGCCTCCCGCAGAAGACGCTCGCCGACGGTCGAGTGTCCAAGGCCAAAATCGTGGCCTATTACGACCGGACCGACATCATCCACGAGACGATGGACACGCTCAAGGAGGCGCTCACGGAGGAGTTGATCGTGGGCGTTTTCGTGGTGGCCGCGTTCCTGCTGCACCTGCGCAGCTCGCTGGCGATCGTCAGCACACTGCCGCTGTCAATGGCGATTTCGTTCCTCTGCATGTACCTGCTGGGCGTCGACTCGAACATCATGTCGCTCGCTGGGCTGGCAATTGCCATCGGCGACGTGGCCGACATGGCCCTGATCATGACCGAGAACATCTATCGGCACGTGTCTGAAAATGACGGCTCGAAGAGCTACTACCAGTGTGTCGAGGACGGAGCGTGCGAGGTGGGCACGGCGATCGTGACCGCCGTGTCGAACACGATCGTGTCGTTTATTCCGGTCTTTGCCCTGACGGATCAAGAGGGCAAGCTGTTTGGGCCCCTGGCCTATACCAAGACATTCGCCATCACGGCCTCGGCGATCCTCTCGGTGACCGTGGTCCCGATGCTTGCCTATCATTTGCTCAAGCCCATCCAATGGAGTCGGCGCAAGAGTCTGGGCGTAGCGTTGGGGGCCGGCGTCGTCATGACCGGCGTCGCCTGGCTCGCCATCCACA
>CAIYOB010000694.1 GCA_903927685.1 uncultured Planctomycetaceae bacterium
AGCTTCCAGCTTGCGATGCCATTACCTCCCGCAAGCTGGAAGCTTACGCCACGGAAAGATCGGACAGTTATTTCTCGAACGGTGCTAACCCGTTTGCGAAACTCGCAATGGCAACCGAAAAGGAGCAACTTATGAAACACGCCTTCGTCCTCCTGACCGCCCTCGTACTGGCCCCGCTGGCCGCACCGTCCGCCTTGGCCCAGGTCGCTGCCAAGGCGAAACCGGCCCGCCCGGCAGCCAAGAAAGCCGCCAAGGTGCTTCCCGCAGCCCCGGCGCCCACGCTCGCCAACCTGCCTTACGGTTCGCATGAACGGCACGTCCTCGATTTCTGGAGGGCCGAGTCGAGCACGCCCACGCCGCTGGTGTTCGTGATCCACGGCGGCGGCTGGGTCGGTGGCGAGAAAGAACGCGTAAACCGGTTTGTGGATGTCGCGCAACTGCTCCAAGCGGGAATCTCGGTGGCGGCCATCAACTACCGGCTGATCAAGCACGCCGAGGCCGAGGGCGTGAAGCCGCCGGTCAAGCTCCCGCTGCACGATGCGGCCCGGGCCTTGCAGTTCGCCCGCAGCCAAGCGGCCGAGTGGAACATCGACAAGCAACGGATCGGGGCCACCGGCGGCTCGGCGGGCGCCTGTTCGAGCCTGTGGCTGGCCTTTCACGACGACCTGGCCGATCCGCGAAGTGACGATCCAATCGCCCGCGAGTCGACGCGGTTGTGGTGTGCCGCGGTCACGGGCGCGCAGACCACGCTCGATCCGCAGCAGATGAAGGAGTGGACGCCGAACAGCAAGTACGGCGGCCACGCCTTCGGCCTGGGCGCGTTCCCGCAGTTCCTGGCCGGCCGCGAACAGATTCTGCCGTGGATCGCCGAGTATTCGCCGTACGCGCTGGTGACGGCCGACGATCCCCCGGTGTACCTGATCTACAACGGGCCGCCCGCGCTGGGCCAGGACCAGCCCGATCCGACCCATACCGCCAATTTCGGCGTCAAGTTGCAGGAGCGCTGCGCCGCCTCGGGGGTCGCCTGTGAACTGGTGTATCCTGGCGCCGCTGGCGTCAAGCACGAAACCCCGACGGCCTACCTGATCGCGACGATGCAGGGACCGCCGCCAGGAGCGCAAACGCAACCCGCACGCTGAAGCACGCCATTGCTTGCGAGTTCGCTCCCGGTCCACTCGCCAGCTCCGGCTGCCGCAGTTCCAGCACGCATTTTCCAGCACCCGCATTTTCCAGCACCCCAGATTCACTCGCCTGCAGAAAAGGCTACAATCGTCTCTCCGCGGCTCCAATCCACGTGCGTTGTCGTCCAGACATACGCTCCCCCGATCGGCCCACCCGTGCAATCCGACGAGTCCTCGATGCTGCCCACCTCACTGCTTCGCGTCCGCGTGGTCACTCTGACTGCCCTGTTCTGCACAAGTTGGCTGGACAGGTCCCCGGCGACAGCCGCCGAGGGGTTCCAGCTGCACGACGTCCCCGGCGTGTCGCTGGAAATCCGCTTGGATGGCAAGGCGGTGGCACGGTACGAGTACACCTACGCGGCGGACCGGCTGCACGACACGTACAAGCCGTTCCTGCACGTGCTGGACGCGGACGGCAAGCAGCCGATCACCAAGGGGCCCGGCGGATTCTACACGCACCATCGCGGGATCTTCGTCGGCTGGACCCGGCTGACCGTCGGCGGCAAATCGTATGACCTGTGGGGCATGGGCGGCGGCGTGCAGATCCACCAGAAGTTCCTGGACCAGCAGGCCGGGGCCAAACAGGCTTCGTTCACGGCCCAAGTGCGGTGGACCAGCAAGAGCGGCGAGCCGCTGCTGGAAGAACAGCGGACGCATGTCTTTCACCGCCGGCCGACCCCGACGTTGGTGCTGGTGGACGTGGCCTCGACGCTCAAGGCGGTCGCCGGCGAGACGCTGCTGAACGGCGATCCGGAACACGCGGGCGTCCAATACCGACCGGCGAACGAATTGGACAAGTCGAAGACCAGGTACGTGTTCCCGCAGGAAGGAAACGACCCGCGGAAGGACAAGGACCTGCCGTGGGTGGCCGTAACTTACGCGCTGGGCGACAAGTCCTACACGGTTCAACAGATGAATCACCCCAGCAACCCGAAAAACACGCTCTGGTCCGCGTACCGTGACTACGGCCGTTTCGGCGCGTTTGTCAAGCCGGAGATCAAGAACGGCCAGTCGCTGACGCTGCGTTACCGGTTCTGGGCGCTGGCCGGCGCCGCCCCGGCACGGGAGACGCTGCAGCGGCAGTGGGACGAGTTCGCCCGGTAGCACAGCGAATCGGGCAGGCTGGCAAGGCCCGCCAAATAGGTTCCCCGTTTCCTTTTGCCCCTCATCCCATTTCGGTTCACCCTCACGGGATGGCCACGCCAAATTCCGCAGCCATCCGCTCGACCAGCGGCTGGTGTCGTTCGGGGCAGGCCCAACGCCACTCGGCCAAGACTTGCTCAAAGGTGAGCTTCTTGTCCTGCAGGTCGGATCGCCGCCGTCCGAGAAAGGTGACCGCTTCCCAGTTGTCCGGGTCTCGCTCGAAGATCGGCAACAGGGCCAAGGCGATCGTCTCGTAAGCGGGCCGCAGGTCCGCGGCCCCTCGCGTCCGGAGCGAGTCGCGCTGCTCGGCATACCACGCCGCCAGCGTCCGGCCTGCCGGCAGCTGGTGTTGGGCCGCCAGGGCGTCGGAGTATTCCTGCAGATGCGGCGCGAACCCGGTCCAGCCTTCGCCGGGAAGCGGCGGAGCGGACTGCCACGTCACGGCCAACGACCGCAGCACGTAGTGCGAAGCCAGGTGGGCAAGCGACTCGTAAAAGAACAACGCCTCATCCGGCCCCTGAGTCTGCGCGTTCTGGATCACGTGGCACAATTCGTGGGAGTACTGGAAGATGTACTGGGCCCAGAAGGCTCCCTTGGACGACAGCCGCATGACGATCGTGCTCGGGTCTTCCCGGCTGCGCTCGTAGAAGACCAGCGGGCCCGTGGCATGGTATTCCACCGCCAAGGGCGGGAACGTATGATCCGGCGGCACATGCCGCAGCACTGGATCGGAGGCCGTCTGGAGGACCTTCATTACCGTGAAGGGAAAGGCGTCAGGAAAGTTCGGCCGGACCAGGATTTTGAGGTGGCCTGCCGTGATCCAATGTTCGACCGGTTTCCCGTCGGCGTTCGGCGCTTTCAACGTCGCGACCGATTCTCGCCACGCGGCGGCCGCCTGTTTCAATTCGGCAGCGGCCTCGCGCAGTTCGGCCGCCGCCTGTTTCAACTCCGCTGCGGTTTCGTCCGCGCCGGACAGTAAACCGGGCCAAGCTCCGAACACGCTGAGGAACAACAATCCGATGGTGCGAAACATGTGTTACGGTATGCTAACCCCTCCACCCGCTGGCGCCAAAGCCCCGGAAACCCCCATGCCTCCAGGTTGAACTTCATTGACTCCGCTTCCGGCTCGAATTCTAATATCTCCGTGCGGCCTGCGGCAGTCCCTACGCGCTGGCGCTGGCCGCGTTCGGCCCCTGACGCAAACGCCCCCTAAGGTCTTGCTTTTTGTCTGACGCGGCTCTGCTGCCCTGAGGAGTGATCACGATGAATGCCCGTCGATCGTTGTTGTCTTTCTGTCTGACCATCCTGGTTGGGCTTCCTGCCGCCGGGGCGGAACCGGCCAAACAGCCCAAGCCAGACACGGGACCGGCCAAGGCTGCCCCCGACAAGGCGGCTGCCGAGAAACCCGACTCGGCCAAGCCTGCGGCGGCGCCCGCCCCCGCCGAGACTCCCGCGACGCACACCGTCCAGCGCAAGCCCTTGAAGATCACCGTGGATCTGGACGGGGTGTTCGAAGCCCAAGCGGCGGGCGAAATTGTCCTGAAGTTCGACGAGTACATGCCGGCGCCCGCGTTGACGGTGGTCAGCGCAGCCAAGCACGGCGCTCGCGTCAAGAAAGGCGATGTCGTGTTGACGCTCGACCCGGAGAAACTGGACAAGCAGATCGCCGACCTGCGGAGCGATTTGAAGCTGGCGGAACTTGGGCTCAAGCAAGCCGGGGACAGCCTGGCCGTGCTGGAAAAGACGACGCCGATCGACTTGGCGGCGAATGAACGGGCGGCCAAGAGCAATGAAGAGGATCGGAAGTACTACTTTGACGTCCAGCGCCCCTTCGAATTGAAATCGGCCGAGTTCAACCTCCAGCGGGCTCAGAACTACGTCGAATACAACGCCGAAGAACTGCGGCAGTTGGAGAAGATGTACGAAGCCGACGAAGTGACCGAGGAGACCGAAGCCATCGTCCTGAAGCGGGCTCGCGACCAGCTGGAATCGGCCAAAATGTCCCTCGAATCCAGCCGGATCAGCCGGGACTACGAGATGGAATTCGGGATCCCGCGCGGAGATGAACGGATCAAGGAATTCAGCGCTCGCAGTCAACTCGAGACGCAGCGCGCCCGGATCGCGTTGCCCGAGGCGCTCCAACGGCAGCAGATCGAAGTCGAGAAACTGCGGATCCAGACCGCCCGCTCCGCCGAACGGTTGAAGAAGTTGGAAAGCGATCGCGAGCGAATGACCGTCCGCGCGCCCCTGGAGGGAATCGTCTATTACGGCAAGGTGACGCGCGGCAAGACGGCCGACGTCCAGTCGCTGGTCGATTCGCTTCGCCCCGACGGGCAGGTGCAGATGAACCAGGTCGTGATGACCGTCGTCCAGCCCCAGGGCATGACGATCCGGGCCGGCGTGCCCGAGGATCAACTGCATCACCTGCGTCCCGGTCTGTCTGGCAGCGCCACACCCAACGGGTTTCCCGCGACGAAGTTGCCTGCGGTACTCAGCCAGTGGAGCGCCGTCCCCATCGCCCCGGGCAGCTTTGACGCGACGCTCAAAGTGAACGTGGGCAAGGACCAACCCGTCGTCGTGCCCGGCATGGCGTGCAAAGTGAAACTGACCGCCTATGCCAAGAAGAACGCCTTGGTTGTGCCAGCCAGCGTGGTGCTGACCGACGACTTTGACGATCAGCGGTACGTGTACCTGGTCGGCAAGGACGGCAAGGCCGCCAAGCGGAACGTCGTCCTGGGCCAGAAGACCGACAAGCTGCTGGAAATCGTCGAGGGACTGGCCGAAGGCGACAAGGTCCTGCTCGAGGCGCCGAAGGACGCCAAGTGACCTATGAGGCACCTCATGCAGACTCGCCTGGCTGGTTTCGTGTTGCTGGCGGTTGGTCCGCTGACCGGGCACGCGGACGATCGCTCGTCGTCCGCGTCGGGCGCTGACCGCCGCCTCGAGCCGCCACCGATCCTGGCGCCGGCGGCGGAGGAAGTGGAGGCGGCGATTTCCCGCGGCGTCGCTTTCCTGCTGCAGCGTCAGAACGCCAACGGCTCGTGGGGCTCGGTGGCCATTACGCGGCCCGGCGAAGTCCTGGCGCCGGTGCCCGGAGCGCATCACGCCTTTCGCGCCGCGGTGACCGGCCTGTGCATCTCGGCCTTGATCGAAGCCGGCGGCAACCGGCCCGAGGTCGCCGAGGCCCTGGACCGCGCGGAAGCTTGGCTGTTTGCATACCTGCCGCAAGTCCGCCGCGCGGATCCGGAGGTGTTCTACAATTCGTGGGCCCACGCCTATTCGATTCAGGCCTTGGTGCGGCTGCTGGAGCGGCACGCTGGCGACGACCTGCGGCAGCGGAAGATCCGGGAGCTGATCGCCCAGCAGATCGACATGCTGGAACGTTACGAAGTCGTTGACGGCGGCTGGGCCTACTACGATTTCGACTTCCGCACCCGCACCCCGGCCGGCAGCACCATCAGCTTCGTCACGGCGACGGTCCTGGTCGCCCTGGCCGAGGCCCGCCGAGCGGGCATCGAGGTGCCGGAACGGATCGTCGAGCGGGCCAAGGCCTCGATCGTGCGGCAGCGCAAGCCGGATTTCTCGTACCTGTACGGCGAGTATCTGAA
>CAIYOB010000695.1 GCA_903927685.1 uncultured Planctomycetaceae bacterium
CCAGGGGGGAAGGATCGGTTCTCCGCGTTCCCCGATATTCCTTCATCGGCCAATTGCGGTAATAATAGCGGTATGTCAAATGTTCCTGAGCCTTGTGCGGAGGTAGCAAATACCGATGGCCGAAAACGTGACCGGGGAAAGCCTGAAGACCGACGAGCAGCCACCAGCCAAGAGGATTCTGCTGGTCGACGATGACGCGGAGATCATCGAGGCGATGCGATACGCCTTGGAAGCCAAGGGATACCAAATCCTGGTTGCGCGCGACGGCAACCAGGGATTGGCGATGGCAGAACGCGAAGATCCCGATCTGGTCATCCTGGATATGATGATGCCCAAGCGGAGCGGGTTCCTGGTGCTCGAGCGGCTCCGACGCACGCGTCCGGTGCCGCTGCGAATCATCATGGTGACGGCGAACGAGGGCAGCCGCCACAAAGCGTATGCCGAGATGCTGGGCGTCGACGATTACATCCGCAAGCCGTTCGCCATGGACCGGCTGTTGGACAGCGTCAACCGCCTGCTTTCGTAGCCGCTCCTTACCACGGGCCGCGGACGTAGTAGACTCCAAACTGGTCCGTGTGGCTGGGCCAGCGCGGCGTGGGGTACAAGGGAGCGCACATGCCGGGCGTCGTGGTGGACATGGCGGCCGGATAGGGTCGCTCGAACTGGTGATAGATCGGCGTCATGCGGCTCTGCGACACGCCCCAGCCGGTGCGGGTCTGCATGCGGGCCGTCGGCGGAACCACCAGTGCCACCGGGGCTCCCCAGCCCGTATGCGTGTAGCTCGCGTGCCAGGATTGCAGCATCGCTTGTTGCGCGGCGATCCAATCGGCACGCATCCACGGGTCGATCAACGGCTGGCCGCTGTGCGCGGCACGGCCCAGCGAAGCCAGCGGGCCCTGCGGACACGCGCAGGTACAGCCGGAGGAAGCGCCGATCAGCGCCGGCGTGCCGCAGTTGCAGCCTCCCGGGTTGTCATAGGTGAACGCGTCCGACGCTTCAGCCGCCGGGGCACTCGCCTCTGCCGACGGCTCGGGAACGGCCTGCAGTTGGCCGGGCTCCGAGGCAACCGGCTGCAGACCTTCCTGGCCGGGAGCCTGCGAGGCCACGACCGTCAGAATGACGAAACTACCCGCCAGCAAGGCGGTCTGACGCAAGATTCTCATGGGTGGGTTCCTGGAAACGGTGGGGATTCGGGCGGATGGATCTGGCGGTAGCAGCGCACTAGCGGGGCAGACGGATGGCCTGGTGCAGGCTCTTGACTCCCACGGTCAGCGGATTGCAGTACCAAGCGACCTTGGTGCGGGTGACGCCGCGACCATCGTCATACCACTGCCGATAGGTTCGGTAATGGGGATAGAGCATTTCGTGGGGCATCAGGGGCTGGTAGGTGTAGTAGGTGTGCCCGACCAGCGCCGGGACGGGACGCGGGGCGAGGTACATGGCGGCAGGGGCGCCCCCACAGTCATTGGGTACGTAGAAGTTGTAAAACAGATCCGGACGTCCATATTCCCAGGGCTGGCAGCCATAGCCCATGACCGTGGCGGGAACGGCGGGGTACGCTTCCGGTGCCGGCTCGACGGCCATCGGCTCGGGAGCGACGCCGGCCTCGTCGGCTGCCCGCAAATCGTGGATGGCGAAACCGCACACGAGGCCCAGCGTCAGGGCCGCCAGCATCGTTCGAGTCCAACGGGATGTCATGGATATCTCCTCCGGGTCTGGGTCTGGTGAATGCTTATTGGTTTTCTCGGATCGCTCTGCGGATAAGGATCAATCTTTGTTTTCCGGCTGGAACAATTGCCCGCAATCCTCGGTTCTGACCGGCTGAAACGGGTGTGACAGCAGTCTTAAGATCGTTATAATCCGTACTGCCTGAACAACCCGACCTCCCGTTGGCCAGCAGCAGTTGCCACCGCGGTAAAGGAGTGCCTTCTTTGTCCTCGACGCTCACCGTGCCCGCACACGAACCCGACCCGAATCACGAGTCCGACCAGGACCCCGACCAGACGGCCGAACCGGCGAACGACGAAGGCTCGACCGGCGGCCCGACCCGCCGCCGTGCGACCGCCGAGATGATGGCGGCCAAGCAGCGGGATATCTCCGTCAGCGAGTTTTTCGCCAAGAACCGGCACTTGCTGGGGTTCGACAACCCGCGCAAAGCCTTGCTGACCGCCGTCAAGGAAGCCGTCGACAATTCGCTGGACGCCTGCGAGGAGGCCGGGATCCTGCCCGAGATCTGGGTGCATATCGAACAGACGGGCGAGAACCGCTTCAAGCTGGGCGTGCAGGACAACGGCCCGGGGATCGTCAAGAAGCAGATCCCGTTGATCTTCGGCAAACTGTTGTACGGCTCCAAGTTCCACCGCTTGCGAATGAGCCGCGGCCAGCAGGGGATCGGCATCAGCGCCGCCGGCATGTACGGGATGCTGACCACCGGCAAGCCGGTCAAGATCATCTCGAAGATCTCGCTCCGCAAGCCCGCGCACTATTACGAAATCCAGATCGATACCAAAAAGAACCACCCCGAGATCCTGAACGGCAAAGGCGAGGGCGTGGACATCCCGCCCAACGAAGCCGGCCGGGCGTACATCGAACGGCATGGCATCGAGTGGATCAACGAACATCCGGCCGAGAACGGCAGCCCCCCTCAGCAGGTCAAGAGCGGCACGCGGGTCACGATCGAGATGGAAGCCAAGTACCAGCGCGGCCGGGGCAGCGTGGACGATTACCTGGAACAGACCGTGATCGCCAACCCGCACGTCACGCTCCACTACACCGATCCCGAGGGTAACTGCCGAACCTACTCCCGCAGCACGACGCAACTGCCCCCCGAGCCCAAGGAGATCAAGCCGCACCCGTACGGCGTCGAGTTGGGCCGCCTGGTCACCATGCTCAAGGAAACCAAGGCCCCGACGCTGTCCCAGTTCCTTTCGAGTTCCTTCTCCCGCGTCAGTCCGGCCGTGGCGCGGCGGATCTGCGACGAGGCCAAGCTCAGCACGCGGGCGTCGACCAAACGCATCGGCCGCCAGGAAGCCGACGCCCTGTTCCAGGCGATCCAGCGGACCAAGATCAAGGCCCCGGCGACCGATTGCATCTCGCCGATCGGCGAGGAGCTGCTGCTCAAGGGCCTGCGGCAAGTCGTGCCCGGCCAGTTCTACTGTGCGGCGACCCGGCCGCCTTCGGTCTACCGCGGCAACCCGTTCCAGATCGAAGTGGCCTTGGCCTACGGCGGCGCCAATAACGTGCAGAAGGTTTCGGCCGAGCTGCTGGCCGAACTGCTGCACGAAAGCGACGCCCGGACGCTGCGGCAGTTCATCGTCAATACGTTCGACGGGCTGGGCGGCGAGGCGGCCGACCGGATCATCCGCGAAGCCAAGTTCGGCACGCGGCAATCGCCGGGCAAGCTGAAGCCGGCGGAAGTCAAACAGCTGCACGAGGCGATGCAGAACGTCAACCTGTCCGAAGGCCAGTCGATGCAGGTGTACCGCTATGCCAACCGCGTGCCGCTGCAGTTCAAACAGCGGGATTGCGCGGTCATCGAGTCGGTCCTGTCGATGAACTGGCGCCCCTACGGCCTGTCCCAGTCGCGCGGGGCGCTGCCCAACGGGCCGGTCACGCTGATGGTCCACATGGCCAGCGTCTGGGTGCCGTTCACCAGCGAGTCCAAGGAAGCCATCGCCGCGTACCCGGAGATCCAACGGGAGCTGCGTCTGGGCCTGCAGGCCGTCGGCCGCAAGCTGGGCATGTACCTCCGCCGCCGCAACCGGGTGAAACAGGAGGGCGAACGGCGCTCGATCTTCCTCCGCTACCTGGGCGAAGTCGCCACCGCCGTCAGCACCATCAACGGCACGGATCGGGACAATCTGTTCGAGCAGTTGCTGAAGGTCGCCAAACGCAAGACATCCGAAGCCGACGTGCGTCTGGACGACCGCGGCAAAGTGGTCGAAGCCGACGAAGATTTCGGCGACCATGTGCTGATCGTCGAGCCGGACCCCTTGGATGCGGACGAACTGCTGGCCTTGGTGTCCAGCAAAAAGAACACACCGCCGCCCCGCGAGGACGACGACGCGGCGGACGGAGGAACTTCGTAGAACGGAGTACGACTATGGATCGCCGCTGGCTGCACCTTCGTTGGCTTGCGGTCCTGGGACTGCTGGTCCTGCTTGCCGGATGCGGCCAGGGTTCCGCGCCGCGTCCCGTCCCGGAAACACCGCCGATCGCCCCGCCCGACGAGGTCGAGGATCCCGGGCCGTCCACCGGGGCCGAACCCGGCGGCGAAACCACGCCGCCGCAGACGCCCGAGACACCCGAGACACCCGATGCCGCTGCCTCGCCGATGCCGGACGAGTCGCCTGGGGACGACGCGCAGCTGGTGCCGATGATCGACGGGCCGGGCGACGAACCGGCGACTGCGATGCCCGAAAAGCACGCGCCGCCGGAAGCCGCGTTGACGATCGAGCCGCCGACTTCGCCCGAGCCATTCACCGCGCCGCCGCCCGACGCCGTCAACAAGTCCCGCTCAGCCCCCATCGACAAGGGCTTCACGCGGATCCGCGTTTTCTACGCCACCGACCGCCTGCGGGGCGGCACGACGCCCAATGACTTCTACAGCGACCAGCGGCGTGCGGAGGAAACGCAGGGCTCCTTCGATTTGGGCCAGTGCGACGTGGCCATTCCCTACAAGCACGCTCCCGGCGAGATCGAGCGGCCGTCGATGTGGAAGCTGGAATTCCGCGAAGACCCAGCCAAGCACGTGGTTCTGTTGAACGTGTCGCCGCTGGCCAGTTCCCCCTGGCAACGGGAAGTGCGGAGTAACATAGCCGAGTCGTCGGAGGGTGCCGCCCTGGTGTTCGTCCACGGCTTCAACGTGGATTTTGCCTCCGCAGCCCGCCGCACCGCCCAGATCAAATACGACCTGGGATTCCGCGGCGCGGCGATCCTGTACAGCTGGCCGGCGCCCAACAACTACATCGAATGCGAGGGCAACGCGATCTGGACCCTGCCGCACTTGATGGAATTCCTGACCCGATACGTCCAACAGTCGGGGGCGAAACGGATTCACTTGATCGCCCACAGCATGGGGACGCGGGTCCTAGCCACGGCCCTGAAGGACTTGGCCGCCGCGTCTGCCGCGGGACCGGTCCGATACGACCAGATCGTCCTGGCCGCCCCGGATATCGACGCCGCAGTCTTCAAGACGCAGATCGCGCCGCGGATCGTCAAGGCGGCCGCGCGGATCTCGATCTACTCGTCCTCCAACGATCTCGCCCTGGCTGCGTCGAAAACCGCGCATCGCTACAAGCGTCTGGGCGAGGGCGGCGCGAACCTGACCACGTTCCCGGAGTGGCCTCAGATCGAAGTCCTGGATGCGACCAGCGTCGACGAGAGTCTGCTGGGACACTCCTATTACGGCAACAGCCCCACCATCTTGCGCGACGTCCGCGGCGTCCTGGCCGGCCTGGGCGCCGCCGCCCGCGGCCTGAAATCGCAGGCCCATTACTACTTGTTCCAGGCGAAACGCACGACACTGTCCGAGGGCCGGCCAGCGAAAGACGGCTGATGGTCAAGGCCGCCATGCCGCTGGCAAATGGGGGCAGTTGTGAATGAAGGAAAGTCGGAAGAGCGGGTTATAAATGGGGAGTGAAGCAAGGGTGGGGTGATCAATGGGTGAAGCAAAATGACGACGCGTGGTCCCCTCTGTCGTGCTCTTTGTCGTTCCCATTTATAACCCCTCATTTATAACCCGCCTCGTTACCCCCGAGAAACAAGAACGCATCTTCCACGCTATTTTCCGTCCGAGGCGCTCATGCATCGCATCGCTCGCATTTCCCTTGGGTTCCTGTGGCTGGCCTTGCTCGCTCAACCTGCCGTGGCGGTCGGCGATGACATGGTTACCCGCGACTGGTACTTCCGCGAATCACTCGCGGCCATTCGCGATTGGGAGGACTTGTTGCAGCGTTGGGAGCAGGACACACCCGAGTCCGCCCGGACGCCCGTCTTGCCTGTTCCTGTTTCCGGGGAAGCGGTGCTGTGGCCGAATCCGTTGCCGGCCAAGCTGCTGCCTCCGGAGGCGTTCGCGCAGCGCGTGACTGTGCGTTGCCGCGCGGGGCGCATCGAGGTCGCACGCGCCGACGGCGGGGCCGTCACGCGGGACGAGGCCGCCGGAGACGCTCCGGTCCTGGGCTATCAGCATCCGGGCGGTGGCGGCAAGGACCAGTGGTACCATGCGTACCAGCGCAAGTTCGATCAACTCACCCGCTTTCGCCCCCGGAACGCGCGGTTCAGCGTTCACATCGCCGCTCCGCTGGACCTGGTCCGCGGTCCGAATCCGGTGGCCCTCGAAGTGCGCAGCGCCGTCCAGCAACCGCTGACACTCCGCGTGCGCGCTGAATTCCGAACGCCAGGCGAAACTCGCGACCTGGGCGCACAGGATTTCGAACTGATCGCCGGAGCGACGTCCGTCCGTCGGCTGCCGCTGGAGCTGAAAGCCCCCGGCGGCGGCCTGTTGCTGATCACGGTTCAGGACGAAGCTGACGTCTACTGGCTGCCTGTGCTGACGCACGTCGAGCGGGCGGACGAGGTGCTGGCGAGCGTCAGGCAGATCCTGGCGGACGCACCGGATGCCGGCGCGGCGGAAGAACTGGCCGACTTGCAGCGGCATGCCGACGCCTGGCCCGCCGACGACCCGGCGGCCGGCGGCGCGTGGCGCCGGCTGTTCGAGCAAGCCAGTGGTCTGCGGGACCGTTTGCTGCTGGGCTGCGTGCCGTTCGACACGCTGCTGTTCGTCAAACGCAAGCCGTTCTTTTCCGAGCAGCCGTTCATGGACGCTCATCACTTGTTCAACCGTTCCGGCGGCGGCATCTATCGGCTGTCGCCCGTGCGACCGGACGGGCGGGTGTCGCCCGTCGTCGACACGCTGGGTGACGGCGTCTATCGCGACCTGTGCCTGCACTGGGACGCACGGCGGCTGCTGTTCGCCTGGGGCAACGGCTCGGACAGCTGGGACGGGACGCAGAGCTACCACATCTACGAGGTCCGTCCTGACGGCGGCGGCTTGCGGCAGATCACCCGCGGCCCGAAGAACGATTGTGAGCCGTTCTATACTCCCGCCGGCCCAATCGGTTTCACCTCCGACCGCTCCGAGCACTTCGTGATGTGCGGCGGCGACCGCCACTCGCCCAACCTGTTTGTCACCGAGGCGAGCGGCGGCGAGGTGCGGCGGCTGAGTTTCAACGTCTTCAACGACTACAACCCGGCCGTGCTGCCGGACGGCCGGATCATCTACGGCCGTTGGGAGTACAACGAGCGGTCGGTCACGTCGCTGCACAACCCGTTCACGATGCATCCCGACGGCCGCATGGTGGCGCCGTATTACGGCAACGCCACCATCCGTCCGAACGTGGTCATGTTCCCGCGCCCGGTGCCGGACAGCAGCCTGGTCATGGCGCTGTTCACCGCCCACCACGGCCAGACCCACGGCGCCGTGGGCTTGATCGACGTGCGGCGCGGCAGCGATGGGCCGGCGCCGCTGACGGTCCTGACGCCGCAGGTCCCGATCACCGGCGAGAAGCCCGAGGACAGCCGGCACGGCTGGTTCAGCGATCCCCTGCCGCTGGACGAGCGGACGTGGCTCTGTTCGTACACGCCCACCGTGGTGCCCTGGCTCGAGTCCAGTTGGGCCCTGTACGTCGCTGACCGGCACGGCAACTTGGGGTTGGTCTACCGCGATCCGGACATTTCCTGCGCCGAGCCGACCCCGCTGGTCCCGCGGCCCCAGCCGCACGTACTGCCGCCGGCGGCGGCGGACACCGGAGCACGGGACGCGGAAGCCGAACTGGTGCTGGCCGATGTGTATCAAGGGCTGCCCGATGTCGCGCGGGGCACTGCCAGATACTTGCGGATCCTCGAAGACGTGCCGCGCGAGAGCGTCCACCGCGGCGGCGTGGTGTGCACGTCGGGAACGTTGATCTTTACCATCAAGCGGGTCCTGGGAACGGTCCCGATCGAAGCCGACGGGTCCGCATATTTCGCCGTGCCCGCCAACCGCAACGTGTACTTCGAAGTCCTGGATGCCGACCGCCTGGAGATCCAGCGGATGCGGAGCGTGGTGTGCTTGAAACCCGGCGAGCAGCGGAGTTGCATCGGCTGCCACGAGCCGCGGAACCTGGCCCCACCGCCGACCGCAGGTCTCCCTCTCCCCCCATCCCTCCCCCACGGCCTGCTCGCGGTGCGCCGTCCCCCCAGCCGCCCGCAGCCGCCGCCTTGGGGCACGCAGATTGTCAGCTACCTGCGGGACATCCAGCCGCTGCTCGACGCCCAGTGCGTCCGCTGTCACGCCTACGACCGATTCGCCAACGGCGTCATCCTGACCGGCGACTTGACCGACCAGTTCTGTATCAGTTACGAGGAACTGCTGCCCTACCTCCGCGTCGCCATCTCCAATCGCTGGGACCATCCGGACGACGTCGTCACGCGGCCGCCGTACACCTACGGTTCCAAGGTCTCGGAGCTGACCTCGATCCTGCGGGCCGGGCATCACGGCGTGGAATTGGCGGACGAGGACTGGGAGCGGCTGGCGACGTGGATCGACGCCAACGGCGTGTACTACGACACCTACGCGTCCGAGCATTTTGATCACCGCCACATCTTTGCCGGTGGCACGCGGCAGCAGTTGGCCGCGGTTTTCCAGCGTCGCTGCGCCGGCTGTCACGGTGCGGACGACGGCCAGCAGGACACGTGGTGGCTGAGCGTGAACCGGCACGACGTCCGCCTGAGCCGCGCCTTGGCCGCGCCGCTGGCCGCCGCAGCCGGCGGCTGGGGCCGCTGTCAGGGGACCGTGTTTGCCAGTGACAGCGACCCGGACTATCAAGCCCTCCTCTCGGTCTTGACCGCGCTGCAGACGACGCTCGCTCAGCAGCCCCGCGAAGACCTGTTGTCGCTGCGCGGTACCGACGCCGAACGGCAGCGGGCCGAACTGCCGCCGCCTCCGCCCGCCCCGGCCGACGAACCGGCGGGCGGCTGGGTGGACCTGCTGACGCTGCCCTGGGAATCGGCCTCCGCTGGCTGGACCCCGAACAACGACGGCCAGCCGCGCCGCAACCGCGACGTGACCGCCCAGCCGCTGCGGCTGGGCGGGCGGCGGTATGCCAGCGGACTTGGCACGCACGCTCCCTCGCAGATCTGCTATCGCCTGGCGGGCCGGTACGCGCGCTTCACGTGCCTGCTGGGGGCGGCCGAGCGGGGCGGCAGCACGGTGTTTCAGGTGTTCGGCGACGATCGCAAGCTGTTCGACAGCGGCACGTTGCACGGACTGGGCGAAGTCCATCGGGTCGACGTGCCGGTGTCAGGCGTCCAGCAGCTGCGACTGGTCGTCACCGACGCCGGCGACGGCTACATCCACGACATGGCCAACTGGGCCAACCTCCGGCTGCTGCGGGCCGAATGACCGCCGCAGCCGGAGGAGAGCTTGACTTTCGCGGCGCGTTGTTAGAACATGGAAGAAGGGTCGAAGTGATTGTATTGCTTATCCTGTACGGCATCTGTGACGGCTCGCAAGATGTGTCTGTTCGCAGCATTGGGGCAGGTTTCCGGGCGCCAAGCGAAAGGAGCGGCAATTCATGGTGAGCACGTTGACGACCAGTCGTAAAGAGTTTCTCCGGCAGCGCGAGCAAGTGGAGCGGCAGCTGGGAAATCTGGCCGAACTGTTGGAGGACATCGCGGACGCCGAATCGGACGCGTCCTGGGGGCTGCCGGCAGTGCCCATCGACGCCGTGTCGGATCGCGTCGCCGACCTGTGCGCCCGCTTGCAGACGCTGTTCTTCCTGGAAGAAACCGCGGACGCGCCTGGGGAAGGGCCGGAGTTCGAGCCGGCCGCGCGGGAAGACGTGGAAGAACTGTGGGGCGAGCACCCGAAGTTGCTGGAGTTATTAGAGCAAGTCCAGGAGCTGGCCGGTTCGTCGGTCCGTCCCGCCTCGACTTGGGACGATGTCGAGAGCCATTTCCATCGCTTTCAACGCGCCCTGAGCCGTCACCAGCGACGGCACGACGACCTGCGGAAACGCCGGACCGACGGGAACGAATGAGGCACGGCGGATGGCTTCCTTGCTGGTCGTCGACGACGAACCCACAGTGCAACATCTGTTCCGGCGGATGTTCGACAAGGTGGGCATCGAGGTCCTGACGGCCGGCAGTGCGGCCGAAGCCCGCCGTCTGGTCGCCGAGACGCGGCCGGACGTAGCCATTCTGGATCTGGTATTGCCCGATCAGACCGGCCTGCAGACATTCCAGACTCTGAAGGAAATCGATCCCCGACTGCCGGTGATCTTCATGACGGCCTCGGGCAACAGCGACACGGCCATCGAAGCGATGAAGTTGGGGGCCCTGGACTATCTGCTCAAGCCGCTGGACTTTGCCGAGGTCCGCAAGCTGGTGGACCAGGCCTTGGAGATCCGCCGCTGGACGCGGCAGCGCGTCACCCTGCAAGACAACGCCAACTCCGTCCCGGCCGAAGGCGACGCGCTGGTCGGCCGTTGCCCGGCGATGCAGTTGGTCTACAAGGCGATCGGCCGCGTCGCCTCGCAGAACGTCACCGTGCTGATCCGCGGGGAAAGCGGCACGGGCAAGGAGCTGGTCGCCCGCGCCTTGTATCACCACAGCCATCGCGCAGCCGGAGCGTTCATGGAAGTCAACAGCGCCGCGATCCCCGAAGCGTTGCTGGAGAGCGAACTGTTCGGCCACGAACGCGGCGCGTTCACCGGCGCTGACCGGCGGCGGATCGGCAAGTTCGAGCAGTGCCACCGCGGCACGCTGTTCCTGGACGAGATCGGCGACATGTCGCCCGCGCTGCAGAGCAAGATCCTCCGCGTGCTGCAGGAGCAGCGTTTCGAGCGGGTGGGCGGCAACGAGACGATCGCCGCCGACGTCCGCGTGATCGCCGCCACCAATCGCGACTTGGAGAAGATGGTCGCCCGCAGCCACTTCCGGGCCGATCTGTACTATCGCCTGAACGGCTACACCATCCAACTGCCCCCGCTGCGCGAGCGCGGCGAGGACCTCGTCCTGCTGGCCGATTATTTCCTGTTGCGGGCCAATCGCGATCTGGGCCGTGAGGTGCGCGGCGTCTCGCCGCCCGCGATGGACTTGCTGCGGCGCTACTCGTGGCCCGGCAACGTGCGGGAACTGCAGAGTGTGATCCGCCAGTCCGTGCTGCAGACGACAGGCCCCGTGCTGCTGGCCGACTTTCTGCCGGAAATCGTCCGCGGCGGCGGGCCGGCGGGGCTGGCGGGCGGCGTCGGTGAAGACGCGGGCAGCGAGTACTGGGACCGCTTTGTCAACGAACGCCTGGCCCAGGGCGGCGAGGATCTGTACGACCAGGCCCTGGTTCGGATGGAGACCGAATTGATCTCGCGGGTCCTGCGCCGGACCGGCGGAAACCAACTCGAAGCGGCCCGGATCCTGGGCGTCACGCGGACCACGCTGCGGACCAAGCTCCGCCAATTGGGGATCGCCATCGACCGGGTGGTCGTCAGCGGCGACGAGCCTGGTCCGGAGCCCCTGTCCGAGCCGGAGGGCAGGAGCAGCACTGCCCCGTAGGACGGATTGCCAATCCGTCCCACAACGCGCGCAG
>CAIYOB010000696.1 GCA_903927685.1 uncultured Planctomycetaceae bacterium
CGCGGCGGGCCAGGCCCAGGTCCTGTGGTCGTTCGACATGTACGCGGACCCGGCCGTGGCCTGCCGGCCGTCCGACGCCTGCAATGGCTCGCCCTTGATCGACGGCGACCTGTTGTATGTCACCACGTCCAACGGCGTCGACCGCATCATCACGGTGCCGATTGAGGAGGATGCGGGGCGGCGCTGTATGGCTCCCAACGCCCCGACCCTGATCGTGCTGGACAAACGCACGGGCCGCTTCCTCGCCAAGGACGCCGCTCCGACCGCGGCGAACATGCTGCACGGACAATGGTCGTCGCCCTCGCTGGCCACGGTCCAGGGTCGCAAGCTGGTGTTCCTGGGCGGCGGCGACGGCGCCTGCTATGCCTTCGAGGCGCTTGGCGGCGTGCCGCCCGAACCCGTAACGTTGCAGACCGCCTGGTGGGTCGATTGCATCCCCGCCGAGTATCGCTCCTACGGCGACCTGAAGCCGCTCGTGCACTACACGCTGGGCGACAAGCGGCGGCGCGACTCGATCAACAAGCTCAATGACGGCACGTTCGTCGGGACGAGCGAGATCATCGCCACGCCGGTGTGCTACCAGGACCGCATCTACGTCGCGATCGGCCGCGACCCGGACCATGGCCGAGGCCGCGGGGCCCTGTTGTGCCTGGACGCCACGCAATCGGGAGACGCGACCGCAACCGCCAAGCTCTGGGTCTACCAGGGACTGGACCGCACCCTGTCCACGGTCTCGATCGCCGACGGCCTGCTGTACATCGCCGACGTGGCGGGGCGGGTGCACTGCCTGGACGCACAGACGGGCCAGGTCTACTGGGTCTACGAATCCAAGGGCCGCACCATCGCCTCGACGCTGGTGGCCGACGGCAAGGTCTACCTGCCCAACGACCGGCACTTGGAAATCCTGGCCGCGGGCAAGAGCTTAAAGCTGTTGGGCCAAGTGTCGCTCGGCGCGTCGTCGTGGTCGACCCCCGTGGCGGCGAACGGGACGCTGTTCGTCGCCTCGAACCGATACCTCTGGGCTGTGGGGCCGTAGCTGCACGTTGGGCCCCGTTGCTACAGCGACGCCCGGATCTGGTCGGTCACGCGTTGCAGGATGACCGGAAAGTAGACGATCACGGTGTAGTGGTTGCCGGGGACGCGGATGTGGTGCGGTTCGGGCAAGTGGGCGGCTTGGGCCAGGGCGAGGGCATTGGCGATGGGGACGACCTGGTCGCCGTCCGCCGAGAACAGCCAGGTCCGCTGCGGGTCCAACCGGTGGGCGACGCGCGTGGGCTCGATCTGCCACAGCAATTGCTTGAGCTGCGGATCGCTGATCCCGGCGTCGGCCAATTTGCGGCGGGCTTGAGCCACTTCCCGCTGGCCGGTCTGGAACATCTCGTACAGGTTGCCGCCGGCGAGCATGATGAACACCGACTGAAACGCCGGATCCAAGCTGGCGGACGTGGCCACGACGAACCCGCCCAAGCTGGTCCCTTGGACGGCGATGTGGCGGCTGTCCACGTGCGGCAGCACGGCGATGGCGTCGTGGCCGCGGCGGACATCGCCGATCGCCTGGCGGATCAAGGTGACCAGCTGGTCCGCCTTGGGATCGCGGCCGGTGGCATTGCGTTTGCCGTAGTAGGGCAGATGGATCAAGAAGCTGTGCATGCCGGCGGCTTGAAAGCTGCGGGCGAACAGCCGCCCGACCGGCATCGACCGCCCGGATTCGTGCACGACCAGCACGGCGGGCGCGGTGCGGACCGCGCCTTGTTCGTCCCGCGGCATGTACCACTCCAGGCTCACGCGGTCGTTCACCGCGTCGCCGCTGGAGATGGGCGAAGGGAAGGTGACCAGCGCGTCGTAGGCCGCTCCCGACTCGGCGGCGCACGTCACGGAAAACGGGGCGGGCTTCCACGCCAAGTCGCGGAGGCACGCGGCGGCATCGGCAAGCGGATCGACCGGGGCCGCCAGCGTATCGCGAGCCTGGTAAGTCTGCTCGACCGAGGCTTCTTCGGCCGCTGCGTCGTCCGAGCCGAGGACGGCGACCAGCAGCGCGACAACGCCCAGGGCGACCGGCAGGAAATGGCTTACCCAGATTGATCTCCTCCAGAACGACAAGGTAGAGACCAGCATGGTTTTGCCCTCCCATGATTTTGCCTTTCCTGCGCATCGGTTCTCTTGGGAAGACAAAATCATGGGGGGTAAAATCATGGAGAGCGAACGCCAAGGTCCGACGGAAATACGTTTCCCAGCCAGCGGGTAAGAAACCTCTTTCCGGTCGCCCAGGCACATGTACCGCCCGTCATGCTTCGTCATTCGTCAGTCCCTTATGTCCTACGGCGTTTCGTCCTCACCCGGCGTTGATCATCGGGCTTTGATCGGAGCATTGCGCAAAACGCTTGCTGCAAGCCATCGCAACCCGAAGCGTCAGCGAGGATCCACGGCCTTTCCTCGCTTACGCGTCGGGTTCCGATGCGCAGCACTCCGGTCATGGCCCATCCCCGGGCCCAAGGCTCTCCCAGATTCCCCACTGCCCGTTGTCCTCGTCGACCGCTACCTGCAGCCGCTCGGGGCGAACGTCCAGCTGCAGGTCGAGCGACTCCAGCAAGCGTCGTCCGATGTACCGGGCCAGCAGTTCGGCGGTGGTGTTGGGCAGGGGCAGCAACACGCAGTCGCAGCGGGGAAACACCCAGCGGCGATCCTCGAAGGTGACCAGCACTTCGCGCTCGTCCGCCTGGACGCGTATCGCCCGGTGCTCGGTGGGCAACATCATTCGGTGATCCAGGTCGCCGGTGATCGCCTTCAGCGCGTCGCGGAGTGCGATGAAGTCGACGACGTAGTGATTCTCGTCCAGCGGGCCTTCGACTTCGACCTGGACGCGGTAGTTGTGTCCGTGCAAACGCTCACAGACGTTGCCGCCGAAGGTGATGAAGTGCCCGGCGCAGAAGACGTGGTACTCTTTGTCCAAGCGGACTCGATAGCGTTCCGTCATCAGGTCGAACCCTCGGCTGGCGCGGGCGGTTACTGGAGCAGCGGTTCGAGTTTGGCCACAACGCTGCGCAAGGCCGCGACTTCCTCGCGCAACTGCTTCACCTCGTCCTGCAATTGGTCGAACTTCTCCTGCGAGACGTACGACCAGGCCGAGGTCAAGCCACCGCCCCGCGGCGCGGCAGGCGCATCCTCAGCGGGCGCCGCCGGCGGGGTGTACGTGGCCATGCGGGCCCTCAGTTCCTCCATCTCGCGGTCTTTGTACAGGTTGTGGCTGACCATCTGCCCGCGACCTTCCGGCGTCAGCGAGACGACCAGGTTCTTGGCGATCAACGATTGCAGGATGGGCTTCTGCTCCGGCAAGCCCGGGATCGGTTCCATCCGCGAGGCGTGCGCCCGCAGCTCGCCGATCGTCTGCTCGCCGCGCAGCAGCAGTTCGGCCATGACCGCCAGTTCGACCTTGTCGACCCCCAGCCACTCGTACATGTGGTGCCGGTACTTGGCCACTCGACCACTACCCTGCACTTCCACCACGGCGCCCATTTCCCGCAGTTCGTCCACCGCCTGCTGGACCTCGTCGGCGTTCATGTTCATCAGCGGCGCACGATTGCTCTTCTGGTTACAGCCGGTGACCATGGCGTTCAGGGTTAGTGGATAAGCGTCTGGTGTCGTCTTGGCCTTTTCGATCAACACCCCGATCACGCGGCGTTGCTGGGAGCGGAGCGCTCGCCATTTAGGTCCCGGTTGTTCCGGCGGAGATCCTGCGGTTACATCCATTCTTGCTCTCGATGAAGGGAAGGGAGCGGGAAAGCCGACCTTAATAGGACGGGGGAATTGGCAAACTCCCAATCTACGGCCCCGGCGACTCCTGTTCAACGGGCGTCCCGGAAAAACCAGCTGGTGGCGGGGATCGTCGCGCTGCTAGCGATGCTGGCAGGATCGGGACATGTCCGTCGGCATCTCTGGTCGCGCCCCCGTGGGGTGGCAAGCGGCCGACGGAACTTGCCCTACGAAAAACGCGTCTGAGAAAGAACGTCAGGGACAGTGGAATGCGAAATGCTCTGGAGAGGGCCAAGATGCAGGTTGAGACGACGAGTTTTGTCCTCGCTGGCGGCGGCGAGCCGGGACTTCTACTGGCCGGGTTGGCGATCGCCGACGAATTGCAGGCCCTGGTGCCGCAGGCCCGCTTCCTATTTGGCGGCTCGGGCGCCGCGGACGAGTGCCGCCGGGTCTGCCACGCCGGCTACGAGTATGTGGCCTTTGGCAATCCGCCGGACAGTCGGCGAGCTCCGAGATGGCGCTGGCCCTGGAGCGGCCGAGGCGACGTGCGGCGGGTCCTCGAGCGTTTGCGGCCCGCGGCCGTGATCACCGTGGGCGGCGCGATTGGCGAGGCCATTGGAAACGCCGCCGCCAAGCTGGGCTTGCCGTTGGCGGTCCTCGAACAGCGTGTTGCGGCCAGTCCCGCGACACAGCGGTTGGCGTCCAAAGCCTCGTTGGTCTGTCTGGGATTCGAGCAAGCGCGGCACCGCTTGGCCGCGAGTTGCCCGGTGCGGGTCACGGGGGTTCCGGTCGCCCGGTCCGCGGCGCTCGCGGTCGACGGCAGTCCGCAGTGCGACGGGAGTGCGGATGCCGCCTGGCAGGTCGCAGGCATGATCGGCGAGTTGATCTCGTGCGAGGCCTTGAAACGCGTCGCGTAGTGCGTGGTCCAGACAATGTCGGGGTGCCTGGGGTCGAGTGCAGCGAGCCCCCAGAGGCAAGAACTGGGGGCTCGCCACTCGTACCTCGTGGCTCGACCCCAGGCACCACCCCCCC
>CAIYOB010000697.1 GCA_903927685.1 uncultured Planctomycetaceae bacterium
CCTACGGCCGAGATCATCCGGATCGGACTTGCCATCGCCTCGGGACTGGCCGCCGCGCACGACCGCGGGGTGCTGCACCGCGACATCAAGCCGGGCAACGTCTTGCTGGCCGAAGACGGCGAAGTGAAAATTGCCGACTTCGGCCTGGCGCGAGCCGTTGGCGACGAGGGGTTGACGTCCGTCGAGATTCTGGCCGGCACGCCGGAGTATCTGGCTCCGGAACAAATCGCCGCCGAACGCGTCGACCAACGGGCCGATCTATTCAGCCTGGGGAGCGTGCTGTATGCCATGTGCACCGGCGTGGCGCCCTTCGCCGGCCCCACCGCCCTGTCCGCCGTTCACCGCGTCGCCGAGGTGGAGCCGCGTCCGATCCGGGAGTTGAATCCGGAGATTCCGGACTGGCTCGAGCGGCTGGTGCGGCGATTGCACGCCAAGGCCCCGGCCCAGCGGATTCAGTCGGCACGGGACGTCGTGCGGTGGTTGCAGCAGGGCGGGCCTCCGCAGGACGCGCCCGCGATCCCAGCAGCCGCTGCGCCCAACCCATCAGACGCCCGCCGGACACGCGTGCTGATCGGCGGCGGTCTCGCCGTCGCCGCCATCGCCGCTGCCGCGTTGCTCGGCTGGGGGCTCCTGGCGGGGGCGGGCGGGCGCAATCCGGTCGCCTCGCCCGAACGGAAACCGGTCAGTTCGTCGCCCGTCATTGCCGCCACTCCGAGCGAGTCGTACATTGTCGTCAGTGACTCCGCGGGCCGCGAGTCACGGTTCAAGCGACTGGCCGACGCCATCCAGGCGGCGACGGCTGGCGGCACCTTGACGTTGTACGGCGCGGGACCTTATGTGACGGAGCCGCTGCACCTCGATGAAAAGCCGTTGACCCTGCAAGCCGCACCGGGCAGCACGCCGGTCATTTCGCTGGCGGAGACCGCCGGGCCCGCGGCGGAAACAGACTCGGACCCCGTATCGCCCCATGGGGACCTGCTGCAAGCCGCGGGGCCGTTGACGCTGGCGGGCCTGGTGTTGGAAGCCCGCGGACGCGGCGGCGCCGATCCGAATGAAGCACTGTCCCTGATCCGTTATACGGGGCCGGATCTGCGACTCCGCCACTGCCGCCTGCGGTTCGTACAGGGCGGCTCCTGCCTGCGGCTGGATGGCGCCGCCGCC
The DNA here is from genome assembly GCA_903927685.1 of uncultured Planctomycetaceae bacterium. The sequence goes on from CAIYOB010000697.1 coordinate 1,162, forward strand.
TGCGAAGTGCTGGACAGTGAATTGCACGCGGGCTTCGGCACGGCCATCTTCTGGCATGGCGGGAAGCAGCCGGAGGATTCGCAACGCCCGCGCCGGCTGACGCTGCGGAACGGCATCGTTACGGGCCGGACCGCGCTGGGGCTCGACCTGCCGCTGTACAGCCCGCTGGCAATTACCTTGACCGACAACACACTGGTCACGCTCGACGCCTGCCGGCTGGTCGATGCCGGCTTGCTCGCCGCCGGCCCCGGCAACCTGCCCCTCCGCCCGTTCATCCACGCGGAACGGAACGTGCTGGATCACGAGTTCCTGGTGGTCTACTGTCCGCTCGGCGGCCAGCGCCCGCAGGGCAAGCAGCCGGCGGGCCTGACCGAGACGCGGCGGATGGCCCGGCTGTTGATGTGGTCCGGCGAGGCCAACCTGTTCAGCTCCCAGCAGCGGGCCTTCCTGGCCGTCCGCCCGCCCCGGACGGAACGGCCGGTCGTCCCCGTCGGCATGCCGCTGACCGCGGCTGAGTGGTCCGCGATCTGGAACGGCGCCGAGGTCGAACCCCGCACCGCCGACCTGCAGTACGCCGGCGGGGAACGCCTCCGCGAGCGGGCGCTCCTCGACCCCGGCGGGTTCCCCGCCTCCGCTTTTCGGCTCACCGTCCCCGCCCCCGCAGGCCCAGCGCCTGTGCCCCGCGGCGCCGGGACGACCAAGTCGGGGCCGGCCGGGCCGCTTGCGAGCCGTTTCTTGTAAGACCGGCAGTCTTCCATGTTCGGCACCAGCTGGGTACGGAGTCATTTCTCGATCAGCCAATGTTTCTGCATGTGGAAACTGGTCATTGGTGGCAAACGGAATTCGCGGAACCAGCTCACACGCTGCGGGGGCGAAGCGGAATGGGGTGGACCAGCACCGCGGGCCACGGCCTCAGGCATGCACGCCGGCGCCGCCGTCGACGGTGACGACTTCCCCTTGGATCATGTCGCTCAGGGGACTACATAGAAACAGGACCGCGTTGGCCACGTCCTCGGCCGTCAGCAGCCGATCGCCGACGAGATTCCGCTGGCGGGCGGCCTGGAACATCGCGTCCGCGCCCGGCAACATGCGGGTCGAGTCGGTTTCGACCAAGCCCGCTTTCACGACGTTGAAGTTAATGTTCCTCCGGCCGAGTTCCAAGGCCAGGTGCCGCACGAGGGCCTCCATCGCCGCCTTTGACGCCCCGATGGTGCCGTACATCGGCAGGGCCAATTCCGAGCCGTGGCTCGACAGCCCCACGACCTTTGCCCGCTCCGGATGGTCGGCAAGCAAGTCCACTCCGGCCTGCACGAGATACAGCAGCGCTCGAACGTTGGTGTTCATCGCCGCGGCAAAGTCCCGGTCCGTCGTGCTCAACAGCGGGCGGAATCCGCCTGTCGCGGCATTGCTGATGATGATGTCGAGCCGGCCGTAGGTCCGGTCGATGAAGGCCATCAGTTCGTCAACATCTTCGCGTTCGCTCACGTCCGCCTTCACCACGGCGACGTCCCGGCCCAAGGCCTGAACCTGTTCCGCCACTGCGGTTGCCGCGGCTTTCGAGGTAACGTAATTCACGACGAGGTTGGCCCCCGCCTCGGCGAGCCGTAGCGCGCACGCACAGCCGATGCCGCGCGAACTGCCCGTCACCAAGGCGATCTTGCCGCGGAGATCAATCATCGTCGTCCTCCCGGGCCATGGCCAGCGCCCGCACCATCGCCTCGTCCGCCTGCCAGCGGATGCGGCAGACCTGCCGGCCGTACAGGCCTTCTCCAGTCAGCCGCACCAGGCACTGCTGCGGCACGAAAGCCTCGCCGGTTTGGCACGCTTTGTAACAGGCCTCCTTCGCCGTCCAGATCCGGAGTGTATCGGCGGCAGTCCGCGCGACGGCTCGCTCCGCGGGCAGGAACCAGGCCCGCGGCAACGCGGTACCGATGTCTTCCAGGTCAGCGATGTCGACCCCGAATCGCAGCCGCGGCTCGGCCGAAACGGCGGCATAGGCGAACCGCCGGGAATGCGCCAGGGACAGCCGAACGCTCAACGCACCGCCGTGCAGAAAAACGCGAGGCCGATTACGCCGTCCCCGACCGTCGACGGACAGGATCGTGAGGTCTCGCAGCGAGGCCTCGCTGCCCAGCACCTCGCGGACCAGCGTCTTGCCGAGCCAGCGCCCGACCAGCCATGCCGGATCGTCGGGCCGCCCTTGTTCCCATTCGGCCTGGTTCAGCCAACTGTGCGGCGTCCGAGCGGCGAGGGCGGCGTCCGGAGCGGCCATCGGCACGCACCGCTCCGTGACCAGCCCGGCCCAGTCGTCGTTCCAGCCGCCCGGCGAAATCATGCCTTCGCCTTTCCCGTTTTCAGGCAGACCGTCTCGTAATCCGTCACCGTCAGCACTGCCCGCCCGTCTTCGCCGACGAGATGAAAATCGTACCGTGTGCCCTCTGCGCGAGAATCCTTGCAGAACAAGCGCAGCCGGCATGCTTCGTTCTCGCGCGGCTGCCGGTACACCTGGAGCCGCCCGATGCGCCGCGGCAATTCGACTCGTCTGTCGATCATCCGGTACGAGTAGCTGCCGCACGCCACCAAGCACCCGTCGAGCAACGCGGAGGGCACCAACCACCGCCGCCCGCGCCGCGCGCCGGCCAGGGCCAGCGGCGCCTTCGCGACGAGCCGGGCCAGGCCGCCGTCGTGCTGGAAATTGAGTTCCAGCAGCGTCCGCAGGCTGTCGCCGTGGGACATCAATCGCCAGCCCTCGGGATAGACAAACGGTCTCCAGCCCTCGGCCGGCTCGCCGACCTCCAGCACTTCCGGTGGGAGCGGAGCATCCGCGAAGTGTGCCTGACCGGTGGCTACGACGATTCGCGAGCCCTCGTTCTGAGTCTGCAATTCGCAGGTGGCCCCGCGCACCAGGACGTTCATCCGCTGGGGCGTCTGGCGGTGGAAATCGAGCCGCTTGAGCAAGTCGACGTCGCTCAGGGCGACGAACACGCGGCCGGGTTCCAGCAGGCTCGCCGCCTCGGCGAGGATTTCGGCCGTCACGGCGCCGGGCAAGACCGACCGGTCGTAGATCCGGTGGTCCCGCAGGAAGGGATCGCTCTGCGGACACAGCTCGACCGCCGCGTTCAACTCCTGTCCCGGCCGCACGATCTGCACCGCGGCGACCAAGGGGAACTCGGAAGCCTCCGTGCCGCACGTCGACGGCCCGCCGTCATCGCCCGGCGAAAGCGGTGGAACCGGCAACATACCGGGAGTCCCTGTGTCCCGCGACTGGCCGCGACGGACCGCGGCGTGGTGGGCGTGCAAACTGACGAGCGCCACCCCCGCGCCCGCCGCCATCCCGCGCAGTTCGTCGTCCGTGGCCGCGGAGGCAACCGGCCCCATCACGGCTGGCACGGGCAGCGGCCCGCGGTCAGGGAACCGGTCCGCGTACTCGCGCAGAAAAGCGCGAATCGCCGCGCGATGTTCCTGTCCATAACGGAAACCGGCGTCATACCCGCCAGCGGTCGCCGCGGCCAACGCCGGTGGCGGTGTTGCCGCCGGCGCCACGGGCCGAGCCTCCAGGCGGCTGGCGTCATCCACGATCAGCACTTCGGCGTCCGTTCCCACCACGCACAGTTCGTCGGCGATATGGGCGGCGCCTTCCGCGGGCGGCATGAACTGAATGCCCATCGCTTCCAGCGCGAATCGGCTTTCCGGCCGTGCGGCCATGCCGACTTCCGCCCACGCGGTCCAGTCGAAACAGACGGCCGTGCAGCCGGGATGAGTGCGGCGGTACTGGGCCAACAACTTGCACAGCATGTCGTTGGCCAGCGAGTAGTCGGTCTGCCCGATCCCGCCGTATCGGCCGCTGACCGAACCGAAGCCGAGGAAATACCGGGGCGGCGCCGCATCCAACGCCGCCATCAACGCCGCCGCTCCATCCACTTTGGCAGCAATCGTCTTGGCAACCAGCGGCAGTGTCTTGGCTGAAAACCTGCAGGCATGCTCGACGCCCGCCCCGTGGATCACGCCCTCCACCGGTCCAATCTCGGCCAATACGGCAGCGAGCCGAACGCGATCGGCAACGTCGCACTGGTGGTACGTCGCCCGCACACCAGCGTCCGCAAAGGCACGCAGCGTGCGGTCCAACTCCAGAGCCCGCTCGATCTTCTGCCAGGCCGCGCCGGGCGCCTCGCCCTTCTGCCGCGCTTCCTGCGCGAGTTGGGCCTTGAGCTGTTTCAGGCCGTCGGCTGAAAGCTGCCGCCACTGTGGATCGATGGCCGGCGGTGGGCTGCTGCCGAGCAGGTGCAGAACCAGGCCCCACTGCTTTCCAAGTTCGCGGGCGATGTAGGCGGTCACTCCGCGGCCTCCACCGGTCACGACCCACGCGCCGCCTGGCGGCGCCGCTCGTGATGGCAAGGTCGAGGCGCGTTGCCACTCGGCGCGAAGCACGTGCCGAGTTCCCGCGGCGTCGTAGCCGACTTCGACGTCAGCCGCTTGGCTGGCGACTTCCGCGATGACCGCCCGCGCCAAGTCGACGGCGGGATACGGCGCGGGAAAATCCAGCACTTTGACGCGGATCCCACCTTGCGATTCGGCGCCGGCCGCCTTGACCAAGCCCGCCAGCCCGCCGCTCTCGGCCGACACCAGTTCGCCCCGGTTCCCGAAATCGCCTCCGAGCGCCGTCACGGCCACGAGGGCGGGCGAGTCGGTGCCCGCGGTCGCCAACTCGAACCACTTCTGGCAGACGGCGAACGGCAGCATGACGCCCCGCTCGCGGCGTTCGTCCCACGCGACGGCATCGGCATAGGGCATCGGCGCGCCGTCGCGCGGCGTCAGCAGGAATAGCTGCGGAAGGGGGCCGTCCTGCCACGCCCGTTCGAACGACGGGAGATCGGCGACCAACACGGCGCGAACACCGTGATGCTGAAGTTCATCCGCCAACGCGCGGGCCGCGGGATTATCGCCGAGAATTGCGGCCCGCGCGCCCCAGGCCCAGTTCTCGGCCGGGGCGGCCAGCGGTGAGGGCACCATCCGCAGCACGTGCCGCCGCATCCGCCGGTCTGCTTCCGGGACCGTGGCGATCCGGGCTGGCTCGACGTCCGCGGCAGCCGCCCTCGTGGCGAGCCCCTCAGACGCTTCTCCAGCCCGATCTGGCTCGACGCCGGGTACCGCTTCCGCCACGGCCCCGTCCGCCAGGAACTTCAGGACGGACCGCAGCGTCGGGAAATCGTCGAGCGTGACGTTGCCGGCCGGCGGCGCGATCCGGAATTCCTCCTGGATCTCGCCGAACAGTTGGGCTTTCTTGATGCTGTCGATCCCCAGGTCGGCTTCCAGATTGGCGTCCAAGTCCACCATCTCTTCCGGGTAGCCCGTCTGCTCGACGATGAACTGGACCAGGAACTTCTGCAACGCCGTTCGTTGACCACTGGGAGGCGGCGGTGCGGGCGGGGCCGTGGGCGACACCACCGTGGCTTGCTGGCGCCGGCTCTGGCGACGGCGTTCCGTCGCGTCGAAATGCGTGAGCTTGCCCGGCACGAGCGGCTGCCCTTCGGTCCCCACGGCAGCCTCGCCGGCCATCACGCCGCAGTCTCGCAAGAGCGCGACGACGCATTGCAGTTGGGCCAAGCCATGCCGCTCGGGATCGTCCGTCGAGACGATTCCGAGCGCCTGCTCGCCGAGGATCTTCCGATGCAGCTTGGTCAGGACTCGCTGCGGGCCGATCTCGACGAACACGGTCGGGTGCTCGGCGGCCAACTTCTGTACCATGCCTACATACGGGACGGGCAGGGTGAACTGCTCGCACAGACTCCGCCGCAGATCGTCTTCTTCCAGCATGTATCGATTGAAGGCGGTGCTCAGCACGGGCACCCGCGCGGCTTGCACGGGAACCGCCGGCAACGCGGCGGTGATCGCCGCTCGCGCCGGGGCCATCATAGGGCAATGGAACGCACACGGCACGTTCAGCCGGACGGCGTGCAGGCCGATCTGCTGGGCTCGTTCGACGACCCGCACCAGGGCGGCGATTTCGCCGCTGAGCACGAACTGCTCGGGGGCGTTGTGATTGGCGATGTAGACCATGCCCCCGTCCTCGGCGACAAGCTGTTCCACCACTGCCCGCGGCGCCGTGACGGCCACCATGCCACCCGGTACGTTCGCGGCCGCCTGGAACGCTTCCGTGCGCAACCCGACGACGCGCAACGCCGTTTCGAGCGACCATGCCCCCGCGGCGACCAGGGCGGCAATCTCCCCGAAACTGAGACCGGCCACGACATCCGGCCGAACGCCAAGTGCCGCCAGCGATTCGGCCACGATGTAGTTGGCCACCAGCACGGCGGCCTGCGTCTGCCAGACATCGACGCCCAGTCCGTCCGTAAACCGCCACGCCAAGTCGGCGAACGTACCCCGGCCCCACCGCGCCAGCGCCTGGTCGGCGCGGCGCATGGCCTCCGCTGCGGGGGGGAACTCGTGGATCAGCGGTTCGAGCATCCCGGCATACTGCGAACCCTGTCCCGGAAACATCCACGCGACGCGGGGGCGTGGTTTCACGACGACGGAAGCGGGGGCCGCGGGCTCTACGACCGCGGCATACGCAAATCCGTTGGTGCTCCCGGTCGTCGTGACCACCAAGGACGAGTCAGGCGGCAACGGCGACTCCTGACGCCGGCACATCCCCGTGGCCTTTAAGAGCGACGCCATTCCGTCCGCGGCACCGCAATGGCCGAACTGATTCGCCGCCGACTCGACGGCGACCAGCGGGGCCGGCGGCGGTTCGCCGCCCAACGCACGGTGGAGAGCCGTTTGGCGGGCCGCGGTCGGAACCTGGGCGTCGAAGCTCACGCCGACTTCGCGGATCACGGCCTGGATCGGATCCCCGTCGCGGCGGGCATCCGACAGTCGCTTCAGCAGGAGCACGCCGACGCCTTCGCCCGGCAAACCCCCGGAGGCTAGTGCGCCGCTCCAGGCCAGTGAGACGAACGCGGAGAGGTCCATGCTGCGCTGGCCGGCGGCACAGAGGATCATCTCGCAGTCGCCGCTGCGGAGGATGTCGACGGCGGCGATCAATGCGGCCAGGCTGGAGTTGCTACCGGCATCGAGCGAAAACGCCCCGCCCATCAGATCGAACGTCTTGGTGATGCGCGACGCCAGCGTGCTGCTGGTGAAGCTGCCCGTTTCGTCCAGCAGGGCCGGCATCCGGCGGAAGAACAACTCCTGGTATTGCCTCACGACCGTGCTGATCTGGTCGTCGGCCAGCCCGTGCTCCCTCAGCCGCGCCGCCAGGAGCGACTGGAACTCGGGCAGACGCAGGCCCATCTGCAGTTGGGCGGCGAAGTCCCCGCCGAAGACCGTCCCGACCACCGCGCCGACACGCGTGCGGTCAAACGGGCGGCGGTCGTAGCCGGCATGGGCGAGGGCCTGCTCGGCGGCGTCCAACAGCATGAACTGCAACGGATTCGCCTGCTCGACCTGCTTGGGCGGAATCCGGTTCTTGCTCCAGTCGTACTGATAGCCGCGGATGAAGCCGCCGCGGCCAAGCGGCGTTCTCCACGGCGCAAGCGGCCCCGGCTGGACGCCCAACTCCTTGGGCCAGCGTTCGGCGGGCACATCGGATTTCGGGTCCTCGCCCGTCTGCAATAGATGCCAGAACTGCTCGACGGTCCGTGCGCCGGGATAAATCGCGCCGAGGCCAATGATGGCGATGGGTTCGGTCTTGGCTCGGGCCGCCTCCGTCTCCCGCCTGTCTTCGCCCACGACAGGCGGCGGTTCGAGCTGCTGATCCGGTGCCTCGCCGGCCCGGCTCACGTCCGCGGCCGGGACGCTGGCGAAGTAGACGGCTGTTGGCTGTGCGGGCAGGAACTCGTCGAGGACCACGTGGACGTTCAGTCCGCCCACGCCAAAGGCGTTGACACCGGCGCGCTTCGGCTGGCCGTGCGTGTCGGGCCACGGCGTCGGCGTGACCGGCACGTAGAACGGACTCTGATCCCAGTCGACATTCGGATTGAGCCGCTGCAGATTGATGGTCGGCGGAATCGTGGCGTGCTGGACCGCCAGCACCGTTTTGGCCAAGCCCGCCAGGCCCGCGTTTTCGAGGCAGTGGCCGACGTTGGCTTTGCACGCGCCCAAGGCGATGCGGTGTCCGGCAGGCATCCGTCCGGCGAGCGACTCGTGCAAGGCCGCCAGTTCCGTCGCATCGCCGATCTGCGTCGAGGTGGCGTGCGCTTCGATGTACTGCACGCGTCCAACCTCCAAGCCGTGCGTGTACGCCCGCTGGATCGCCAGGATTTGGCCCTCTTTGCGTGGCGCCCACAGGCTCTTGCCGCGGCCGTCCGTCGACATCCCCAGGCCGCGAATCACCGCCTGGACCGGGTCGCCGTCGCGGAGCGCACGCGCCAAGGTCTTGAGCACCATCATCACGGAGCCCTCCCCAATGATCAGGCCGTCGGCGTCGGCGTCGAACGGGCGACTGCCGTGAGCGCTCACGGACTGAGCATGGGAGAACTGGATCAGCGTGTCGGCCTTGAAATGCGACGCCCCGCCGACGACGGCCAGTTCGAGCCGGCCCTGCTGCAAGGCGTTGATGCCCAGCAGCAGCGCTTGCAGCGACGACGCGCAGGCCGCGTCGACCACCATCGCCGGACCCGTCAAACCGAAGGTCTGGGCGATCATCGTGGCGCCTACATGACTGGCGAGGTCGGGCCAGCGGGCGACTTCCAACGGGACGAACGGACCGTACTTGCGGCGCACTTCCCGGACGATTTCGGCGGCGACTTGTTCGGACAGCTTCACGTCCAGACTCGGCAATTCGCGGAGGTAGGCCGCCGTCTGCTCGATCAGCATGGCGAACGTCATCTGGCCGCTCCACGGCGAACCGCGCGTATTGCCGATGAACACGCCGGCGTTCGATGTCGGCAGTTGGAACGGGTCCAGCCGGGCATGCCGCAACGCCTCCGCGGCCAGGTCGCACATCGTCAGATGGGCCGGGTCGCGGCGCGCGGCCAGTTCGGCAGAGATGCGCAGCCGCTGCGGCTCGACCGAGACGGGCGGGACGAGGCCGGCCAGCGTCGAGTACGTCTTGCCGACAGTGCCGATGCTCGGGTCATAGTACAACTCCCGATCCAACCGTTCCGGCGGCACTTCGACAATCGCGCTGCGGCCCTCTACCAGCAGTTGCCAGTACGCCTCCAAGTCCCGCGCGCCGGGCAGGCGGCAGGCCAGACCGAGAATGGCAATCGGGGTGTCGGCAAAAAAACGTGACATCGTGGTTCTAGCCGGGACGGGCGATCAAGGCTGCGAGCAGTTGGGCCAAGGGGCGGGTTTCGAGGGCGATTTGACCGAAGACGACGACCCGCCCCTGCTCCAGCGCCGCGGGACAGCAGAGCCGGCCGCTGCGGAGCTGGTCCAGCGTCTCCGCCGACAGATAATAAGTCACGGACGGCTCCCGCGTCAAACCGGGCCGGCCGCCGGACAGGCGATTCGCGGCCAGTTCAAACTGCCCATCCCCACCGCCGCGACCGGTGACCCGCAGCCCCACGGACAGTCGCTGGTTCTCCCAGCCGGCCACGGGCCGCTCCTCCGGCCCGAGCCATTTCGCAGCCGGTTCGGCCCGCACGAACGGAATGTGCGCCTGGCCGAACTTGTGATCGACGGCGTACTGCGCCAGGGCCACCAACCGCGCGTGGTCCAAGGCGGGGCACGGCAGGTCCGGCAGTGCGGCGTCCAGTTGGGTGCGTGCGAACGTCGGGTCGTTGCGCCAGTACGACTGATAGACCCGCATCGGTTCGGTGAAGGCTTCGCCCAAGCCTGCCAGCGACTCCGCGCCCCCCGCGGCCGAATCGCGGCCGATCCAGGGCCGAAGCACTTCGGCAAAGGCGGTGTGCATCTGCCGCACCGTCACCGGTCGGGCCGAAGTCAAGTGATACGTTCGGCCATGCCGCTGAGGCTGCCGGAGGATGCGAACGATGGCTTGCGAAACCCAGTCCACCGGAACGAGGTTCTTCTGTTCGATGCCGGACAGGTTGAACAGGGGCAGCAGATCCAGGGGTTCATCGCCGTTGACCGGCAGCTTCGGAACCAAGGCGTAAGCCACCCGCAACGGCGTATAGAATCCGTGAAACGTCGTCGTGTAGCCCGTCGTGGCGTCGCCGACGATGATCGATGGCCGGTAAACGGTGAGGCTGGAAAGGAACCGGCTGCCCTGGACCAGACGTTCCGCGGCGACCTTGCTTTCCTCGTAGGCGTTGGCCCACTTCTGTCCGACGTCAAGCTCGTCTTCTCGCACCACGCCCTCGCGAAGACCGGCCACATAGGCCGTCGAGACGTGGTGCAACTCGGGGAGTCCCAACTCGCGGCAGAGGTCCAGCAGATGGCGCGTGCCGTCCACATTGGTGCGGAACGGCTCGTGGTCCTTGGGATCGACGGCGAACTTCAACGAAGCCGCGGCGTGCACCACGCGGCCGCAATGACGCCGGAGCCAGGCGGTCGCCTCGGCAGCCAGCCCCAGCCTCGGCTTGTCGAGCGAACCCTGGAAGACGATCGGCCGAGGCAGCGTGCGGCCGTCCTCGCGTTCCCACTGTGCCAACACGGTCTCGATCCGATCCGCCGCCGATTGCTCGCGGCGTCCGCGAACGACGGCGACGACCGGCCAATCCGCGCGCAGCAGATCGCGCAGCAAGTATCGGCCCAACAGTCCGGTCGCGCCCGTCAGAAGCGTGTAAGCGTTCGTCATGAGGCTAGCCACCCACCTCGGCTGCCGGTCCGCCAACCGGCGCGTTCCCGTTCCCGGCCCAGCGGCGTGCTCTGCCCGAACGGGGAAGATCGCCTATTTCGTACCTCGCCCGCCTGCAACGTTCAAGGGGGCGAACGCCGCGCACCTCACGGCTCTGCCAGTGTCTGGCCGAGTTGGTCGATGTACAGGGCCAACAGACGCCGGGCGTCGGCGGGCCGGAACAAGTGCCGGTCGCACCGGAGGCTGATCGTCAACCGGTCGGCGTAACGCACCGCCAGGAAACACGCCCGCGTCAGCGCCCGCAACGGCGGCGAAGCGATGAACTCGCGCAAGCTCACGTCGCCCATCGTCAGCAGACCGTCCTGACGCGGAAAGTCCGTCCAGAAGTGCCAGCCCGGGTCTCCCAGGTTGGACAGCACGGCGGTCGCCAGGCAGCGTCGGCCGGATAGAATCCAACGCATCGCGCCGGGGACCCGCAACAGCGTCTCTAACCCGTGCACGAAGGTGCGGCTCAGTCGCCAATGCTTGATCGCCGCGGTCTCCGCGCGAAGTCCGGCCAGCAGGGTTCCCCGGTCGTCGCACGCCGCTGGCCGGCGCGTCAGGAAGGCATAGCTCATCTTGTTCGCCGCCGGCATGTATTGGTCGAGCGGCTCGCGGAGGTTGGTGGGCATCGCGATCCGCAGCCAGCCCGACGCGTTGCCTCGCTGCCCGCCCGCCGTTCCGCCTTGGTCGTTCCAGGCACGCATCGTCACAAACAGGTCGCGGAGCAAGAGGTCGTTCAGCGTTCCGCCTTGGCGCGCGGCGCGGTCGCGCAGGCCATTCGTCTGAGCGACGTCGAAGGTATGGACGTGGATGCCGGGAAACGGATCCGCCTCGTCCGCGGCGGCGGCAGATCGCGGCGCCTCCAGCGGCAGCGCCCGCCGGCCGAACCACTTCACCGCTTCTCGGGCCAGGAACCGCGTCGCGGCCCAAGCCGAAACCGGCTGCGGCGCCGATTGGCGGAAGAGCCCGCGTTCGCCAAGCCGCTGGGGCATGGGGGCCGGCAACGCCCTGGGCGGCAGGTGCGATGATCGCCGCACCGCGTAGCCCGCCAAGACATCGCCCAGGAATTGCGTCATGCCGATGGCGTCGGCCACCGCATGGTGCCCCAGGAACGTCAATGTCGCTTGCTCGCCCCCTTGCTGGATCCACATCCGAAAGCCCGGCTCACGGCGCAGGTCGAGTGCTTCGGCGTTCGGGCAGTCCAGCGGGACGTGCGGCGGCTGCCATTCGAGCGGCGGACGGCCGGCGGGCGCGGCAATCCAGCACGGCTTGCGACGCCTGGCGTCGACCAGCGCCCAGAACAACGGATTACGTCGCAGGGCGTCGTCCAACGCAGCCTCGAACGCGGGACGGTCGAACGTGCCCCGAAACCTCATCGCCAGCACGCCAGTCATGGGCTGGTCCGGCCGGTCATCGAGGAACATGTACTCCTCGAACGCCGCCAGGCGAAGGGGGAAGAGGCCGGTTCGAGCAGGTTCCGTCATTGGAGGCAACCAGGGCTGTCCGCGGGAAACGAGCTGGGAGCGAGTCACATTGTGACTCATGCAACGTACCCTCCCGGCCGGCGTCTGGCAAGCGGAATGAGACAGCAGGAATGGCACAACGGACCGAGACAGCGGGTGCCGGCGTTCGGACTATCCGCCCCTGGACCGTCCGGCCCCCAAAAGACGATTACTCGCGCACCGCCAGGCTGAACCGAGGGCCGCGATCATGTTCCCCGGACGATGCTCCGGCATTTCTTGTAAGACCGCCTGCCCGGCGTTGTATTGACTGTTGGCGCGGTGATGCGGCACCGGTGGGCAGGTGCCCAATGCCGCTTGCGGCGTCGGGACAGGGGAATCGAAGGCCGTCACAATGGAACGGGAGTCTCTGATGCTTGACACCAGCTGGATACGGCGTCACTTCTTGCGCACGCGACCGTCAGGCCAACACGTCTCGACTTCGGCCAGGCGGCAGCGTCGCAAGGCCCGCGCAGGCCGAACCAATCGCGACTGGCTCCGCTCGTCGCTGCGGTTGGAGGCGTTGGAAGATCGGCGCGTGCTCAGCGCTTTCTACGACTTGGAATTGCTCGGTTCTCCACCTGCACCGGGGCCCGGCAGCAGCGAATCGGTCATGCTGGTGACCCGGTACGGCGACGAGAACATCGAATTCACCTCCGGAGCGGGTGTTCCGGATATTATTGCTAGCACGAATCCGCTCGGCACGGGCACAGTCTGGCACAGCCTGGGCGGGTCGCCGGCGATCAGTCGCGACGGGACGATCGTGGTCTTTGCCGGCGATCGGGGGAACGGTCCGGGCGTGTTTGCCGTCGTGGACGAAGGGACCGGATTCGGGGACGTCCTCCGTGTGGCGGGAGAAACCACGGTGGACGACAATCCCTACGATGCGCTGGCCGGGGTCGCCAACCACGAACTGGGCTACGACGCCGCCGGGAACGGCATCTACCTGGCTGCGATCGACCTGGATGCGGCGTTGGGGATCGAGCGGATGTCGCTGAACGGTGACAGCTTTGACGACGACTGCTTCGTGGTCACGCTGGTGGCCACGCCCAGTTCGGCGAGCGTTGACAATCCGGCGCTCTCGATCTCCACGCCGTTGCTGTTCTCGGCCGAGGCGGGGATCTGGAGCGTCCGGGTGGACAGCCAAAGCGAACTCAACAGTTTGTCTCCGCAGCGGATCTTCCATCCGACCAGCCCGATTCCCGTGGTGCAGGTCGGCGACTCGTTGCACGGCGCGGAGATCCTGGCGGTCGAGCCGGCGACGCCGATCGCGGCGGCCGAGTACGATCCGGACGGCGTGCCGCGGGACGTGCGGCGCGGGGACCACTATCTGAGCTTCACGGCCACGACCGGCGGCGGCGACCAACTGGTCTGGGCCGCCCACCTGGATACGGACGCGGACGGCCTGCTGGACCACTGGGAGCGGGCCGGGGGCGGGATCGACATGGACCAGGACGGCAGCGTCGACCTGGATTTGTCGGCCCTGGGAGCCAGCTCGACCCACCAGGACTTGTTCCTGGAAATCGACTGGCTGGCGGCGGCGGCGGACCATCGGAACGAACCCGCGCCGCTGGTCACGTCCGAACTGGTGGCGATGTTCGCCCAGGCCCCGATCGACAACCCGGACGGAACGACGGGGATTCGCCTGCATATCGACGCCGGCTCGGGCGCGGATGCGGCCGGCCTGCCGTTCTCGCAAGACATGGGTTCGGGCTCGCTGCAAGGCGGAGACTCGATCGCCATGCCGGGCGACCCGACGGCTCACCTCGACGTCGTGACCTTCGGCGCCGCTCCGACGGTCGCGGGGACGACGGCTCGTTCGTTCCAGGACATCAAGGACAGTTACTTCGGCACGGCGGACAAGCGGGCCCGGGAACTGGCCTTCCACTACGCGGTGCTGGCCGACTTCTATTCGTACTTTCCCAGCAATACTGCGCCCCTGACCGGCACGGTGTCCGGTGGGACGGGCACCACCGTGACCGTCAGCGGGATGCCCTTTGCCAGCTACAGCACGGCCGATCTGCGCGGGCATGCCGTTGGCGTGATCAGTGCGGCGACCGGCGCGATGCAGGTTCGCTCGATCACCGCCCGGGGCAGCGGCAGCCAGGTGGCGGTGGACGCGGCCTGGGACACGACGCCCGCGGCGGGCGACCAGTTCGTCTTGCTGGCCGGGAATTCCGGGATCGCCGAAGCGGGCTTCTATGCCGATCCGGACAACCAGGGCGTGCCCGGCAACGACATCCTGCTCACGCTCGGCGGCCAGGGACTGACCTCGTACACGGATCCAACCGGCACGACATTCAACCTGCTGGGCAACGGCTTCATCCAATGGCGGACCCTGGCCCACGAGCTGGGGCACAACTTGACCTTGCGGCACGGCGGCGTGACGTTGGACGACACGGCTGTGCGGGCCGATCCCTTTTCGTACTTGAGCCTGATGAATTATGCCCATCAGCTGCGCGCCCCCTTGACCGGGTTTGTCACGGCGGCCGGAAGCACTTCGCTAACCGCCGTCGGCACGCCCTTCGGCTCGACCAACTATGCGAGATTCACCGTCGAGATCATTGCGGGAGCGGGGATCGGGCAGACCAACGAAGTCGCCTCCAACACGTCCCAGGTTTTGACGCTCGCCGGGCCCTGGACGACAACGCCGGACGCGTCCAGCATGTTCCGGCTGTCGACAGGCGTGGACAGCTATTCGCAGGATAGCGATCCGACGTTTGCCGATTGGACCTACATCGAGCTGGATTTCCAGAACGCGTTCGGCAGCCTGGGACGCACCTCGGGCGACAGCCTGGGTTCCGCGAGCACCAGCTCGGACGAAGCAACCTGGGCCGACTACGCCGACTTGAACGGCGGCGACTTGGACCGCACGGCTCCCAGCGTGGACATCTGGCAGGCGCCCGGCAAAGGCTCGCTGGAGGACGGGGGGACCATTGCCAAGACGCGCAATCTGACGGTCTACATCTCCGCCCCGGACGACGACGTTGCGGAGGCCTACGCGCTGTTCGACGCAGACGGCGACGGCGTGGTGGAGGCGGACGAGATGGTCGCGGCCGAATGGAACGCGACGACCGAGTTGTTTGAGGCGACGATCCAGGGCCTTTCCGGCCCCGTGGGACGGCGGGACTTGCAGGCCCTGGTGCTAGACACGTCGGGCAACTCGGCAACCGACCTCGTGGAAGTTGAGGTCACGCACGACTATGCGTTCCTGGCGAACCTGTTCACCGATCTCGGCCAAGCCCTGCAGAACGCCTTGCCGGAGATCCGCAGCCGCGTGGCCATTCCGTTCCTGGACGACGACTTGTCGGACGTGGTCGACCTGAGCAGTACCTTCGCGCAGATCACCGACCGGCTGTATGACGAGCAGGTTGTCCCGGAGCTGCGTTTCGCGACTCTGGAGGAATTCGAGACGGAACTGGGCGCCGTGTTGGCGAGCTACACGGACAGCGAACTGCCGACGGGTTTCGACGTCGACCTCGCCTACGCCCCGGATACCGATACGGTGACTTTCAACTTCGCATTGAACAAGCTGTTCACGCGCGAGGTCGAGTTGAGCCTGGATTCGGGACTGGACCTGGGCCTGGCCGGCTCGTTGGACATGGCGGCGATCGGCGACGCCACGTTTGACGCCGCCGTCGCCCTGAGTTTCGGCGTCGGCGTCTATTTGGGCGATCTTGCCGACGGCTGGAGGCTGGACGACAGCACGCTGTTGTCGGACTTGAATGCCGGCGAGGGCGTCGACATCCTGGTGGGAATGACGGCGGACAACGCTGCGCCCGGCGACGGGCAACTGGGCGCCGACGTGACCTTCACCCTGGACATCCAGCGCGAGGACCGCAGCCAAGACGTTGTCCAGCCGCTGACCTTGCACTACGCGCCCAGTCCGACCGATCCGAGCCGCCCGGCCAGCAGCGACAACGACGACGTGGCCTCGCTGGTCAGCGATCTGAATCTGGTGCTGAAGGCCGCCGGACTGGAAGGGATCGTCCAGGCGGAAACGTACACCGCCTTGGACGCGGCAGGGCATGTGACGGAACAACGCCTGATGCTGCGGGGCGTGGCGACGGAGGCGGAGGGGCTATCGCCCATTCGCGCCCTGTCCATCCGCGGCGGCGAGGCCCTGGGGTTCGGCACCGACCAGGGCGGCAACTTCGCCGATTTGAGCATCACCGTCGGCGAGGATGCGGGGACCACCTACGACGTCGACCTGGACGGAGTCCGCGACCTGGGCGACGTCATCGCGGCGATCGAGGCGCAGACCCGGGGTGACGTGACCGCCGAGATCAATGGCGACGGCACCGGCCTGTCGCTGTCGGCGGACGGTGTGATCACGGTCTCGGCGGCATATACACCGACGCGATTCACTTCGGGCGGCGCGGATTCCGACGA
>CAIYOB010000698.1 GCA_903927685.1 uncultured Planctomycetaceae bacterium
AACCGCGGCGTGCGGGCCTCGGGTGGCCGGATCTCCGGTTGCCGCGGCGGACCCGCGTCGGGCCCGCGGGACGGCTTGGGGATCTCAAACCGCGGCGTGCGGGCCTCGGGTGGCCGGGTCTCCGGTTGCCGTAGCGGACCCGCATCGGGCCCGCGCCGCGGTTCCACAAGATCACGCCAGCTGCTGCCGCGTTCGCCGCCTGGCTCCCGAAGCGAGTCCCGTCGGCTCTGGTCCTCCGACCGCCTCGGCACTCCCATGGGAGGCTTGATCCTGGCGATTTCGGGCAAGTCCGGCAGTTTCAGCCGGTCGTCCGGCCGATGCAGCCCGGGCTTAGCTCCCGCCTCGGGCTTGGATGGACCAGCGTCCGATGGTTTGGGACCGTGGCCCGTCTCGAGCTGGACGCGATGGCGTGTCAGATCGCGCATCTGGTCTGACAATCCCTTCCAGGCCTGCCGATGCGACTCGGGAATCCGTTCCAAGCGAACGCCCGCGTCGGTACGCTCCAGGGCTTGCGACACCGAATTGCCCAGCAGCGCGTACTTCAGTTCGGGTCCGCGGTGGGCGATCCGCGCAGCCAGCTCCGTTTGACCATGCAGTGTCCGGGGCGGACGGTATTCCTCGTGCCGCTGGAAATAGTCGTGCCAGCCGCGCAACCGCTGGGCGTAATCGATGTTGTGTCGGTGGTAATTCACCGTGTAGTAGGCAAACAGCGGATCGTAGCCGTGTCGGCCATGATAGTTGCACCAGGCGTGAAAAGCGTGTCCGCCGTGGGGGCGAAAACCGTAGTAGTCGCCCCAGTAATAATGACAGCGGCGCGGGTACACGAACAAGTGAACCAGCACCCGAGCCGGGTCCACGACCGTGCGCGGCGAGTAGCAGTAACCGTGACGAACGTAGATCGGCCGAGGGAACCAGACGGGCGCAAACACGACGCCGCGTCTGGGGAACGGGTAATCCCAATAGCCGGGCACGAAGACCGCGCCGTGCGGCGTCCAGACGTAGTGCGACGGGGTCCACACCCAGCCATCGTAATACGCGTTCCAATAGCCGGGCCGCCAAACGAAACGGTCGTCGCGATAGAACCAGCAGCCGCTGACCCAGCTGTAGTCCGCCGCCGGCTGGGGGCTGGTCGGGCCGGACTCGAGCGTCGCCGGCGGGGTCGGCAAGTAGCGGACCTCGCCCGCATCGGCGGCCGCCCAGAACCCGGAGATCCACTGCCAGCCGCCCGCCGCTTCCGTCCAGTACCCGGGCACCCAACGGCGCCCGTCCGGCGGCACGCGCCACACGCCGCTGACATAGATGAAATCGTCGCGTTCTTCGTCCCAGGCCCAATAGCCAGGGATCCAGATCGCGTTCTCCTCGGCCGGCTGAGCCTCGGGAGGAATCTCCTCGATCGCGTCCGGGGGCTGCTTCGGCACGACCAGCCCCGGTCGCGGGTTCTCCTCGATCGGTCCAGCGAACGCCTCGTGCAACGGACCTCGCAACAAGGTCTCCGTGTCTTCGCTCGAAGCGGGATCGGCCGGCGGAGGCTGTTGGGCGATGAGCCTCCCCGCGTCTTGAACTGTCCACAAACTCCACACAGCGATCGCGGCGTTCAGCCACGGATGGTCTCCAAGTCGTCTCATGATTCTGCTCCTTGCGTATTCGCTGGAGTTCACGCTTCAGCGTGCCGGAGCGAACGGAATGCGCCACGGCACGCTGAAGTGTCAACTCCAGCCAGGTCACCCCGGCCGGCAAGCCGCCAGATCGGATTGGGACGGGGCTGGCACAGGAAGTTGGATGCAAACGACGTGCCCGTTGGACCTCGGCGGGAGCATTGCGTCGCAATCGGGCCCGAACACGCTGGCCCTGTCATCCTTTCGATGACACCGCGCCGTCAAAGGTGCGTCAGGGCAAGCTCAGTCGCCGCGTGGAGGTGCCTGGGGTCGAGTGCAGCGAGCCCCCAGCGGCAAGAACTGGGGGCTCGCGACTCGTACCTCGTGGCTCGACCCAGGCACCCAAGCCCAGTTCTCTGCCTGGACAAGGCACTGTTCAGTCGCCGCGCCGCACCCCGAGCACGCTGGAGGACATTACGACCGCCCGTTCGCCGGGCTTCAGGTAGGGCCACAATTGTGAGTCGCCGGCGAATTCACCGACCAATTCGATGTCGCCCCACCGGGTATGCTTGGCGGAAATCACTCGCAGCCAATGCGTTTCACCCGCCTCGCCCAGCCGCAATTCGACTCGGACCCAATGCGGCGGCTCTGAAGACGGTGTCTTCAGGGCCTGGACCAAGGCGACCAACTCGCGCCGTGGCACGGGGCCGGCCGCTGCCGCGGTCCCCGCATGCTCCTGGTCGCGCGGTTCCAGGAACAGATTCAGGGCATCGGCGAATGCCAGGTCCAATCCGGCTTCGCCCCGCACTCTGTCGGCGGACGTCTCGTCGGTTGCTGCCAGATGCGCGCCGCCGGAGGCCATTCCCCACACGTTCACAGCTTGAACGTCGGCGTCGAGCAATCCGGCCGCGAGCCGACGCACCAGTCGCTCGACCGGCGCCACGTCATCCTCGTCGTTGGCTTCCATTCCTTGAATGGCAATCCAGCCGCCATGCTGTTTTAAGATCGTCGCCAGGGCCGGGTCGGGAATCCGCGTCCGCTGAAACCAGCGGGGATCGCAGTAGCTGCCGGTCCCCGCCGCCACCACGGCGCTGCCGCCGGCATCGCGGACTTCGAACACCGTGGCGACATCGGGTCGCAGGGTCGGCAAGGGGCGAACAGCGAACTCGCCGGTGCCTGCCGCCAGTCCCCGCAGACGGTCTGCGTTCAGGTCCGCGGGGGCTCGCAGCAGGAGCACGATGCGGCTGGCCACGGGGGTATCTTCGGGCAACGTCAGCGGGAATCGTCGGCGCAAATCGGTTGCCCCTGCGTGGGTCCGGTAAGCCTGCAGCAAGTCTTCGCGGCTGGGATAACGGACCAAGTCGGCAAACTCGTCCGCGGCCGCCTTGTCGGCCAGTCGCCGCGTCAATTCGTCCCAACGTTGTTGCCAGATCAGCGTGGACAGCAGCAAGGCCTGGTCCCCTTCGGCGGAGACAGACTCGACTGCGAACTGGTGCGCTTCGTCGCTCCGCCCCAGCCGCAGCAGACTGCGGACCAGTTGCCGCCGCAACTGGGACGCGCGGTATTCCCCGTCGATTTTGTCCGCGGGCCAGGGCGTCAGCAGCTGGACGACGCGCTGGTCGTCCCGTTGCCCGGCGGCCAGTTCGACGGCCAGCCGCAGCAACTCGGCGTCCTCGGGGTTGCGTTGCCGATGCAGCGCGCACAATTCCGCCAGGGCCGCCCAATTGCGGCGAAACCGCAGGTGGTTCGCCACTTGCGAAAACACTTCGTCGGGCCGCTCGTCGTACGCCTGACGCCAGCGGCCGAGGTCCAGCAGCAGTTCCAACCGCAACGCCTGCAGCGCATCCTCGAGTTCCTCATCCGCGGACTTGTTGCGGCCGTCCAGGCTCCGTACCGCGGCTTCGGTCTGCCTCTGTAACTGCAGCAGCACCGCTGTGTAGTAGCCCAGCCACGGTTCGTCAGGAACGTCGCTCCGATGCGTTTTGAGCAACGTCTGCAGGCCCGGCGCGTCGTCGTTGAATCGGCAGATGTCGGCCAGTTCACGAAACGCCTCGGTCGCGTCGGCGCCGGCCGCGTCGGCGTCCAGTCGGTACGCTTCCAGCACTTTGCCCTGGCGGCACAGCAGGTCCCGACGCTGATCCGCCGCCGCCGCTTTCAGATCTTCGTCGTCGGACTTGCCGGCCGCCGCGAACTCCCGGGCCGCCGCTTCGAGATCGCCGTTCTGATCGGCCAGCAGGCCGGCGAAGTAGTGCAGCCAGCCATCGTCCGGGCAACGACGGCGGTGCACTGCCAGCAGCTCCGGCAGCTGGGTGTAATCGATCATCGCCTCGTCATTCTCAAGGCCTCCCGCCAACGACTGGAACGCGTCCCGCGGGTCCGGCAGCGCCTCGTAGCCCGCCACGACCTGGCCCGCGTCGACCATCGCCTGCAGGAACGACGACCAGCTGCCGGCACGCTGTTCCGGATCCAGTTCCTGCTCGGCGGCCTGCCGAAACCGTTCTGCGGCCTGTTCGTATTCGCCTTGGAACTGCAACCTCCGGCCCTCCAACTGCAGCGCCTCGGGCGAGCCTGGCGAGCGTGCGGCGACGAACTGGTGCAGCAGCGCGAGCAATTCACCGTCCTCGTCCCCAACTCGGCGCTCGGCCAGTTGCACCGCCACGGCGACCGGTTGCGGTGCCGCCGGCAGGACGTCCAGCAGCTCGCCGCGGCGGTCGGCGGGCAGGGCGTCGGCGAACTGGCGCAGGTCATCGATGCCATCCGGGGCGAACTCGACGAGCTGCCGCCAGCAGGCGAGCGATTCTTCGTCGCGCCGCAGGTCGCTCAGGCAACCCGCCTTCATGCGGATCACGTCCGGATGAAAACCGGCGACGCGTTCGTAATTCTCGATCGCGGCCAGCGCTGCTTCGTACTGCTCGGTCTGCTGCAGGTGGGAAGCCTGCAGCGTGTAGAAGCCGGGAATCGCGTCCGGGTTCTGCGCGCGGCTGCACCAGGCCAGGCACTGTTCGCTGTTGTCGAGCGAACTCCAGCGGATCGCGACCAGGTAGGCCCAGAAATCGGCCACGATGTTGGGAACCGAGTGCCCGGCGGCTGCCTGCATGTGCTCGGCCGCCGCGTCGTATTCATCCTGGTCAATCGCCTCGTCGGCCGCCACGAGTTCCTCCGAACTTTGCTCGTAGCCGTCGTAACGCCAGTCGTCGGCGGCGATCCGCAAGCGCGCGTACTGGGCCGCTTCGGACCAGCCGAGTTCGACCCGTTCCCAGTCGTACAGCCGCCAGCCGTCGCGGGCGCGGACGAGCCAGAACTGAAATGGGTCGCCGCAAGCTCCGTCATTCACCGCATAGGCGTAAACCCGGACGTGGTCGTCTCCGAGTCGCTCCAGGTGGACGATGCGGAAGTCCTGCGTATTTCCCGGCGGGTCACAGCCGGTTCGGATTTGGCTGGCCAGGACCTGACGCTCGATCCAGTCGATCCACTCGACGTCGGCATGCCCCTGGATCCGCCGCACCATCCTGCCGGTATCGACCAGCTTCTGGAACTCGTCGCTGTCCTCCCGGCTGGCCGTGGCCGCGACCCGCCGCAGCAGCCGCTGGATCTCCGGCAGATCCGAATCTTGCAGCGAATGGCGGCGGCCGTCGAAAGCCTGCCGCAGAGCCGCCTGTCTCTCCGCCGTCGTCTCCCAGCGGGCCACCGGGTCGTCGGCGGACGATCCGAAGTCCCCGAGAAAGCCAGCTACGAGCCAAGCGGCCAGGCACGCGACGGCCAGCGTGACGAACAGGCAACCGCCGCCCCAGACCCACCACCGTCGGCGGCGTGGCGGCGGCGGTTCGTCGACCACCAGGATTGCGTCGATCGGTTCGCGAGGATCGAATGGCATCGTATGGCCTTCGTGATCTCGACTGGACCGTCCCGCCCCTGACGGTCCGGCCCCTGACGAATGACAGCCCTCACCGCACGGCGTATTCGGTGGCGAATTGGTCGCCGTACCCGTCCAACCACTGACGCAGACAGTCGCGATGCTGTTGCAGCACGGACGCGTGCTCGGGGGCGGCGGCCAGGTTCTGCATCTCGCCGGGATCCGCGACCAAGTCTACCAGCGACTCGCGACGTTCGCCGCTCTCGTAAACGCAGTATTTGAAACGCCCCGAGCAGACCATCCGGCCATAGTGAGTTTCGGACACGACGAAGGGACGCCAGACGCCGGGATCGCGGCCTTCCGCCAGGGCCCGGACACTGCGGCCGGGCAGGTCCGGCGGCACGGCGATACCGGCAAAGTCGCACAGCGTGGGGATCAGGTCCAGGCCACTGGAAACCACGTGCGTTCGATCGACCAGGCCCGGCTTCGTGACGCCCTTGTAGCTGACAATGAAAGGCACGCGGGCGGCCTCTTCGTAGAACGTGGATTTGTGCTCCAAACGGTGGGCGCCGTCGTGGTCCCCGTGATCGCTGGAGAACACGACCAGCGTATTGTCTTCCAGCCCCGTGTCGCGCAGCGTCTGGAGCACCTGCCCGATCTCCCGATCCACCAACTCCGTCAGCCGGCAGTACGCCCAGCGGTGCAAACGCCATTGCCGCTCGCCCCAATTCGCAAACGCGTGGGCTCGAAACCCGGTCCCATGACTGGCGCCGGCCAGGATGTCCGGTTCGCCCTGAGGCGGCTCCAGGTTGGCCGGCAGCGGCGGCAGCTGCGCGAGGAATTCCTCGTCGGACAGGCCCGCCGGTCTCTGCAGGGCGGCGGCCAACGCGACCTGGTGGGGCGCGGTGGGCGAATCCTTCTTGGCCGCCTTTTTCGCCTTTCCCTTGAGCCCACTCCCGCCGGCACGCTCGAAATCGTTGATGGCCATGTAACAGATGTCGTGGGGATTGATGAACGAAGCCACGAGCAGGAACGGCTGCTCGTGCTTCTGCTGCAGAAACTGGACGCACGAATCGGCCAGCGTCTGCCGCTGGTCGCCCGTCAGGACTTCAAAACCATACTGCTCGATCTTGCCCGGCACATGCGTCTTGCCGCCATACACGGTCCGGTAGCCCGCGCTGCGAAACAGTGAGCCGAGCGACTGCTGCAGGACCGAATCGGGGATCTTCGTAGTCCCGAGTTCGCCGTTGGATTGCATGCCAAACCGGCTGGGAAAATGGCCCGTCAGCATTGCGACCCGCGACGGCACACAGACCGGGTTGGCCGAATAGGCACGCTCGAACCGGACGCCAGTTCGAGCCAGGCTGTCCATCGCGGGCGTCTGCAGATGCGGATTGCCCGTACAGCTCATCATGCCCGCGTGCTGCTGGTCAGTGAAGACGTAGATCACGTTCGGACACTTGGCTTCGCCCGCCCAGACCGCGAGGCCCGGCAGGGCGACGAACACGAACAGTGTGAGCCGGATGAAGATGCAATGCGGCACGAGGGAGTCCTCCATTCTGCTCGAATTCTAGACGTCCACGTCGGACAACGCAACCCGATTGGCGATTCCAGGCAGGCGGCCAGGCTGTCCCTAGTTCCGCAAGACCACCACCTTGTCCAACTGCAGATTGCGATCCTCGCCAGCCGCGTTCAGGTCGTTGGTGAACGACAGACGCAACACGTGGTCGCCCTCGGGCAGGTCGACGTTCAGGGAGTACGAGCGCCAGTTGCCGCCGGTCAGTTGGATGTGACCGACGGTTTGCTCGTCGATCGCGACGGCGACCAGGGGAAACACACCGGCAGCCGGGGTGCCCGAGGCGACGATCGAGAGCGTGTACGGCCCGCCGCTGGCGACCTGGATCGGATGCTCGACGTAGCCGCTGCACGCCAGCGACGCGAAACCGCCTTGGTTGCGGAAGTGCGGCATGCCCGCCTGCGGCGTCATCTGCTCGCATTCGATCGTCACGCCCGGACGCGACTGGAAATCGCCGCTCAACGCGGTGGCCAGCGAACAGGCGAAGCGGGCCGCTTTGCGGGCGTTGGATTCCTCGGTGTCCCAGCGCAGTTGATCGATCACGATCAGGCCGCGGCCCAGCGGGACGCTGGCCAGCGCGGCCGGCGAAGTGAGAAACTGGACGCGTGGATTCTCGTCGCGGGCAATCAGAACCCGATCCACGTACAGATTTCGGTCCTCGCGCGGCGGATCGCCCGCATCGTTCGTAAAGGCGATCGCGACACGGTGCTTGCCGGCGCTGACGCGGCTCAGCACGGCCTGAGTCTCCCACCGGTCGGTGACGGACAGGGTCCCCAGCGACTGTCCGTCCACGGACACCGCGACCGCGGGAAACTCGCCGCGGCAAGGCGTGCCGCGGGCATGAATTCCGATCAGCCAGTCGCCGTCAGCCGGGAAATCGATCTCGCGGGACGCCGATCCCACCGTCGCAAACACGACGCCGGGCGGCCGGGACGCGACGATCTGGCCCTGCAGCATCCAGTCCTCGACCTCGTACACCGCGGCCTGCGTTTCGTCCAGTGTCTTGGTCAAGACGCCGTCGGTCATCTCCAAAGCGCGCGGCGTATCGTCCCAGGCGATGCCCCGGTGCGGGCCCAGCCAGTACAGGTCTTCGCGGGCGATCGCGGACAGCAGCGGCAGGTCTCCTTCGCCCCGCGTCACGGTTCCCGCATACGGCTGGGCGGCGATGCCCAATTGCAGCAGGCGATTGACCTGGCCGATGGCCGCGCCGTCGATCCGGTGCAGCCACAATCGGCCGCCGGATTCGATCCACACTCGCAACGGGGCCAGATCGGGCAGTTCTCCGCGGCAGATCAGCAACGAGTATTCGGCCAACTCGGCCGCGGCCAGCCGGTCGGTGAGGTCGTCGAATCGCAGGTCCAGGCCGCGCAGGTGAGCCTGGTACGACTCGCCGCCGCCAACCACGCCGGTCTTGCGCCCCTCCGGTCGCCGCCGGGCCAGATCGTCGACCAGGTTCACCAGGATGCGGGCAGCGGCAGGTTCCGTCGTGAACTTGTCGACCAACAGCAACTGCGAATGCACGACACAACCGCGTCCGCTGGGCCGCTCGAGCAGCGGCGCGTGATCGATCCCGGCGTCCGAGCCGGAAACGACGATCGGCACGGCCGGACCGGCGATCGGCCGGGCGACCTCGTCCGTCGCTACGAGATGGTCCCCGCGCCAGAACTTCAAATCCGACGCGGTGCCCGGGGCGGCGGCCGAGACGATGCCCCGCAGGGCTGGATGATCGCTCCGCAGGGGAAAAGTCATCGTCGAGGCATGGCGGGTCAGGGATACGTCGAAGAGCCCTTCGGGATAGGCGTCCTGCCGCAGCACCAAGAGGCGTCCGCCTCGAGCCACAAACGCGTCGATTGCGGTCCGTTCGGACGCGATCCGCCCGATCACCGGGACTGCGGGCGGCGCGGCTTCGAGCGAACCGTCGCCCAGGATCAAGACCTCGACGGTCGCCGGGATCGATGCCAGGTTGTCGACCTTCGTCACCGGCAGGCCGCCCGACTGGAACACGGCGGCGGTTCGGCCCGCGGGATCGTACAACCCCACCTCCGCGTCCGGCTCGGCGAACCGGACGCGAGGAAACACGGCATACTCGCGATGATCTTCGCAGACAACCTGGCCGCGATCACGAAGTGTCCAGTGCCAGACCAGGGGTATCCGCTGCGTGGCGGGCGGCATGTGCAGGCGGGCCTCCAGCGTCTGGCGTGCACCCGCCTCCAGCCGCAGCGTCTGCGCGCTCTGCTCGATCGACTGGTCGCCTGTCGCCAAATCCCAGCGGAACTCCAACTCCGCCGCCTGCAGGCTGTCATTGAACACGTCCAGGCGCCGTGACACTTCGTCGCCCGCATAGAATCGGCTATCGTAGTCCCGCGGGTAGGCCGCCACGCTCTGGTACGCGTACCGATGGGCCTGGACCAGCGGGTTGCTGTCGTCCAACGGCCCGCCTTCGATCACCGTCCAGGGAGAAATGCCGGCCACCTCCTGGCGGCGATAGCCCAAGATCTGCATCTTCCAGCTTTCGGCTTTACCCAGGTTCCGATAGCGGTGGTAGTCGCTGTACGCCTGGTCGCCGAAGAACACGGTGTGCCACGACGGATCGCGCGAGGGCAGCCAAAGGAACTCGCCGACGTACAGCGGCTTGTCGCGGCGCCAGCGGAATTCGGACTCGCCGTTCAGGAACATGTGCGAGATCGCAGCCGGGCGCTCGAGCCAATCCGCTTCGTTCGGCCAGCAAGTGAATTCCGGATACTCGTGCGGATAGTGGATTCCGATCAGATCCGCCACGCCGCCCGGGTCGCCATCGGACTCGAAAAAAAGGGGCCGCGTGGGATCGGACTCCCTGACCAACTGGCCCATGCGAACCAGGTCCGCTTTGGCCTGGGACGCATCATTCAGACGCCCGCCGAAGAACTCATTCTCCAAGCTCCACATGACCACCGACGGCCGATTCCGGTCGCGGGCGACCATCGCCCGCAGGTGCGCGGCATAGTTGTCCCAGAACGCGGGATCGTGGATGCGATAGGTATCGTCGTCATTCCAGACGGCGCCCTCGACGATCATCAGCAAGCCCACTTCGTCGGCAACTTCGTAATGCAGGCTGGGCCAGGGCTGCGTATGCGTGCGGAACGCGACACAGCCCATCTGCCTGACCGCCTCCCACCGCTGACGAATCTCGTCGCGGTTCATCCAGCCGTGCGGCGGCCACCAGGACGTCGCCAGCAGGTTGATTCGCGAACCGTTCAGAAAGCACTTGTGGCCCTCGGTCCAAAACTCGCGGAACCCGAATCGCGTCCGCACCCGGTCGCCACTCGACAACGTCGTCCGCAGGTGGAGCAGATGCGGATCGACGTGCGACCACAGCGGCGGATCGGGCCAGGCCTGGCGGACGATGACGGTGGTTGAGTTGGGAGCAGAGGGCACGGAGCTGGGAGGTGGGGGCGGGGAGTTGGGAGCTGGGGGCACGGAGCTGGGAGCTGGGGGCGGGGAGTCCGACGCCGCCGAGGACGCGGCAAGCGTAACCGTGGTCGGTGGCAATTCGAGGACGGTCTGGCCTGCGTCTTCGACTGCCGCTTGAAGCTCGACCTCGACGGCGTGGGGCGATTCGTTGGCCAGCGTGTATTGGACGACCAGTTCGTGGCGGCGGACCGAGGGCTGGATGAACACATCCCGCACGTAGACAGCCGGGTGCGCGCACAGGGTGACGTCATCCCAGATCCCGTACAGGCTGAACAAGCCGCCGATGGGCGACAGGATCTTGTCGCGGGGGGCACCGCG
Source organism: uncultured Planctomycetaceae bacterium (assembly GCA_903927685.1). The sequence continues at coordinate 10,793 of CAIYOB010000698.1, forward strand.
CAGCGTGTCCCAGTTCGTATCGGCGGGAAACTCGACCCGGCCCGGCGTGAACACGCCCGTCCAATCGTGACAGCCGACCAGCAACTCGTTCGCGCCGTCGAACCCGACGGACGCTGTGACGTCCACTTCGAACGGTTCGTAGCCGCCGAAACAGCCGCCAACCGGCCGGCCGTTGACGGACACACGGCTCGCGTACTTGACGCCGCCGAAGCGGATCTTGATGCGCTGGCCGCGAAACGCCGCGGGGACCGTGAACGCACGCCGCAGCCAGGCCCGCTGGTAATTCGTACCGGTCAAGTACCCCGGCACAGTGCACGGCCGCCACGCCTCACTGTCGGGTGGCTGGTCCAGATCGGCGACCAACTGGTGCTCCCACTCGCCGTTCAAGCTGACTTCCTGGCGTGGCGAGTCGGCGGCACCGGCCGGCGAACCCAATAGCATCGGCAGACAGAGAAGGAGAGATCGCATGCGGCCTCCTGAGCTTGACCTAACTCAACCACTGGTCCAAGTTCTGGCGAACGAAGTCGTCGTCGGTCAGGTGCGGGTAGGTTTGGCAGACGCGGTCGAGTTCTTCGGCTTGGCCGGGACTGAGCGTCTCGCGTTCGTCCAGGCACCAGTTGCCGGCCAGCAACCCCTGACGCCGCAAAATGTCGTGAACTCCGGCGATGCAGCCGGCGAAGCCGTTGGCCGCGTCGAACAAGGCGGCGTTCATGTCGGTCACTTGGGCGGCGATCGTCAGCAGACGCCCGGGAATGGCGGGGGCGCGAACGCTGCCGTGACACTCCTGCAGCAATTCCACGGCCGAACGCGTCCAGCAGGCCCAGTGACCGAGCAGGCCGCCGGGGATCCGCAGACGCACTTCGCCCGCAGCCGTCGGAATCGCGTACTCGGTCAACAGGTCGACGATGATGTTGTCGTCGTTGCCCGTGTACAGCGCAATGTCGCCGGCCCGGCCCGCCGCCGCGACCGCGTGCACCACGTCCAGCGTCTGGTAGCGATTGAACGGGGCCATCTTGATCGCGACCACGTTGGGGATCTCGACAAACTGCCGCCAGAATTTGCGGGACAGGATTCGGCCGCCGGCCGCCGGCTGCAGATAGAACCCCACCAGCGGAATCTCGGCAGCGACCGCGCGGCTGTGCGCGATCAGTTCCTGGTCGCTGGCCGTGCGCAGTGCCCCCAGCGACAGCAGTCCGGCATGGTAGCCCAATTCGCGTGCCAGTTGGGCTTCGCGCACGGCTTGCGGCGTCGCCCCACAGACGCCGGCGATCCGCACCGTCTGCCGGCCAGTGGCCGCATCGCACGCGGCCACGGTTTCCGCCGCTAGTTGCAGGACCGGCTCCAGCAGTCCGTGCTCCGGCTGGCGGATGGCGAACTGAGTCGTGTGCACACCGACAGCCACCCCGCCCGCGCCGGCGGCGTGATAGTACCGCGTCAGGGCCCGCTGGCGGCGTTCGTCGAAGCGGCGTGCGGCGGTCAGTGCGAGCGGATGAGCGGGAATGACGAGCCCTTCCCGAAGCGAGTCAACGACCCACACAGGCGGCATGGGGAATTGGTTGGGCATGAAACGGATTCCTGTGGCGGAGATGATCGCTGTCCGAGCCGTCCCTCACCCCGGCAGGCACGACGGAGTTGTTTTAGCGGTCGGACGCGACAGCGTCCAGCGGGCGGGGCAAGGCGCACGCGGTACTGGGTACTGGGTACCCGGTCCTCGGTACCCGGTCCTCGGTACCCGGCACTCGTCACCCGGTACTTCGTACCCGGTACCCGGTACCCGGTACCCGGTACTCGGTACCCGGTACCCGGTACTTCGTACCCGGTACCCGGTACTGTG
>CAIYOB010000699.1 GCA_903927685.1 uncultured Planctomycetaceae bacterium
TACCTCGTGGCTCGCCCCCGGGCACCCGACGCCGGCTCCCTGCATCCCGCCGACCCCGGGCCCCTCTTGTCCCGATTGGTCTTGGCCCTGGCCATCGCCGAGGCTATAGTCCTGCGCCGCGCGGATCAGGGATCAGGAGCAGGACAACGGACTCGGCCGGTGGTTCCTCATGGCAGGCTTCAGGACTCACATTGCTCTCAGCACGATGTTGGGCAGCGGCTACGCGGCCGCCGGCTATGCCCACCAGATTCCGCTGTCGAGTTGTCTGGTGGCAGGGGGCCTGTGCAGTCTGGCGGGCATGCTGCCGGACCTGGACAGCGACTCGGGCGTGCCGGTCCGTGAGTTGACGGCGTTCACGGGGGCCCTGGTACCGGCCCTGATGATCCCACGCTTCTACCAGTTGGGAATGAACCCCGAGCAATTCGTTCTGGCCACGGCGATTGTGTACTCGATGGTCCGGTTCGGATTCGGCGGACTGTTCAAGGACTACACGGTGCATCGCGGGATGTGGCACAGTCTGCCCGCGGCCGCGATCGCCGGCCTGGTGACGTTTCTTCTGGTCTCGGGCGACGAGCAACCGGTCCGGTTGTTCAAGTCGGGGGCTGTGGTGCTGGGGTTCCTGTCGCACCTGGTGCTGGACGAGTTGTCCAGCGTCCAGTTCCGGCGGGGCAGGTTGCGGATCACGTACTCACTGGGCTCGTCGCTCAAGCTGTGGACGACGCACAGTCTGTGGGCCAACATCTCGGTCTACGGCAAACTCGCAGCGTTGCTGGCCTTGGTCTTCGGCGACCCGTACCTGATGGAAGCTCTAGAAAGCCTTTCGGCTGTCCAGCAGTAGCGTCACCGGTCCGTCGTTGACCAGCGCGACGTCCATGTGGGCGCGAAAAGTCCCGGTGGCGGCCGGTACGCCGAGTTGCCGGACGGCGGCCACAAACTGGTCGTAGAGACGTTCCGCCAGGTCAGGGGGAGCGGCATCGGTAAAGCTGGGACGCTTGCCGCGGCGGCAATCGCCCCACAGCGTGAACTGGCTGACGACCAGGATCTGACCACCGACTTCGAGCACGGACCGGTTCATCTTGCCGGCTTCGTCTTCGAAGATCCGCAGGCCGGTGGTTTTCTCGGCCAGGTAGTCGACGTCGGCCAGCGTGTCGCCGTGTGTGACTCCGAGCAGCACCAACAGACCGCGGCCGATCTGGCCGACGACTTGACCCTCGACGGTCACGCTGCACCGACTGACCCGTTGCACGCAAGCTCGCACGCTGTCGCCCCCCTGCTCTGCCCTGCCCTTCCCTGCCCTGCCCCGGCAAGTCGCCGGCTCAGGCCGCGCCGACTTCGAACGACCGATAGGCTTGCCGGACGCCTTCGTACAACTTGAACAGAGACTGGTTCGGATCCACCAGGTGAAAGACTTCGCGATGCGCGGCCCGCACATCGGCGAGCTTCATTTCCGCATCCGGATGATGAAACCGCAGATGCTCCTTGAGGCCGACCAGCACGCCGATAAAAGCGCTCGAGAATCGGCGGACGTTATGCAGGCTGAGAATCAACTTCGCCGGCTGCTCGGCTTTCACCAGATCGAGCAGTTCACGTTTGGCCAGCGCGATCATCTGCTGGTCAAAAAAATCGTCCGGCTTCAGCGTCACCACGGTGACGTCGCCGATGCGTTCGACCAATAGCTGGGGATACGGATCCGTCATGACTGGTTTCCTCCCGGGCTAACCCAAAGACGCGAGTGCATGGGGGACGTCGTCGAAGATCTGAAACACCGTGCCATCCAGGTTCAGCACACGAAAGATGTCGCGGTGCACCGGCTGCATGGAACAGAGTGAGATCTTGGCGCCTTCGCCCATCTGACGTTTGAAGCTCAACAGCATCCCGATGAACTCGGTGCCGAAACGCTGGATGTTGTGAAAATCCACGACGGCCTTGAGCGGCTTTTCGTCTTGCGTGTAACGGATCAACTCCCGCTTGGCCTCAAAGTTGGCGACCTGGTCGATGAAGTCGAACACGGTCGGCGTGACGATCGTCACTTCCCCCCGTCGCTCGACACGGAAGTATTCCAATTGAACGGGCATGGCGACATCCTCTTACTAAGAGCAGAATTTGCCAAGATTTTAACGTACCACCCTAAAGCCTAGCCTAGTGTTCCGAGCGACTTAGGTCAACTAGCCAGCGAACGCCCGACAAGCCGGCGGTCGTTCACGCCCCACACCCGTGCCCGGAAGATCTGTGCCCGGGAATGCTCTTGCCTTTGGCGGCGCAAAGCCTAATACTGGTTGATGGGAGCGATCTGTTTCCGAGGAAACGCCGGCGCTGCGGCGGTGGTTCAGGAGGTACGAGATCATGCTAGTCGATGTGGCTCCTGGTTGGAAAACGGAATTGGACCGTGGTCCTGGCTGGCTGATTGTCAAGCTGTACGGACCGGAGGGCGACGATGCCGACGCGGCGGGGTTGGCCGACTCGCTGCGCACGATGCTGTGCCAGGAGTTCAAGGAACGTCTGCTGTTGGAACTGGAGCATGTCCGGGACATGCCGCTGGATCTGGTAGACGAACTGCACCGGCTGCGGGACGAACTGGAGGGGCAGGGGGCTATTCTGCGGTTGTGCGGAATGGCTGCGGAGCACGAGTCGCGACTGTACGCCAGCGATTTTGCCGAGCGGTTCATGCACTACCGCGACCGCGCGGAGGCGATCGCCGGATTCTTCCGCCCCGGCAAGCCGCGCTGAAGCTGGGGTGCCTGGGGTCGAGTGCAGCGAGCCCCCAGTGTCAAGATCTGGGGGCTCGCCACTCGTGGCTCGACCCCAGGCACCCAA
>CAIYOB010000700.1 GCA_903927685.1 uncultured Planctomycetaceae bacterium
GAAGAGACACTGATCGTCGCGAACGACAAGCACCTGGTCATCGCCGGACGCGACCGCTGGCACCCAGCGCACATGCAGGCTCAGGGTCGGCTCGCGATGAAGACCGGCGTCCAGCAGGAGTACGGCACGGCGAACGCCGTGTATTCGTTCCTCCAGGAACAGCTCGGCGTGCGCTGGCTGTGGCCGGGCGAGGAGGACGTCATCCCGCGCGAGCGGATCGCCATCCCACCGCTGGAACGGCGTTATCATCCGCAGATTCGCTCGCGCGGCGGGCTGCTGGTCAAGGCTTCGCTGGGCGACAACAAGGAAAGCGGGGAAGAACTCTGGGCGCGGTTCCAACGCGTGCAACTCGATTCCCTGGACATGAGCGGCGGGCACGGCTTCGGCGATTGGTGGGAGAAGTATGGCCGCGAGCATCCCGACTGGTTCGCCGCCGCTCCGGACGGCAGCCGCAAGCCCAGCCCGTCGAATCCGAGGAATACCAAACTCTGCGCCTCGAGCCCGCAAGTGTGGCAGCAATGGCTGGAGGACACCTCGGCCCGCGTCCGCGCCGATCCGTTGCTGCGCGTGGTCAACGTCTCGCCCAACGACGGCTACACCAGCGGCCACTGCACGTGCGCCAACTGCCTCGCCTGGGATCACCCGGACGGCGAAAGGGTCAAGTGGGGGTTCGGCGGGGGCGTGAGCTACGAAGGCGTGTCGCAGACGGACCGCGACGTGCGTTTCGCCAATACGCTGGCGCGGCTGCTGCAGGAGCGGTTCCCGGATCGCGAGCTGTACGTCCTGCTGAACGCCTACGGCTTGGCGAGAAATCCGCCGCTCGGGATCGTGCCGGACGACAACGTGATCATCTCCAGCGTGGCGAACTTCCATCTGCGTTCGCCGACAGATCGCCAGCTCCCGATGCAGCAGCACGCCGGCTGGGCGCAGGTGGCGAAGCACCTCATGTGGCGTCCCAACCTTGGCAGCCAGGCCGGCCTGAGCTGGGGCATGCCCGACGTGGCGATGACCCAGGCGGGCGAGGATTTTCGTTTCGTTGCCGACACGCATTGCCTCGGGCTCTACTTCGATCTGTTCTGGCTGCACTGGTCCACGCAGGGGCCGCACTACTACGCGCTGGCCCAGCTGGCCTGGAATCCGTACGCCGACGTCGCGGCGGTGATGGATGACTACTATCAGCGCGGCTTCGGCCCTGCCTCCGAGGACGTGAAAGCCTACTGGCAACTGCTGGAGCGGACCCGCATGGAGTTCGTGGCCGAGGAGCCCAGCCGCCAGCGGGCCTTTGACCTGCCGAAGAAGTACACGCCCGAGCGGTTCGCCCGGGCGCAGGCTCATCTCGATGCGGCGGCCGGAAAACTCGCCAGCGCCGACGAGAAATACCGCCGCCGCCTGCACTTCGTTCAATGCGGTCTCGACTACGCCAGGCTCGTCGTCGAGACCCGCGCCGCGATGCAGAAGTTCGAAGCCAGCCAGGGCCGGGACCCTGACGCTCAAGCCGAAGTGCTCGCCAACTGGCAACGCGCCGCGGGCATGAAAGACGACTTTCCCGAGTTCGCGATCAACTGGCAGGCCGTCTTCCGCGAGCCCACCGGCACCAGCGACAGCAACAAGCGCGTCATGGGCTTGCACCCCGCTGCGCCGCTCAGCGGCCGGGTGCTCCGGGAACTGCGGGCGCCGGGACTGGAGTGAGCTGCCCGGACGTCCAGCAGACGGGCGTCTTGGCACTCGTGCAAGGTGCTTGACCAGGCGGCGCTACCCTATTCACGGCTCTGGGGATCGGGTAAGGTGCGGAACGAAACGAGTCGGCTTGTGCTCAACCAAGCGGGGACCAATCACGGCAATCCTCCGAGACCGCTTCGGCTCAAGCCGGGAAGTGTAGAACGTCACGGACAGCGAATTGACATGAGCGAACAGCCGAGACCGCCAATTCAGCCACCGGAAGACCCGCGTGTCCGGTTCGCGGCGGAACGGACGCTTCTGGCTTGGATGCGAACCGGCCTGGCCTTGATGGGATTCGGTTTTGTGGTGGCCCGGTTTGGTTTATTTCTCCGCGAGATCGCGGCTGTCGGGCACGTCACCGTTCACCGGCACACCACTGGCTGGTCACTGTGGATTGGGACGGCCCTGATCGCCTTGGGTGTGGCGGTGAGTCTGTTGGCAGCGTTTGAGTACTTCCGATTCCTCCAGTTGGCCAAGCGAGGCCTGGACTACACGCCTCGCACCGCCGTGTTGGCGGTGTTGGTATCCGTGCTTCTGGCAATCCTGGGCACCGTGATGGCGGTGTACCTGGTTTTGCTGGGGGCCTGATGGTCGTCGCTCTCGCTGCCGGAACGAACCTAAACCCGAATTCAATGCCTGGCGAACCAGCAATTTTGTCAAAGAACCACCATGACTTCCAAGTATTCGTGGATTGGCCTCGCCGTCATGTTCGTCATCTGTTTTGCCGCTGCTGGGATCGGCGGGGCGGTCACGACGCCCAAGATTGGCACTTGGTACGCGACCCTGACCAAGCCAAGCTGGAACCCGCCCAACTGGATTTTCGGTCCGGTTTGGTCGGCGTTGTACTTCTGCATGGCGATTGCGGTCTGGCTGGTGTGGCGGCGAAACGGATTCTCGGGTGCCAGAGTGCCGCTGACCGTCTTCGGCGTTCAGTTGGCCCTCAACGTTCTGTGGTCCTGCCTGTTCTTTGGGCTACAGCATCCCGGTCTCGCCTTCCTGGAAGTGGTTGTGCTGTGGGGGGTGATCGCGGCCACGATGGTGCTGTTCTGGCAGCGGTCGGTCATCGCCGGGGCCTTGTTCGTGCCGTACTTGGCCTGGGTCACGTTTGCCAGCGTCCTGAACTTCACGATCTGGCGGCTGAATGCGTAGCACCTGACAATCGCAGCCCGGAAACGCCTCGAGGTCAGACCGGCTCGGAACGCCCGGTTCTTCCGGCCGGATCGCCCTTGGGCGGCGATCTCGACGGCCTCCGGCGAGGGGCACCCGGTGTTGAGCTTGGCCAACGCACTAGGGCAACTTCCCGTAGCGCGTCAGGAGATGCTCGACCAGCGCCACCGCCATGTCCAGACGGTGGTGTGCGCGGCTCTTGCCGTCGCCGTTCGGCAGGGGCACTCCCTCGGTTATCAGAAGCTCCTCGACGGACTGAAAACCGGATCGCCACTGCCCGAAGATGGCCTTGAGGACCAGGAAGCGAGGCGGTGCAGCGTCGAGCGGCCGCAGGAGTTGGTAGGTCCGCTGGTGATAGACGATCAACACATCGTCGGGACGGAAAAAGCGGCGCCAGTCCGTGCAGAATTCCGCTTGGCTCGCGGCGCCGTCAAAGTCGGCGCTCGAAAGGCGCATCTGGTTCAAGGCGACGTCGGACAGCGGCTGTGGCGGCCGCACGAGGCGTGCGAAACGCTCGGCAGTGCTCAGTCGCTGCGCGACCCAGTGCACCGGCGACGGAGGATCCGTGAGCTGTCCGGGACGGCCCGGCGTGGCTTCACCGTAAGCCACGACCAAGTTGTCGGTGTTGTGCACCAGCAACTGGGGAAAATGGCGCGGCCGCGACTGCCGCTTATTGTTCTGACGCCGCGCGTTGCGGCCGGCCGACTGTCGGATCTGATTGTCCACCATTTCGTGGAACGCGGTCAGCAGCTGATCCAAACCGGACGTATCGGGCTCCAACGCCTGCAGCGCCGCAACGGTGGCCTCCAAGGTCGAGAGGCTTGTGGCGTTGGGTTCGCGTCGAATCCGGTACTGGCCGGGAGACGACGGCGTCAATTGGTAGCAGGGGAGGTCGCGGAGCTGCGGGACATCGCGAACGATGGTCTTCGCCTGATGCCAGGTACCGTCAATGATCACCAACTGACTCGGCCGTTCGGTGACCGGGATTTCGGTCAACGCGCGAGCAGCCGCGCCGGGATACAGCAGGCCGGCGTTCGCCTGGATCGGCAGGTCGTACGTCGCCAAACGTCGATTGTGAGCGGCGATCAGTTGGCAGTTGCGCAGGGCTCCCCGCACGATCCGGGCCGTATTGAAGCGGTGAAACCGCTCGCCGATGTGTTGCAGGATCAAGACGCCAGTCCGGTTGTCGATCCGCGGAATCGCACTGCAAAAGCACAGCGGCAGCGGGCGAAAGCAGCGATAACAGCGGCGACTCAATGGTCTTTCCACAAGTGATGGGACAGGGGCTCTCCGCTCCCCAACGTCTATCGGCCGGCGCAATTCCCGGACTGGCGTACGCCTCGATCTGCCTCGACCAGCCTCGATCCGACCGTCGTTTCGTCTGAGTCGCCGAGTCTACGAAGCGAGTGTCTGGCTGTCAATGTTGGCAACCACAGGGCGAGCCGGTTGCGCTGTTCGTAACTTGCGTCTTGAAAAGGACTTCGGTGAAGGCTGCAAATCGGTTCCCCGCAACGTGCTTGGAATTGCCCGGAAAAGCACGGGTTGGGAGTCGGCTGAAGATTTTTTTCACGATTTTTCGACCAACGGGAGAACCTTTCGGGGATTAGTTGCGTAGTAGATCGAAACGCCGCACGCGAGCGGCAGTGACGATGTCATTCTTCACGCAGCACGGAGGTCCCCACGATGCGGATCGCTACCACCAAGCCGCTCTTCGCCTGGGATTGCCTGGAAGACAGCCCCACACTCAAGACGATCCAACAACTCTTGGAAGTCATCCCCGATGCCGCCCTGTTGGAGTCGCTTCGCACGAATCGGGGCAAGGGACGAAACGATTGCCCGGTATCGGTCGCCTGGGGCGTGTTGGTCCTGAGCATCGCCTTGCGTCATGTGACGATCGAGGCCTGCTTGGCGGAACTGCGGCGCAATGAGTCGCTGCGGCGATTGATCGGCATTCCGTCGGAAGAGGCCGTGCCGCAGAAGTGGAACTTGTCGCGGTTCCTCGACACCCTCGGTCAGGAGCCCCACTTGTCATTGCTGCACGAGGTGTTCGACTCGATGA
>CAIYOB010000701.1 GCA_903927685.1 uncultured Planctomycetaceae bacterium
GGGTCGAGCCGCGAGGTACGAGTGGCGAGCCCCCAGTATGTGCCTCTCGGGGCTCGCAGCACTCGACCCCAGGCATCCGACATTTAGCCCTGACAACCTCCTAGCCCGAAGCGCCAGCGAGTGGGAATCGTGTCTCTCCCTGGTTTTTCGGCGTACCGTGACAACCGAGCGATCGATGTCCCAACGGCGTCAAGGACGCCGCGCACCGCACCTATTCTCCCCCAGCGCCCCGAGCGCTAGAAAGATGACCAATCCGAAACTTCGCCGACAGATTGCTTACGAAGCCGCCCGTCTGATGTACACCCGCCAGGAGTCCGAGTACTACCGGGCGAAGCAAAAAGCATCCCGCCGCATCTGTCAGGGCTGGGTCAAGCCGGCCGACCTGCCCAGCAACGCGGAAATCCGCGACGAAATCCAGGCCATGGCTCGCCTGTACGAGGGCGAACAGCGGACCGAAAACCTGAAAGACATGCGGCTGGAAGCCTTGCGGATGATGCGCATCCTCCGCCGTTTCCGCCCGCGGCTGATCGGCAGCGTTATGACCGGTCACATCCGACAAGGCTCGGACATCGACCTGCATATCTTCTCGGACAGCGTCGAAGCCGTGACCCTGCTGCTGGACGAAGAAGCCTACGTTTACGACGTCGAACGCAAACTGGTCCGCAAGCATGGCGAGGAACGCGTCTTTACCCACGTCCACGTCCGCGACCGGTTCCCTTTCGAGCTGACCGTCTACGCCTCCGATCTTGCCCATTTTGTCTTCAAGAGTTCGATCACGGGGAAAGCCATCGAGCGGGCGAGCGTGGCCGAATTGGAACAGTTGTTGCAGCGTGAATACCCCGACTTGGACTTGGAGCAGCAATTGCAGGCCGTTGCCGAGCAGGTCGATCGGTTTCAAGTCTACGAAGCGCTGCTGCTGCCGCTGGAGAACGTCAAACAGAGTCCCAAGTACCATCCCGAAGGCGACGCGCTGTACCACAGTTTGCAGGTCTTCGACTTGGCCCGGGACGACTTGCCGTACGACGAAGAGTATCTGCTGGCGGCGCTGCTGCACGACGTCGGCAAAGCGATCGATAGCGAGAATCACACCGCGGCGGCGTTGGAGGCGTTGGAGGACTTGATTACCGAGCGGACCGCGTGGTTGATCGAAAACCACATGGCGGCCCAACAGTTGCTGGATGGACAATTGGGGGCCCGGGCCCGCCGCCGCTTGCAGCAGAACGAGAGCTACGAAGAGTTGTTGCTGCTGGCCCACTGTGACCGCGACGGTCGGCAGCCGGGTGTGCAAGCTCCCGACTTGGAAGAGGCTCTGGACTATATCCGCGAGTTGGCGGTCACGTTCGGCTAAGTCAAAACGCGCCGCCGGCTATTGCTTTGAAGCGAACTGCGGTATAATTCAAGCAAGTCCCGCGGGCGGGACGATGAATCAAGGAAGAAACAACGTCGCCGGAAGCCGCGACCCAGTGGCGCGGCCAACCGAGCCAGCGGCTTCCGGCGACGGAGAAAATGCGATTCGGGGGCGAACTGGATTCGACCGGATAGCTTGAAGTGTCAGTGGCGTGTCGTGGTTGGTCAGTTGGCCACGTAAATAGCTGACCAAAATCTTAAGTGCCGAGGAAAACCTCGTCCTGGCTGCCTAACAAAAGGTAGTCCCGACTGCGGGCCTTAACCGGAGAGTCCCAAAAGTCGGTAGCCAAATCCGGTTCGCGACTGGTCACGCCGGGAACGCCGGTCGCTAAACTACGTCCTCGGCTGGCGCGTCCAGGACCCTGTCGGTTGGGGCTTGGCGAGCGAGACTCAAAGAACCGGCTACACACGTAGAAGCTGCCGCGGAAATGTCTCGGGACGCGGGTTCGATTCCCGCCGCCTCCACTGAACGCCGCTTGTCGAGCAGTCGCAAGCGGCGTTTTTTCATGGACTTGCAGATTTCCTGCAACGCGTCAAAACAGCCGATTTCCGCGTTCGTGTCTGATTTCGTGTCCGAAAACTGGCTCGCCGTGTCTGATTCTTGCCTGTATAATCCGTTTTCAGACATGGGACTACGAGCGTCACGGAAGATCGCCGTCATGCCAAGAGAGGCTGTCGCCAGTATGAATACGGCGCCCGGCGGTGAACGAAACTGGGCGGTCACGGAGAGATTGAAGACGTGGAAATCTTGCGACTCGCGGAAGCCGACCTTCCGGCCCTGGCCCGACTGTACAAGCAGTTCTGGGGCGAGGACTCTTGCCTGGAGAAGATGCGGGCGACGTTCCGTAGGCTCAAGGATCGCCCAGATTACATCTTTCTGGCGGCCAAGGCCGAAGGCCGGCTGGCCGGCTCCGTACTGGGGATCGTCTGCGACGAGTTGTATGGCGATTGCGTTCCGTTCATGGTCGTTGAAGACGTCATCGTGGACGCCGAATGGCGACGGCAGGGCATCGGTTCCGCGTTGATGTGCGAACTCGAAAGGCTGGCCACGGAACGTAACTGCGGCTATGTCATCTTCGTAACCGAGGTCGAGCGCACGGATGCCCACCGGTTCTACGAATCGCTCGGCTACCGGCCGGATGCGTACCGGGGGTTCAAGAAACGTCTGCAGACGCTGGAGCGATAAGGTCGCCATCCGATGACCAGTGTAATCCGGAAGCACTTCGAGGTCCGGTCAGCCCGGAACGCCGAGTTCTTCCGGTCGGATCGTCCCTGGGCGGCGATCTCGATCACCTCCGGTCCTGACCACCCGGTCTTGAGCGAGGCGAATCGCGTGGGCCTGTTGCGACTCGTGTTTGACGATATCACGCAGCCCGACACACCCAGGTCGTTCACGCCGGCCCTGGCAGCCGAAATATTGGATTTCGTGGCCAACGTGTGGGACAAGGTGGAAGTATTGTTGATCCACTGCGACGTGGGCCTGGCCAGGTCGCCGGCCGTCGCGGCGGCGCTGTCCCGCATCTACTACGGTGACGACGGATCGTGGTTCGAGCTGGATTTTCCAAACCGCCTGGTCTACGACGTACTCGTGGCAGCGCACGCCCGGAGACAGGAGCCCCGAGCAACAGGCGAACATCCGCTGGAAATTGTCTCATGGGGTTCAGACCGGCGATAACGCGGTCCCCACAGCCTTCGGAAATGCCGATATCGACCACGGGACGAATGGGACCAAACTTCTACCGGATTGGCCCTCGTTCGGGCGTGTACTCCTCGTCGTCGCGTACGACGTTGTCGACTTGACGCGTCTGGCGGCCCCGATCGACAACAGGCGTGCGGACAGCGTGGAAGTGGTTCTGGTAGAGCAACGTGTCCGCGGCCCGCACGCTGATCCCTGCGCCCACGGCCGACAGGCCGACCCAGTTGTCCTGGATGACGTTGGCCAGCATGCGTGGCGGCCCTTCGAGGCCGGTGCCGGGTTGCTTGCCCAGGTCCATCGGTATGACATTGATCCCGGCCAGCAGGTTGCTCCAACCGGCGCCCCAACGCCAGTTGCTGCCGTACTGAGCGCCGCTGAACGGGACCGTGCGCAGGACCTCGTTTCCGATCACGCGATTGCCGAAGTTCGCCCAGGGCAGCGCAGGTTGATCGGTCTCCGGCATGCGCCCGCCGGCTCCCACCACGATCCCGCCGCCGTCCGTAACGCGGCAGTCGCGGATCAAGTTGAAGAAGTCGGGGGCTGTCTCATGCGCGCTGGTGTCTGCCGCTTGGCGGTCATCGTGGGTCATCAGCGTCACGCCCAAAGATCGATCGCAGATGTGCCGGTCCACGATGTTGTTGATGGCACCCGCGTAGTACAGGTAGAGTCCCTTGGCGCAATCGACCTCCTGGTTGTTGACGAAGACCGTCTCCACCAGCCCGTTCATGATCACCACGGTGCTCGAACCATCCGGAACGATGCGCCACGGCCGGTCCACGGTGATCGTCTTCTTCTCCGTATCCACTGCGCTGATCCGCCGCCATTGGCCCAAGCCACGTCCGCGAGCCACGACGACCGTGCGCCCGACGACCTTGCGATGGGGCTTGGCTTCGTCGTGCCCTTGCGGCCAGCACGCCGTCGTGACGGTGGTCGGTGTGGCGGCTTCCACCGGGCTTTCCAGGAACAGGCCGGCTCCCTCGACCAGGTACGTTTCCCCCGCGTTGCCCCCCAGGACCGTGCGCTCGACCGTGTTCCCGGCGATGAAGTTCTGGTAGTTGACGCCGAAATGGGTCTGCATCACCAGGCCGCGTGTGTCGCCGGTGAGCAAGTTATCCTCGAAGATGCAGTGCTCGGCCCCCCAGAACTTGAACATGTGACCTCGCCAGCGGCGGTCGGCGACAAACCTGTTCTGAGAGAACTGGCAGGACTCCAGCTTCCGCTGGCAGTTCACCCCGCCGGGACCGAAGGTCTCGCAACGGATCATCCGCAGCCGCCGAGCGTTGAAGATCGAGACGGGCGAGTTCGTGTACGAGTGCTCTGCCGACAGGCCGTAATCCTGTCGCGACTCGAACCGCACGCGGTACATTCCCACGTCTTCTACGTACACTTCGTCGCGGCCGATCTCCAACGCGGGAGCCGTGGCCGGCATGAACCGCAGGGTCAAGTCCTGAAGCACAAAACGGCCCATTCCCTGGACCAAGGCCGGGCGAAACGCCCGCCGTGGCGCGTCGGTCAACTCGCCAGGCCGAAAGGTACTGGGTTCCAGATTCGTAATGATGCTTTGGTGCATCCCCGTACCCCGGACGATCACTTGCTCCGGGATTGCCAGCGTGCGGCTGATGGCGTAGGTGCCGGGGGGCAGCAGTACAGTCCCGCCGCCCGCAGCCTGCTTCAAGGCCGCGGATAACGGCTCGGTGTCGTCTGCCACGCCGTCCCCTTTGGCACCCAGGTCGCGGACATTGACGACCGGGCCGGCGGGTGCCGGCTCCGTGGTGACGTTCAACGTCAACGGCTCGGACCAGCCGCAGTCGCCGCCGTGGCCGCCGTGGACGAAGACCTGGTATTGGCCGGGGGCGAGATCGTTGGGCAGCCAAGCGGACAGGCACCACCGTTCCGTGTGCCCGTCCTCGTGATGTGGTGGGGCAGGTCGCAACGCCACGAGTTCGCTGCCTCCCTGCCGACGCAGATAAACACAAGCGGGGGGCAACTGGTAGCTCCAGGAAAACGTGCGACCGAAGATGCGGATGACTTCGCCGGGCGTCTGGCTGGCAGGGCTGAGCCACTGGGCCTGCGGGCGGTTGACGACGTACGGACGGCTCCACTGCTTGCCGTCGCCATCGCCGGCCCACAACGCGGTCACAGCCGGAACGCTGATCCACGGCTGGCGCGAACATCGCATCACCACCTGGAGATAACCCGGCCCACCGCCAACGACTTCGCAGTCCAGTGGTCCGGAGGGCGGCACTTCGGGCACGGCGGGCTGCCGGTCAATGGCCGCGGCATGGCGTGCCCCATCTTCGAGCGATTCCGAACGAAAACTGCCATCGGCGGTGCCCAAACAAAACGCCTTGATCTTGGTCGCCTTGGGATCAAGGCCCTCTCCGCAGACGACGATCACTTCGCCGTTACAGGCTGGCTCCGTGACCGTGCCAATCTCCGACGCCGCCACGATGCCGAAGCTCATACAGGACGCCACCAGACTCGGAATCAAGACACACAAGTAGGACTTCATCGTTACCTCTTTTACTGCTGATCGAAGGTCGGTGGACGCGCAGCAGGCGTCGGTCACTTCCAAGGATTCCATGCGTCGACGTTGAGCATCTTCGCTGCGCCGCTAACCGGGTCGAACGACACGGGCAGCCACAACTGGCATGACTCGTCAATCGGCACCCGCTCGCCCTTCGGACCTCGGAACCACTGGTCACACATGGCGAAGACCTTGTCGGACTCGGCGATGTAGACGACGTTCGAGATTTGGCTGTTCCAGGTACGCTGCTCGCTCATCCGGCCCATCTCGCGGTACGGGCCGAGGGGCGCGTCGGCCACGGCGTAGCTGGTGTCCGTGGGGTTCCAGCCTTCGACGCCCGAGCCGGCGGCGATGTATTTGCCTTTGTAGCGGATCAGGGCTGCGCCCTCGTATCGTTTGGACTTACCATCACTCTTCAGGGCGATCGTGGTCTGGCCGCTGGTGCTCAGGAAGTCGTCGGCCAGCAGATCCACACGGATGTTGCGGTGCCCGTCGTCGTACACCAAGTAGCCCTTGCCGTCCGTGTCCTCGAACAGCCCCATGTCCTGCCCCCAGCCGTGTTCTTCAGCCGTGTTGCGCTGGCCAACGAACGTGAATGGCCCGGCCGGTTTGTCGGCGACGGCCACCGCCAGCATTGCCGCTGGATACTCCGGCTCCGTGGTGCCGATGCAGAAGAACCACAGGACGAACTTGCCGGTCTTGTCGCAGGCCAGCACGTTTGGCCGGTGCGAGGTGCCTTTCGCCAGCCAACCATCCTTGGGGAACTGAAAGCACACACCGTCGTACTTCCAGTCCACGAGGTTCTTGGAACTGTAGCAGTTGAAGCCCTGCTGAAACAGGGCGCCCTTGCGACCCCAGACGCCCGTGGGATTGCCCTTGTAGCAGGTGCCGTACCAGTAGAACGTATCGCCGACCCGCGTGATCCCGCCATCGTGGCAGGAGATCGGATTGCCGGCGGTGTCGGTCCACGCCGCGTGGTTGCGGATGGGTTCGTTGGCGACGGCAGAAACGCTGACCGTCGCGACGGTGAAGACGATCCAGGAGAATGACTGGCGGTTCACGGGGGTGATTCCTTCTCGGTGCTTACGGCTCGGAAGCCGCCAGCGTACAGCCGGCCCAACGGGCTGTCCACCTCCAACGCCAACGCTCCGTACCGTGTGGCGGATTTGCTAGACTGTGACTTCCGTCGATTCCCCAAGACCAAGTCCTGACGGTGACGAATGACCATGTGCAGACAGCCCTCCATGCCCCGGCTCGCTTTAATCTGCATCCTGGCTGTGTGTTTGATCCCCGGCCGATCCCCCCGAGCCGCAGACGGCCCGGAAGTGCCGCGGATTGACAGCGTGGCGATGGCCGCGCCGCAGCCGCAGGCGTCCGACGAAGCCGTCATCTGGTGCGACGACTTCGATGGCCCGGAGAAAGCGTACACTGAGTCCGAGGGCCGGTTGGACGAGGCGCAGGCGTTCGGCGGTCAAGGACGTTCGCTGCTGTCCTGGTACGAAAAAGGCAGCCGCGGCACCGGCAACCGCAAGGTCTTCTTCGGTGACAGCCCCACGGGCAAGGTCGTCCGCAAGGGCCAGTCGTTTGACGACATCTACTGGCGTGTTTACGTCAAGCATCAGCACGGCTGGACGGGCGGCGGGCCGGCCAAACTCTCGCGGGCAACCAGCATCGTGGCATCCAACTGGTCGCAGGCCATGATCGCCCACGTTTGGAGCAGCGGCGAGACGCTGACCTTGGACCCGGCGACCGGGGTCCGGGGCGACCGCGTGGTAACCACGCGCTACAACGATTTTGCCAACCTTCGCTGGCTGGGCAACAAACCGCCATCGCAGTTCAGGCTCCACAGCACGCAGGAAGCCGGACGGTGGGTATGCGTCGAAGCCCGGGCCAAGCTGAACACGCCCGGTCAGAAGGACGGTCTAAACCAGCTCTGGATTGACGGACGCCTGGAAGCGGAGCGGGAGAACCTGGATTGGCGCGGGAACTACAGCGGCCACGGAATCAATGCTGTGTTCCTGGAGACATACTGGAACGACGGTTCTCCGCTCGCGCAGTCGCGTTGGCTCGACAACTTCGTGATCTCGACGCGGCCCATCGGTCCCATTGTGTGCCCAAGGAATCCGGTGTTGATCAAGACGCCCTATTGCGGACCAGGAAAGATGACCGGGTGGCAGGTCGAGGTCGCGTCCGCCGATCAGGGAGACACGGTGGTTTGGCGATCCAACCTGCTCACGACCACCGAACGGGTCGAAGTCGGTGTGGGCGACGGCAGCTTTGTCGGCCCATTGGCAAGCCAATCGCGATTGGACGCCGGTCGGGCCTATTGCTTCCGTGTTCGGCAAAGCAGTGACACCGGTCAGGTGTCCCAGTGGAGCCCGTGGCATCAGGCCGTGAGAACGATTGATGAAGCCGCCAAGCCGGCCCGGTAGGAGTAACGGATGCGACGACGCGATGCAACCACGGCACTGGCCTTGCTGACGGTCGGCATGCTGGCTGGCCAAGTCAGCGTGTATTCGGCAGCGGCCGAAGACCGGACGCCGCGGGAGGATCTGTTCGTCGCAGACCGCTTGCACTTCAACGACGAGGGTTACAGAATCTTGGCCGCCAGCGTGCGGGAGCATCTGCAGTGAAGGCAGAGCCGCCAGCGAGCGGACAGGAACGCGTGAAGCCGCAGCGGACACTCGCGTGGCACGTGGCAAGTTGGACGCTCCCGGCCGGCTCAATACTCTGTCCCCGCCAGCCCTGTCCCCGATACCTGTCCCCACCCGACACCCGTCCCCGCCTGCCCACTTGACTCACCCCATTTCGCGGCCTAGCCTCAGTCCCGTGGGAGACGAGCATTTTCCTGTCCTAATCCCGACCAAATCGTTCGCCGATGTCGTGCTGTTTGACGGCACCTGCAACCTGTGCCACGGCGCGATCCAGTTCGTGCTGCGCCGCGATCCGGGCGCGAGATTCCGTTTCGCGTCGCTGCAATCGGCGGCCGGCCGGCGCGTGCTGGCCGAGGTCGGAACGCCTGCCGCGCTGCCCGACAGCCTGATCCTCGTGCGCGGTGGCCGCGTCCACTGGAAGTCGGGCGCAGCGTTGCGGATCGCACAGCGGTTGGGCTGGCCGTGGCCGTTGTGTGCGGTGCTGCTGGCCGTGCCAGCCCCGCTGCGCGACCTCGTCTACGACTACGTCGCAGCAAACCGCCAGCGTTGGTTCGGCACACGCTCGTCCTGCCTGGTGCCGACGCCGGCGCTGCGCGCGAGGTTCCTCGACGCCGACGAACGCTGAGGTCGGCGTCCGTCAGAACACTCCGAGTAGCACCTCCACCAAGCTGCTGATCGGGGCGGCTTTACGGGTGCCTTCGAACGTGCGGGAGACCTGCGCGATGATGCGGCGAAAGCGGATGCCCACGTCCTTGTCGCTGGTCGGGATGCCCGGCAGCGTGTCGTGCGTGTCGAGCTTGTCGGTCTCCGTGCGCGCTTTGGTTTCTTCCGCCCCGGGTTCATCAGGCTCTTTGTAGTTCCAGTGCCACAACACCTCGGGTTCGAGCGGGCGTGGCGGCTTGCCCGGCGGCGGCGTTTCTTCGAGGAAGAAGATAATCTGAACCAACTCGACCTCGCGCTCGGGACGCCCGCCGCTGTACGAGTCATCCCAGCGGGCCCGCAGCCAATCGGAAAAACAGCTGAGCTGCTCGGTATCCTGGTTCCAGCGAAAGTTCGAGAGGTACTTGCGCCAACGATGATTAGGGAAGTGCGCGCTCGGCAATTGTGGCTTGACCCAGGTCAGATCCCGCTCCGGCTCCCAGAGATTCACCTCGCTGCCGTCGACCAAAACGCCGCGGACGACAAACCAGCCGTCGTCCCGCGTCGGGCAGGGGGCAAACATCGTCCATTCCTGCTCCAGCCTCAAGACGGCGATCACGTGGTGCGGCCAACGAGGTCCGTGGCGAGCGGCTCCGGCCGGGAGGAGCGTCAAGTAATTCACGTACAGCACTCCGCCGAGCAGGCCCGCGACGCAGACGCTGGAGCCCCACCCCGGGACAAACCAGGCCGGCGCTGGACGGCGGAAGAGCCGGGGCGCGAGTCGATCCCACCTGGGCCGGACCCTACGAACGATCGCCGAGCGCACGGACGAGGTCCAGATCGCAAGTCGATCCCAGATGGCGGCGGGCAGGAAGACGAGCCACGCTGTCATCGCGACATACGAGAACAGCCCCAAGTGCAGCGTCAGCGCAAGACCCAGGTGAAATCCCCAGAAACCCGCGACCACGAGCAGACGCCAGAATCCGGTCCGCCAAGGCAGGAACGCCAGCGCAGGCCCGATCCACTCGAACCAGTACGTGCAAAAGGTCAATCCTTCGAGGCAGCGGGGGTACTCACGCAAACGGATGCCGAGTGGCTTGACGTACAGATCGAACTGCAACGCATAGTAGACGGCCGAACTGTCCCGCCACCAGGCCGGATCGCTCTTGGCGGCCGCGCTGCACCAATAGACGATCGCCACTTGCAGTAACAGGGCGAAGCTGGCCAGGGACAATGCCGCGGCGGGCGGCCGCTCAGGCCGACGGGGGCCAAACGCATGATCGACGCTGGCTACCGCTCCCAGTGGCAGGAACAGGGACCAGCACAGCAGGCTCCGCAGCAGCACATCCCCCCCTTGCAAGACCGAGGGCATTCGCGAGTGCAGCGACACGAGCATCAGCCAACTGAGCAGCGTTACCAGTCGCGTGCGGTAGCCGAGCAGCAGGCAGAGAGCCAAAGCCGCAGCCACAATGAACAATCCGCCCTGAAACCAGGCGGTGCCGTTCAGCATGTGGATCGACCACCAGAAACGCGCCGACGTCTCTTCACGCAGTTCGAAGACCGTGATCCGCGCTGGGCGGGGCAGGATGCCAACGTCGGTGTAGTGATCGATCAGGTCGGTGCTGCGAATGGCCAAATCGGTCAGGAGCAGCAAGGCCAGCGCGATGCGGAGGGCAGCTAGCGCGCGCACGTCAATGCCAAACACCTGCTGCAACAACGGCTGAACGCGGCCGGAATAGGATCGCGTTTCCATCGGTTTTCGTGCCTCTGCCAGTCAGTTGCCACGCACGCGGACGAATTTGGCGAGTGACGCTCGCGATGATCGGTGCTGGAATCGTCCAACGCATTGTTTCCCGGTCACGGCGGGACAGGCAACCCCGCGGCACCCGTTTTTCTTCTGGCCTTTTGCATTTTTCGAATGATTTCCCCTGGCCCGCCATCGGCGGCAGCAAAAGAATATCCCGGATTCGCGTTCGCGATTCGGTACTCACCTGGACCGATGGCTGCATCCCGGCCGTCGATTCACAAATCACGTGGAGGGAGCGGGCTATGTTCAAGGGAAGAATCTCGTCGTGTGCGTTAGCCTTGGGCTTGATGGTGGTGTTCGCGGACTCGGCCGCCGCGCAGTCCTCGCGGACCCGCAATTCCTGGGGGCTGTCCGGTCAAGCATCGGGCATGCGTCGGTCCAGTTCGAGCGATGCCAATGATGGCCCCAGTTATCCCACCTCGCCGACTTGGCCCTCAGGTCCGCGGCCTCCCAAGCCCCAACCGAATAACCCCAACCTGGACTGGCTGCCAGGCTTGATTGGCGGCATCGACCAAGCGATCCGCTCCAGCCAGCAACTCAACCAGAATCAGCAGTACGGCAACCGCTATCAGTCTCAGCCGCAAACCAATCGCACCACGCGCACGTACAGGCCAACGACCCGCACCACAACTTCTGCGCCGGCGAAGATCGTCAAGAATACGGCGCCTGCGCCGAGCAATACACTTCGCAACAATGTGAAACTCGACGACCAGGGGATCGAGTCCGCGGACAAAACGACCTACAGCTTGGCTGGAGATGTCGTCAAGAAAGATGGCAAAGAGAAGATCGACGAACTGCAGGACAAGTTGGGGGATGCTGCGACGCCGGAGGTTCAAGCGGAACTCGACAAGATCAAACAGAAGTTTGATAACAATGAGCCCGTCACGGACGCCGAGATCGATGCTCTGATTCAGGCCGTCAACAACTCGGGCCAGCCGTTGCCGGCGGGGGTTACCAGCGATCAACTGAACGAACTGGCCCAGGATATTCAAGGCCTGAGCGAGGCGAATGAGATTCTCTCGAAGCCTTGGCCGGACAACGGAAGCATCCCCCTGTTTCCTTCCGGGCCAACCGGAGTAGTTCTCTTCCCAGGACTGCCTGCCGACGACATGGTCATGCTGCCGGACGGCAACATCCTGTCGGGAACCGGGGGGAATGGAGACATTCGCGTCAGTACGGTGGAAGGCTCAGACTTGGTGGACGTACCCGTCGGAGTCGGCGATCCGGTGTCCGATGTGGACGTGGACGTGACGAAGCTGGTCAAGAGCGGGACACTGTTGATGAACCCGAAATCCACCGGGGCCACGATCCACTACATCCTGGCGAAAAGAAACTACTCGATGGCCCCAGGTTCCACACAGACCCTGGACGAAGGCTACGAGTGGGTGATTCGCTTCGACCGGGGCGGCGACCGAGGCGAAACGACCCAGACGCTCTCGTCAGGAACGTATGCCTTTGTCGTCACGGACCAAGGCTGGGAACTGACCCGGAAGACGTTCGGCGTCACGATCGACAACGGCAAAGGGAAAGGGGACTTCTACTACAATATCAACAATGCGCAGGAACAAGTCGAGGCGGGTGGGCAGAAGAGTCACACGAGCGACTATCCGATCCTGGTTCGGTTCGACCGCGGAGACGGCACCAAGGAAGGACAGAAGAAGGTGGTCGACCAGGACGCTCGCTACGTCTTGGCGGTGAGTCCTTCCGATGGCCTCTGGGACCTGTACCCC
This sequence comes from uncultured Planctomycetaceae bacterium, assembly GCA_903927685.1. The sequence continues at coordinate 12,461 of CAIYOB010000701.1, forward strand.
AGCGACACCGCCGCACAAATCGCCGGCCGACCGGACACGGACAAGAAATCGAACCGCGCCGCTCGCCTGCGGGCGCTTCTGCAACTGTCGGGGCAATGACGCGCGGCGAATCCGAAACGTTCAAGTAGCAGCCTGTCGCGTGGCGTGCCTGTCGGAAAGAAGGGGAGGAGCATGGTCCGCTCAAACCGGTTGTGTATTCTGTTTCTGTTCATCGCCCCACTTTTCGACGGGCGACTCCCCTGCGAAGCGGCGGAGCCGCTATGGAACGCTCCCAATCGTCGGCTTGGTGCGGCTGGGCCGCGATTGGCCCCCACAGGCGATCGACGCGTCCGCCGACCAGCGAGCGATGGCGACGACGGGCCAAGCGGTGGCGGCGTTTGGCATGGTTCCAACTCAAACACGTCGGGAGGGGCGTGGAACCGCTCCACCGGGAGTTGGACGCGGTCGCCCCGTTTCCCCCCGCTCCGCGTGCTGCCGGCTCCGACCGGCCCCAACGCCACGCTGTCTGGCGAGATTCGGGCTTCGACTCCGCGTTCGCGGAGCCAGGGATCCGCAATTAGTCCGGGGCAGCCCACTGCCCAGCTGAAGCCCAACGTGGCGATGCAGCCACAGTCTCCGGTCCGCCGCAATGCGCCGCCAAGCGGGTTTGGCCTGAACGATGAAGCGGAGTACGGGGATTACGGACGTGGTGGGGCGTTTGGGAGCGCCGATGACGCCATGCCCGCAGAAGATGATGATTACAGCGATATCGACGTGACGGATACCCCGGGGTTCTACCCGTCGGAGGAGGATCAGCAACAGGTCGCGGAGACCGCGGATCAGATGACAACCCCGCCCACGGAGCGTGATCCACCCGCACAGGCCGATGATCCGTTCCCCAGTCCACCGTCCGGCGCGGCCCCCGGAGAACCCACGGACACGCCATCATCCACTCCACCAACACCCGGCAGCGACGGCAGCTCGGAAACGCCGCATCCCGCCGACGGACAGCCACTCGGACAGGAGGCGAGTGACGACGCCGGACAGCTGGGTAACACGGCACCAGAGGGCACCGATCCCAGTCAGCCGGACAAGAACACCGGTGGAAAGTGGGAACCAAGCAATGTTTGGACGAAACCGGGGGGCGCCGGCAGCGGAGCTGGTCCCAGCCAACCGAAGCCACAAGACAGCCACTGGACGCCGCCGAGCGGTCCCCGCAGACCGCCCGAATCCACAGCATCCCGGCCGGCGCAGTCCAAGCCGCCTCAGCCCGGTCCGTCGAGTACTCGTCCACAGGTGCGAGAAGAGGTTTTGGCCAAACTCCGAAAAGACCACCAGGACAAGCTGCAGAATCCCACGCTGTCGGATCACCTCAAGAACTACATCCGCGAAGGGCAGA
>CAIYOB010000702.1 GCA_903927685.1 uncultured Planctomycetaceae bacterium
AGCCCAACTGGTGGGCGTCAGCAAGGACCAGCTCGAGTTCGCGGGCCGCATGGCCGCCCGCTTCAACAACACGGGCCTGCCCGTCAGCGAGCAGGTCGGAGACGTGCAGATCGTCTTCCCCGATGGCACGCAAGTCGCCGAATGGTCCGGCAGCGCGACGCTGACCGTGCCGGATTACCTGGCCGTCAGCGGCGAATTGGTCGTACAGCACACACTGGACGAAGCCACCGGCAAGACTACGCTGACCGCCGGGCTCAGGGCAAGCGGCAGCGCGTGGCTGGGACACGGCCAGGCCGGCTTGAAAGGCACGGACGTCCGCTTGGGACTGGTCCTGTACCACGTCCCCGCGGCTGCTCCCGACCAACAGACCAGCTACGCCCTGGCGGCGCATGGCCAGGCGGAACTGGTCGGCATCGACTCGCTGAACTTACAGGGCGAATTGGCGGCGCGCTTGAACAACACAGGCACGCCGATCGACGTGACCGTCGCCGGCGTGCGAATCAAGTTCGACGACCCCGCCCTGGTGACCGAGTTGAGCGTCGGAGCCAGGCTGCGTGTCGCCGAATTCGTCGACATCGCAGGCACGGTCTACTTCCGCAAGCAATCGGACGGCGCCCACACCAGGTTGGCGGCCAGCCTGCACGACGGCACCGTGGTTCCGCAGCGGGGCCTGGGCGTCGAGCTGACGCACGCCGACCTGGGACTGGTCGTCGACTTGCCCGACGCGGACGGCGCGGTTGCCAGCTGTGCCCTGGTGGCCCGCGGCGAGGCGCGTCTGGCGGGCCAGCAGAAGCTGCAACTGCACGGGACACTGGACGCCCGCTACAACGAGACGGGCGGCCCCGTGGACGTGGTCATCGGCAACGTGCCGATCAAGTTCCCGACCGGCGATCTCGTGGCGGCCTGGGCCGGCAGCGGCACCCTCCAAGTGCCCGACTTCGTCGATCTGAGCGGCCAGCTGGCCATTGCGTACACGCAGTTCCGCCAGGCGGACGAGGAAGGAAGCCGCACCAGCCTGACGGTCGGCTTCGCGGGCACCGGCCAGGTGACGCTGGGGGCTGACCAGGTCGGTGTCCGCGTGAATCAGGGGCAGTTCGGGATGCTCGTGATCCACGACCCGCAGCAGACGCCGGACCGGCAGATCACGTATGCCATGGTCGCCCGCGGACAGGCCGAGTTGGTCGGCATCAAGGCGCTGACGCTGCAGGGCTCGCTGCTGGCCCAGCTGAATAACACCGGCCAACGCGTCGACGTGCCAATCGGCTCAGAACAGGTCGCCGTCGAAGACGGGGTGACCGAGGTGACAGTCGGGGCCACGCTGTCCGTGCCGGATTTCGTCGACATCCACGGCCAGCTGAGCTTCCGCAAGGAAACCCACGGCGGGCGGACCACGCTGGGCGCCTCGTTGCACGACGGTCTGGTGTCGCCTCACGGCGGAGTGGGCGTGGAACTTAGTCAGGTCGACCTGGGCCTGATCGCCTACGTCACGGCCGGCGGTGGACCGGAGCCGGGCAGCTGTGCCTTGGCGGCCAGCGGCCAGGCCCAGCTGAAGGGCGTCATCCAGGGGGGCACGCTGCAAGGCTCGATGGCGGCTCGCTTCAACAACACGGGCCAGGACGTGGACGTGCGGGTCGGCAATGTGGACATCCGGGTCGAATCCGGCGTCGTCGATTGGAAAGGCACCGCGACCCTGGTCGTACCCGACTTCCTGGATATCGACGGTACGCTGGCCGTCACGAAGAAGACGGAGACCCGCGGCTCGGTGACCGATACAACGCTGACCGTTTCCGCCCAAGCGCACGCGCTGTTCGGTTTCCACGGCGTGGGCGTGCACGTCCCGAACGCCGGCCTGGGGCTGGTCCTGTTCCAGACTCGCGACTCGGCGCAGGACGAGGGACATCAGCCGGGGGCGACGTACGCCGCGGTAGCCCAAGGCCAGGCCGCTTTCGTCGGCTTGGGTGAGCTAGGGCTCGACGGAGCCCTGGATGCCCGGCTGAACAACACCGGGCGGACGGTCGAAGTGCCACTGGGCGGCCAGCGGATCCCCGTGGCCGCCGGCGTGTTCCAGGTCACCGTCCAGGCGACGCTGACCCTGCCGGATTTCGCCGAAGTGCACGGCACGCTGGCTTTCCAGAAGTCGCCGCTGGGCAACGACGGCGTCCGACTCGCGGCCGCCCTGGCGGGCGGCAGCCTGTTCGTCGGCCTGGGCGGAGTCGGCGTGCGACTGTCGGACGTCACCTTCG
>CAIYOB010000703.1 GCA_903927685.1 uncultured Planctomycetaceae bacterium
CTTGGCCGGATCACGGGGATAGGCTTCCATCCGATCCGGGAACCGCTGGATGAAGTCGTCCACCAGGCAGCCCCACTTCGCCAGGTAGTCGCGCCAGTTGGCCGGCACGATGGGAACTTCCGGAGCCGGGAACTCCAGCCCGCTGCGCCAGCCTTGCCGGATGGCTTCGATGGGCGTTTCCCACGGCACGACGCACAGCCGGTTCACCATCGGCGGCGTCAGGTCCACGCCGGCAGCCGCCTTGTCGGGCGGATTGGCAGCGGCGAACATCCAGGACATGGGGCTCGGGTTGTTGACCCACTGCAAGGCGGCGGCTTGGATCGAATGGCCGGCGCAGGTCAGTTCGTCGAGCAGGACTACGGTCGGCTCGGATTCGGCCCGCAGCCGGGCTTCCTCCAGAACGTGGACCATCGCTCTGGCGGCAAGGCCGTTGACTTGGATGTCCTGGACCAGCGGGTAGCCCTTCAGGTCTTCGGGCAAGGCTTGGTCCAGCATGTACGGGATGAAGCGGCGGCCTGTGGTCTGGGCCAACGCCTCGAAAAAGGCCGTCTTGGCCACGCCGGGGATGCCGAGCGACAGCGGGACGACGCCCACTTGCCCGGCGATCAGCGGTGCCCAATTGGTTTGGGGCATGACAGTTCTCCAAGCGAAAGAGACGGAAACGTAAGAACACGGCGGCTGCGAACACCCGCAACCGCCGCTTGTAAACCGCCGGTTTCCGAAAGAAACCGGAAAAATCCGATGGGCGAGCCGTGTCAATGCCATCGTCGTCAGCGCGGCAGAAACCGGAAAGCCGATGAATGCGCCCCGAACTACCGGGGCGCGATCGCGGGCTTGCCGATCAGCAACGATCAGGGCGATCAGGCGAACACGCCGTCGTAGATGTCGGCGTCGTCCTGGACGGCAGCGGCGACGGAGAACGCTTGCACGGCGATGTCCAGGTTCTGGTGGCACACGTCCAACGCCTGCCCCAGGATTTGCTCGTACTGGCGAATGCGGTCCCGCAGTTGGCTGGCCCGGACGGCACGGTTCAGCAGGGCATCGGTGCCCAGGCTGTTCTCCGCGATGTCCTTCCGCAGGCGTTCGGCTTCCGACTCGACTTCGCGGCAGATGCTCCGCTTGATGTCCCGCAAGGTCATCTCGTTCAGTTCCAGCGGCACGACGGACAGGTCATTCGTCGTGGGTTCGACCGCAGCCGCTTCGACGACCATGATCACGTTCCGCCAGGTGGTGATGCGGTCTTCGGGGATGAAGTACAAGCCGCCGTTGGCCTTCAGGGAAATGCCGCCCAACTGCTGGTGGATGATGTTGGTCAGCATGTCCGCCACGGACGACGACGGCAGCACACGGTGGAAGTGACGCGTCAACCGCTGGAGTTCGGTGACATCGGCGTAACCGGCCGTGATTTGCACGTGGCCGCTGTCGGGGTCCACGCTGGCGTTGACCTCGCGGGTGTAGGTGTTCTGGGAGACGCCCTTCTCTTCGACGACCACGGTGTAGCCGTCACGCTTGCGGTTCTTCAGCGGCCGGATCAGTTCCTCCGGCTTGGCGAACATCTCGGCCAGCGCCGCCTTGAGCGAGGTCAGCCATGTTCGCGGCTTGGGCGAGTAATCCGGCAAGCCGAGCTGGCCCAGCCCGTTGGTCAGGATCTGCGGATCGGTCTGCTGGCCCAGCGACCAGTAGGTCATCGCCCCGGCGGCGACGTTGAAAGGGGATGTGGCGTTCATGGGGTCCTCCAAGGGTGGAAGGGGAAGTGAAGGTGGAACCAAGCGGCCTGCCCCAGAGTCACACTGGCGGCGCAGCTATCCAGGCCGTGCGGTGTCTTTCCACGCTGTCAGCGCTGCTTACGTGTCGCCTACGCCTGTTTACGACCAGGGGTCGCCGAGCCAGCTTCAGCCTGTCTTTTTGATTCGGGTGGGGACAGCTCAAGGTGCCTCGGCGCGAATGCACATGACCCACCACGGGCAGCTGCAAGACCCTGCCGGCCAACGACAGCCGGGATGATCCACTCCAGGGCAAGGGAGGCGTCACCAGCCGGACGTGTCCAGCGTGGGACGGTGACAGTCGTCGTTGTTGAATCGTTCTCGCATCGACCAGTAGTCGCCCCCGAGGCCGATCACGACGTGGTCGAGGACAGGGATGTCGAGCATCTTGCCGCAGTCGATCAGCCGAGCGGTCAGCGTCTCGTCCTTGTCGCTGGGTGTCGGATCGCCGCTCGGATGGTTGTGGGCCAGAATGATGTTCTTGGCGGAACAGCCGATGGCGGGCCGGAAGACTTCACGGGGGTGGACCACCGTCTGGTCCAGCAGGCCCAGCGTGACCAGTTCCACCCGCAAGATCACGTTCTTCGTGTTCAGGCACAGGACCCAGAAGTGTTCCTTGTCCCGGTCCATTTCGCTCTCCGCGTCCAGGATCGCCCGGAACACGGGGGCCACGTCCTTGGAGCCGTTGATCCGCTTGACGTTGGTCTTTAGCTTGAGGTGTTCAAAGCATTGCATGGGGCAGTCCTTTCGCAGGCAAGGACAAAAAAGCGGCAGTCGCGAAACGCTCGCAACCGCCGCTCGAAATCCCGCATTTCGCCGGGAAACCGGAAAACGCCCGACAGTACCGATGCCGATACCGGCGCTGATGCCGCTGCCATTAGCGCGGCAACATCTCGCCCGCCTCGATCTGCTGGAGGACTTTGCGCATGTTGCAGCCGCACTGGCGGACCAGCCGGACGTAGTCTTCCAGCGGATTACCGTCGAGTTGCTCGGACTGGGCGATCTTGCGAGCCCGGACCGCGAACGCCAGCACAAC
>CAIYOB010000704.1 GCA_903927685.1 uncultured Planctomycetaceae bacterium
CAGGCGATGAAATGGTCGCTCGCCGGTTCCTCGGGCACCAGCCCGAAATCCCCCAGGGCTTGAGTCATGAACCCCGTGGAGCCGTACAGCTCGTAACCCGCGCTGATTTCCCAGCCGTAGATATAGTCCACGCCGAATTCGACTTGCATCTCCGGGGTGGTGTGGGCTTGCTCGATCTCTGCGCCGTTATCGTTGTAGAAACTCCTGCCGAACGAGTGGGAGGTCGTTGCACCAGCCGGCCCGCTACTGCGGCCCCAGGCACAGGACCCGACCATCGGACAGCGTGAGGAACAGCAGGCCCTGAGCGGCGGCCAGGCTGTCCCAGGCGGGCGGGGCGTCCAGCATGTACTGGGCCAGCTTCTCTCCGCTGGACGCCGAGGCGGCCCAGAGGATACCGCCCAGGCGTCCTTCATAGGCTTGGGCCAGATCGTCCTCCGGGAACTCGACCGGCGTTCCGGCGACGAACAGGACGTCGCCGGCCAAGGCCAGCGCCTTGCCGGTCAGCGGGAGGGAACTGCTCCAGAGCTTCGTCGAGGGAGCCACGTTGGACGTCGTGGCCAAGCGGGCGCGCGCTTTCCTGCGTTGGGCCTGTTCGGCCGCGGACGCCTTGGCGGTTGCCGGCTTGGCGACCGTCTGCTTCGCCGCCCGCCTGCGGGCGGCCGGGGCCTCGGTCGCGGGGGGCTCGCGAGCCGGCTGGCCGTACGTCCCCGCGTACAGCGTGTAGCCGCTGGTCCGCGGGTCGAACCAGGCCGTGCGTCCGGGCGGATAGCCACGGACTTCGTAGAATCGCGAGCCGTCGATGACCAGGATGTCGCCGTGGATGCCGCCCAACCCCGTGGGAATGTCGTAGTGCAGCATCGTGTCGATGGTCCAGAACGAGCGGTGTTGCGGAATCGACTCGAGGAACCCGTGCGAGGGAATCAGGTGCGGGTTGGTCACGTCTTGAAGCGGAACCGGAGCGAGGTCCGGTGTGAAGGCCTGGTGCCGCAGATACAGCAGTCGGTCGTCCGCGAGAAAGACGTCCGCCTTGAAGCCTTCGATACTCATCCCGCTGACCACCTCCCGGTTCTCGACAGGGAAGCCGTTCTCGCCGTAGGGACCGTACATCCGCTGCTGGTGCACGACTCGGCCCGAACGCGGTTCGACGGCATACAGGAAAATGCCGCCGTCGATAAAGGAATTCCTCCCGGCGGCGAAATACGCCAGGCCGTCCCGAATCAAAATGCTGCCGCTGACCGGCCAGGCCGATTCGAGTTGTCCGTAGGCGCAGATCAGCCGCGGCGGCAGCGGCCGGAACCGCCAGACGAGCAGCCCGTCGGCCGCCCGCAGGCAGAAGACGGAACCGTCGCGCGAGCCGAACAGCACCAGGCCTTGGTGATACGTCGGCGGCGAGTCCACGCGGCCGTCGGCAGCGAACCGCCACACGAGCTTGCCGTCCGCAGCGTTCAGGGCGCACACGGCATGCCCGTCCACGTCGGCGGCCAACACCAGACCGGCGGCAATGACCGGCGCGCTGGTGCGGGTGCCAAGCCGGGTCTCCCAGCGTTTGACCAAGGCGGCGGGGACCTTGGTCTGCGTGGTTCCGGTCCGGGCGTTGTCGTGGCGATAAGCCGGCCAATCATCCGGCGATTCGGCCACGAGAGCTGCGGAACGGGAGCTGTCGCTGAAGGCCGGCCCCTTTTCCAGCACCGCCTCGTCGCCGACGTTGATCGGTTGATCGGAGGTGGCAAGTCCCGGCTCCGCGGCCAGCGCGTTCATGCCGTTCAGCAGGACGCTGTTGCAGCACGCGCAGGACGGCGGCCCCGCATAGTACAGGCCGTTGCAGGGCAGCGGGCCGATACCGCAGGTGCTGCGGATCCACGGGTTGGGGAACTCGGCAGGCGAGTCCAGCCGCAGGAAATCGCTGCCGCCGGTCGCGGAGTTGATGTAGTACTGCGCCGTGATGCGGTTCCGGTAGCAGCGGTCGTGCCCCATGGGACCGGCCATCGTCTGATCCAACTGCTTGACCAGCCGGCCCGTTTCGGGATCGAAGCCATTGACGCCCATCCGATCCAGGCCGAGCGCCGGCGCGGGCCTGCCCGTCGAAGCGTCGTAGGCCGCGGCCCACACCAGACCGTTCGCCACGTAGACGTCCGGCGGCTTGTGGTGATTGATCGTGACGGGGGTCGTCCACAGCTCCCGGCCGTCGGCCAGGCGGAACGCCCGCAACTGTGTGGAATCGGCCAGAAAAGCCGCGCGATCCGAGAGCACGAGCGAGACGGCAATGCCCGAGGGGCCTTTCAGGACGATGGGGGCGGGAGCACGCCACGCGGCCTGGCCGCTCGCGCGGTCCAGGCAGACGAGTTCCGACGACGTGGCGAAGAGGACGCGGTCGCCGCTGGCCGCCAAACTCGCGCCCTCGTAGCCTTTCGTGGCCGCGCCGGAGGCGCGCCAGAGTTCGCGGCCCGTTTCGGCGTCCAGAGCCAGGATCTCGTTCCGGGGATCCGCCGACCGCTGGATCGCCGGTCCATAGGCCTCGGTCCGGAACCGGCTGGTGTTCAGCGCCGAGCGAGTCGGATCGGCCAGGGCCTCGGAGATGTCGGCCTGGTCGCCCGTCACGGCGAGCAGCACGTCTCGGTCCACCACGAATTCAACCGTCCCCGCCGTCTGCTCAAGCCGCCGGACGACGGCCCCGGTCGACGCCTCGTAGACAGTAATCGGCGCCGAGTATCCGGGGGTGCAGTAGACCAGATCCCCCACGGCGGCCAGCCGCCGCTGGAGCTGCACAGGCGTTTCCTTGTTGCGGATGTAGATCGGGTGCCAGTCGGCAAACAGGACCTTCCAGAGGCTGACCCCGTTGTAGGCGTCGCGGGCCACCAGCGCCTGCTTGCCGGGCAGCGCCGGGTGCTCGGCCGAGCCGAGATCTTCGACGGTGAACAGGCGGCCCCGGGTCGAGACCATGCTGTTGATCGAAGGCAGCGCCAGGTGGGAACGCTGCCATTGGGGCTCGCCCAGCCACTGGTATCGCCGCGGCGGGCCGACGACGCGGTCCTGAGCGACGGCGTTGTTGTCCGCGCCGTGGAAGTGCTGTTCCCACTCGTCGGTTTCCGGCAGCGGCGGCTTGACGGTCACCGTCCACGCTCCGTCCCGCTTGACCAGCAACGCGCCGTGGGGGCGGAGCACCCGCAGCAGTTCCCCGGCCGGTGCGGCACCCGCGTCTTCGCTGACCACCAAGGTCGCCAGATTGTCCACGTAGGGAAGTCGCTTGCCGCTCCACTGCAGGACCGACACCGGGCCGTACACGCCCAAGGTCCGGATCGTCCGACGCGCCGTTTCGATCTGCTTGGCGTCCGAGTCCAGTCCCTGCACGACACAGTTGTCCGCCACGCGGAGGGCCGCCGTCAGTTGCCCGTCTCCGCAGCCCACATGGACGACCAGGCCACCGTGAAAGCCAGCCCAGGCCGCGATCTGCCGGGCCTCGTCCGCCGGTCCCGCCAAGACAGCCGGGGCGACCGCCAAGAGGATGACGAGCGTCCCACCCCGCCGCCAGGAAACGCACGTTGCACCAGCCGATGCTCGGGACCGCATGGGTAGTCCTCCGTTGCGGTTGAAATCTTGGAAGCCGTTGCGACAAGACTGGCTTATCAGATGCGAAGGGGGCAAGAAAGTCAATGTCGATCCGCCATGTCGAGGCGCTGTGGCACGCTGAATTCGGCGCTGGGGAATTGAGAATGGCGGAGTGAAAACCGGGCCGTGTCACGGCGGCCCAGCGTCCGGCACGAGCACGACTTCCTGCACCTCGATACCATGCGACTGGGCGGCGCGGTCGCCGTAGAGCCAGGCTCCGAAGCAGAAACTGACCGACTCGACGTTTTCCGGATGGAAGCGGTCGGCGGGGCGGCCGCGGTTTTCCGGATGCGCCCAATGGTCGAAGAACCGCAACCGGTCCAGGGGGACTTCGATTTCCTGCCACCGGTCGCTCAACTCGATCACCGTGCCCCAGGGTGCCGCGTCGCGTTCCAGCAGGACGACTTCCAACCGGTTCGTGTCCGGGGTGGTGCCGCGGGCCCTGATCCGCATCGTCCGACATGATTCCAGCGGCACACGCCGTGGATCCAGCCCCTCGGGAACGACTTGCCGGAACGACAGGCAACTGGGGGCCCGTCCAAAACTGCTGGTCGCGACTCGCAAGGCTCGGCTTCCCGGCTGGCCGCCGCGGACCGTCATCTGCTGCCGCTCGGCCTGGCCTTCGACGCGGATCGGCCGCGCGTCCACGCGGAAGACAGCGAACGGGGCGTCCGGCGGGACGATGTCGACCGGCCAGCCCCGGCGGCTGTGCGCCAGGGACACGCGTTGCACCTGGAATCCGTGCGGCAGGCTGTGGTTGCGCCCGTACAACCACGCGCCGAAGATGAAACTCAACTCATTCAATTCCGTCACCTGGGCCGCACCCGGCGGCGTGCCCCACAGCGGCCTGAGTTCATCCAGGCGGACCACGACGTCGTACCAGTCGGACCAGAGCGGCACGGTTGTCCCGAAGGCGGCACCGCCCCGCTGGATCAGGCCCAACTCGAACGCGTCGGTCTCGGGCTCGACGGCCCGCGCTCGGACCAGCAACGTGTCATAGTCGTTGACATCGCCGTCCGCGGCGGCGAGCGGCGCCACAGCCACCCGCGCACCGACCGCCGAATCCGCCGCGAAGCCTGGCGATGTCAGGCTGAGCGCGGGCCCGGCGGCCAGTTCGGCGACCACGCCCGGCGCACCGTGAGCCTGCGGCGCCGGCGCCGTTGCCTCGGCTTGCCAAACGACGCGCGGCTCGCCACGGCTGGTCGGCTCGCCCGCCCCCGGCGGAAACCAGTGCACGCCGCCGGCCGTCTGCACCTCGAGGGACGCCAAGCACTGGCCCGGACGCAGCGCCGCGCCCGGTACGACGCCTCGGTATTCATAGGGACCGGCTGGCTCGAGCGTCACGGCCTGGGAATCCGCCCAATGGAAACGCACGCTGTGCACGTCGGGGCTGGCAATTGTCGCCTGGACGGGCACGTCGTATCCCTGCCGCCAGCGGTCAGGCACGCGGAGCCAAACGGCCAGCTCGTTGTTCCGGGGACGAGGTGCGTACCAATCGGTCGCCACCGTCGCGGGCAATTCGACTCCCGTCCGTGCCAGCACGTACGCGCCCGGTTCCACTTGCCAGCGGCCGGCCGTGACGGTCGCTGGCTCGCCTTGGTCCGGCTCCGGCGCGAGCCGGCGGACGCGGAACTGGTCGCCCAGGTCCGGCAAGCGGACCGCGATCTCGCGAGACGTCCAGAGCACTCGTGAGACCTCGCGCTGCAAACTGGTCGCGGCGTGGGGATCGCCGACCCAGACGGCGTCCGGGTAAACTTCCAGCCGCCACAGGCCGTCGGCCAGGCGATCCAGGAAGTACGCGCCGGTCCCGTCGTACTCGACAAGCGGCGAGCGGCCGCAGCCGGCGATTCGCTGCAGCCGTTCCGGGGTCGGCGGCCGCTCGTCCGTCGCGTTGGCGTTCAGGAACGCCTCGTCGGTGGCCAGGACGCTCAGGTCGCGGGCAAAGTCAAGGCGAAACGGCCCAAACGTCGTGTTGTCCGGATAGGCACCAAACCGAGCCAGACGCGGCGTCCGCCGGAAAGCCTCGGCGGCGATGGCAAAGCTGAGCGTCTTGCCGGGTGCGTACACGAGGTTCAAGTAATGCGTCTGCCAGCCGTAGTTGTAAGCCGCCAGCGGCGTGGGATCGTACTGGAATTGGCAGGCGATCTGAGCCCCGCCGCTGCGAAAGGCCCGGGCCATCGCCGGGTACATGACCCGGCCCGGCACGTCGGCGGCGTCGAACTCGTACACGATCTTCGCCTTGTGGTCCAGGCACGGCAGACGCATCCGCGAATAGTCGTCCACCGCGCTCAGATAGTTGCCGCGCAGGCAGCCGCCGGAGACCAGGCCCGTCGGATACCAGCCGAACGTGCAGCCCTCGATCGAAGACTCGGCAACCGCCGACTCGTTGTCCGCCCAGCCGTTGTAGAAGATCGGCTGGGGCGCGCCGGTCGAACGGACGGCGGCGGCCAGGTCGTCGATGTACTGGCGGACTTGGGTGACGCTCGTGTCCGGCGCGTACAGCGGCTCGTTGATCAACTCGATCGCCACCACCGCCGGCTCATCCTTGTAGGCTCGCTTGGTGTACGGATTGACGTGCTGCAGGAACTGCCGCAAGTACGTCTCTTGGGCTCGGCGGGCTTCCGGCTGGGACGTCATCTCCGGCATGCTGAACCGCGACGAGAACCCGCGGTTGCCGACATGGAACGGCCACCAGGCGATCGGCGTCAGCACGGTATAGATGCCGCGCTCGCGGCAGCAGAACACCAGGTAGTCGAACAGGTCCAGGTGTTCGTTCGCGACCAGGTTGCCCTCCGTGTCGCTGATCTGCCGGTCGAAGACGTGCAGCCGGATGGCGTCCAGGCCCAGCCGCTGGAAGTGAGCCACGTCGCGTTCGATCGTCCGGCGATGATCTTCGCCCAGCGTTGACAGTCCTTCGTGGTCGACCGAGAACGGCGCATAGTAGTTCACGCCGAACAGCGCGACCTCCGCCTGGTCGTCGCGCCACCGCATGACGCCTTGCGGATCGACAACCGCCCACCGTTCCGCCGGCGCCGCAGCGGTCGCCAGGGCCAGGATCCAGAAATACGTTGAAGTCATCGTCCAGCTCCACGTTCCCAACTTGCTTGTCCGCTGCCACCGGTGCAATTAGCATAAAGGGAACCGGTGCGGAAAAAGAGGGGCGGGCAAATTTTGACGGTTGTCGCCACGCGGCACGTGTGCAGCACAATTGCCTAGTGCGTTGTCCAGGCTAGGAGTTGGGGTTGGGTGGCTGGGGTCGAGCCACGAGGTGCGAGTGACGAGCCCCCAGTTCTTCCCTCTGGGGGCTCGCTGCACTCGACCCCAGGCACCCCAACATTTAGCCTTGACAACGCACTCGCCTCTGTGCTCCAGCCTAGAGCCTTTCGAAAGGGTCCTCTGGTGAAGAACTGGTTAAGTCAGCTGAATCAATCCGTGTTCGGCCGCATGCTGCTGTACGTGGTCATTCCCACGTTGCTGATCTTCGCCCTGGTCATCCTGCTGGGGATCCTCGCAACTTTCGACGGTTTGCGGCAGGCGGCGGAAGAACGGCTGCGGATCGAAGTCACCCTGAACGCAGCCCGCATCGAAGACCGGCTGGAGCGGGCTCTGTTGAGCGCCCAGCGGATGGCCGAGGCGCAGGTGGCCGGCATGTTCGGCAGTCGCGAGGCGTCGCTGGAACTCGCCCGCACCGTGCTGCAGAACTCGCCGGAGTTCACCGGCTGTTACTTCGGTTACGAACCGAATGCCGACCAACAGGACGCGGCCAGCCTGGGCAAGCTGCCGCCGGAGGCGATGGATCCGCAGGGTCGCTTCATCCCCTACTGGTTCGTGGTGCCCGACCGCGTCCGGACGATCAAGCTGGAGCCGTTGGTCAACTTGGAGACGAGCCTCTACTACCAAGGCGCCAAGACGGCCTTCAACGATACCCACAAGGCGGCTCCGCTGGTCACGGAACCGTACGTGTACCAGGAAAAACTGATCGTCGAACAGGTCTACCCGATCGTCAAGGACGGCAAGTTCCTGGGCATCGCAGGGCTCGATTTCGCCTTGGCGGATGTCGAAGCGGAACTGCGGCGAGCGGCCGAACGCGACCGGATGGACTTGTTCCTGATCAGCTCTCGGGGACGCTTCATCGCGGCGACGACCGACCCGCCGTCGGACAAGGCCGCGGACACCGAGGGCATGTTGATGACGCAAGAGGTGGCCGCTTCGGATTACGCCGACCTGTTCGAGGACTTGCTGGGCGTGCGCAAGACGGTCCGCCTGAAATGCGACGAGGATCCGCTCGACGGCGAGCGTTACTATTTCGCGGCCGCTCCGATTCCCTCGGGCGGCTGGACCGTAATCCTGCGGGAACCGGAGGCCGAAATCCTGGGGCCGATTCGGTGGCAGCTGGCGTACCGGATGTCGGTCTCGCTGACCGCCCTGGCGGCAATCGTCGGGTTGCTGCTGACGATGAGCTATCGCTTGGGACGGCGGGTGCGGGTTGCCGCCGACGCGGCCGAGCGGGTCGCGCAGGGCGACTTGACGGAAGACGTCGAAACGAGCAGCGTCCCCGACGAGACCGGGGCCTTGCTGTGCTCGATTCACTCGATGACCGCCAACCTCAATAGCCTGGTGGGACAGGTCAAACAGAGCAGTGTCCAGCTGAACTCGACGGCCACCGAACTGGCCGCGACCAGCCGCCAGCAACAGGCCAACGTCAGCACCTTTGGAGCCTCGACGAACCAGATCGCCGCGGCCACCAAGGAGATCTCGGCCACCTCCAGCGAACTGGTCCAGACGATGCAGGAAGTCCACGACGAGGCGGTCCAGACGGATCGACTGGCCAAGTCCGGCCGCCAGGGACTGCAGGAGATGGAGTCGAACATGCGGGGCCTGGAGCAGGCCACCTCGTCCATCGGCGACAAGCTGGCCGTGATCCACCACAAGGCCAACAACATCACGGGCGTCGTGACCACCATCACCAAGGTCGCCGATCAGACCAACCTGCTGTCCGTGAACGCCGCCATCGAAGCGGAAAAGGCCGGCGAATACGGAGTCGGATTCCTGGTCGTCGCCCGGGAGATCCGCCGCCTGGCGGACCAGACCGCTTCCGCCACGCTGGATATAGAACAGATGGTCCAGCAGATGCAGACCGCCGTCTCCGAGGGCGTCATGGAGATGGACCGCTTTGCGGACAAGGTCCGCCGCAGCGTCCAAGGCGTCGAGGAGATCAGCCGGCAGATGGAGGAGATCATCGCACGCGTCCGGGCCAACACCGAACGGTTTGAACGCGTCAACGAGAGCATGCAATCCCAGGCCCAAGGCGCTGGCCAGATCAGCAGCGCCATGGCCCAGCTGACCGAGAGCGCCACCCAGACCAGCGAATCGATCAGCGAGTACAGTCACGCGGCCAGCGACCTGCGCGAGGCGATCGCCGCCCTGCAGGCTTCCATCGCGACCTTTCAACTGAAAGCCTGACCCGATGCTGCCGCCTCTTGTCCTGGCCCCTGCCCGCGCCGGCTGGACAGTCCACGGTGCCGGGCGGTACGATCTGTTGGTCACGGACGTGGACATCATGACGACACGTTCCGTGCTACGGGCCGCGATCTCAGGGAGGATCTCGACGGATGCGCGTCGCGATAGTGAATGACTTGCGGATGGCACTCGAGGTTCTGCGTCGCGTCGTCCAATCGATGCCGGAGGCGGAGGTGGCCTGGCTGGCCGAGAACGGCCAGCAGGCCGTCGAGCGCTGTCAGCGCGATCGTCCCGACCTGGTCCTGATGGACATGATCATGCCCGTGATGGACGGCGTCGAAGCGACGCGGCGGATCATGGCCAGCTGTCCCTGTCCGATCCTGGTGACGACGGCGAACGTCAAGACCAATGTCACCTACGTCTACGAGGCGTTGGGCTGCGGCGCGGTCGACGCGGTCAACACGCCGGTGCTGGGGCCCAGCGGATCGCTGGAGGGCGCCCGGGAGCTGATTCGCAAGATGCGGCAGGTGGCGAGCCTGGAAGCGGCGCCGCTGGCCGGCCCGAGCCTCGCTCCGCGGCTGCCGCTGCGGCGCGCCGCAGCGCCGGCGGCGCCTCCGCTGGTGGCCGTCGGCTCCTCGACGGGCGGTCCGCAGGTCTTGCGGACGTTACTGGGCCAGCTGCCGGCCCAACGTCCGTACGCCGTGGCCATTGTGCAACACTTGGACGAGATTTTCGTCCCCGGATTGATTCGCTGGCTGGCCCAGGAAACTCAGCTGCCCGTCCAGGCGGTCGAGCACGGCCAACGGCCCGCCGCCGGAGCGGTCCTCGTGGCCTGCACGTCCGACCATCTGATCCTGGACGCCAGCGGCTGTCTGGCCTACGTCAAGGAGCCGGCCGAGTGCTTTCACCGGCCGTCCGTCGACGCGTTTTTCGACTCGCTGCTGACCGCGCCGGTCGAACCGGGGATCGCCGTCCTGCTGACCGGCATGGGCCAGGACGGAGCCCGGGGGATGTCCGCCCTCCGCCAGCGCGGCTGGGAGACAATCGCCCAGGACCAGGCCACCAGCGTGGTCTGGGGCATGCCCGGAGCCGCCGTGCGACTGGGCGCCGCCACTCAAATCGTGCCGGCAGACGAAATCGGTCAGGCGATCGAACGGACGATCCGGCGGCGCATGACGGGCGGCTAGTGCCTTGTCCAGGCTGAGAATGGGGGCTGGGTGCCTGGGGTCGAGCCACGAGGTACGAGTGGCGAGCCCCCAGTTTCTGCCACTGGGGGCTCGCTGCGCTCGACCCCAGGCACCCCGACACTTAGGCTTGACGGAGCACTGGATTCCCGCCCGCCCCGAATCAGAATAGGACCCAACACCCCTGACGTGCTTCGTTTCCGATCGAGGAGTTCCCGCGATGAAGAGTGTATGTGCAATCGCCTACTTGGTGCTCTGCCTTTCCGCCGGTGCCTGGGCAGCCGAGCGAACGGCCTCGGGATTGCTGCCGTTGCCCGACCTGCAGGCGGATCCGCAGATTCCCACACTTCAGCAGGTCGCCGGCCACGCGTGGGGCCGGGACATCACGAGTCACGCCGAAATCGAACGCTACCTGCGGGCCTTGGTCAAGGCCGCACCGGACCGCGCCGCCCTGGTGCCTTACGGCAAGACGTACGAAGGACGCACGCTGGTTTACCTGGTGCTCGCCAGCCCCGAAAACCTGGCGCGGCGGGATGCGATCCGGTCTGCCAGTCTCCAACTGGCCGATCCGCGGAACTTGACGCCGGAGCAGGCCCGCGGGCTGGCGGCGGACCAGCCGGCGGTGATCTGGCTGGCCTACGGAATCCACGGCAACGAGACGTCCGGCCCGGAAGCCGCCTTGCTGACCGCATATCACCTGTTGGCCGATCGCCGGCCGGTGACGCGGAAACTGCTGAACGACATGGTCGTCTTGATCGATCCCCTCCAGAACCCCGACGGGCACGAGCGGTTTGTGAACGTGTACCGCGAAACCCGCGGCGTATTCCCGGACGCCCAGCCGTTGGCCACCGAGCACACCGAACGCTGGCCCAGCGGGCGGTTCAATCACTATCTGTTCGACATGAACCGCGACTGGTTCCTGCAGAGTCAGCGCGAGTCGCAGGCCCGGGCCGCGGCGTACCTGCAGTGGCAGCCGCAGATCTTTGTGGATGCGCACGAAATGGGACACGAGGCCACGTACTTCTTCACGCCCAAGGCCGAGCCGATCAATCCCTTCTACCTGCCGCAACAGATGGAATCGCTGGACCTGCTCGGCCGGCAGTTGGCCCGGCGATTTGACGAGCAAGGGTTCGCCTATACCACGCGGGAGATGTTCGACGCCTTCTATCCCGGCTACGGTTCGACGTGGCCGACGTTTCAAGGCGGCTTGGCGAACCTCTGGGAACAGGCCGGCGTGCGGGGGCTGTTGATCCGCCGCAGCGACGAACAGACGTTGCGGCTGGCCGACGCGATCGCCCATCACTACGTCAGTTCGCTGACGACCGTCGAGTTCGCCGCAGCCAACTCCCGACGCGTGGTGGACGAGTTCTGTGAAGCCCGCCGCCGCAGCATCCAACTGGGTGACGAAGGACCGGTCCGCGACTATTTTCTTCCGCCCGGCGCGTCCCCGCAGCGCACGGCCGCACTAGCCGCTCTGCTGCGCCGCAACGGCGTCGAGGTGCGGCGTGTCTCCCAGGGATTCAAGACGGATGGCGCGGACATTCGGAACGCCAAGCCGGAGCGGCGCTCGATTCCGGCCGGCAGCTTCCACGTCCCGGTCGCCCAGCCGGCGGGCCGCCTGGTCCGCGTGCTGCTTGATCACCAGGTGGACCTCGAGCCGGAGTTCGTCCAGCGGCAGGTCCAGCGGAACGCCGACCGGTTCCCCGACGAGATCTACGACGTGACCGCGTGGTCGCTGCCGTTGGCGTTCGGTGTGGACTGCCTCGCGACGGCCGCGGCGACCGACGTTCCCAGCCAGCCGTGGGACGGTGTCGGGCAGGCGGGGCGCGTCGTGGGCGGACGGGCGACCGTCGCCTATGTGATCCCCGATCACGACGCGGCGTTGCCCGCCCTGCTGGCGTGGCTGCGCAAGGGGCTGCGAGTCCACGTGTCCGATCGCGAGTTCCGCCTAGGCGACGACGAATGCCCGCGCGGAACCTTGATCGTGCGTACCGCCGAGAACCCCGCCTCGGTCCATGCGGCGATGACCCAGGCGGCCAAGGATCACGGCCTGCGGATCCTGGCCAGCAACACGGGGCTGGTTTCCGCCGGCGCCCAGTTGGGCGGGCCGCACGTCAAATGGGTGCGGCCACCCAAGGCCGCGCTGCTGGTGGATCGCCCGGCCAGTTATGCCGCGGGCCATACCTGGTATCTGTTCGATCAGGTCTGGCGTTATCCGCTCACGCGGGTCGCCGGCAGCAATCTGAGCCGACTGGACCTGAACGAGTACAACGTGCTGATCCTGCCCGACGGCGATTACAGCGAACGCGAGGGCCCCGGCGAGAAAGACGTCGGCCGGTTGCGGCAGTGGATCAGCCAAGGCGGAACGCTGATCCTGATCAAGCGTGCCGCGATGTGGGCCACACAAAAACCCGTCGCCTTGCTGAGCGTCCAGGTCAAGAATAAGCCCGCGCCGCCCAGCGCGAAACCGGCAACCGACAAGCCCGCCGACGAGATCGTCGCGGCCCCCGCTCCGCAGCCGGCAGATCCCGCGCCGGGGGCCTTCTTGCGAGCCAGCGTGTTCCGCGAGCACTGGCTGACGTTCGGCTGTTCCGATGCGCTCGAAGTGTTCTATCAGGGCAACGTCATCCTGACGCCGCCGGACTTGTCGAAAGGCCGCTCACTGGTCACGTTCGCGGCGCCGCCCGACGTTCTGGCCAGCGGGTTCTGCTGGCCGGAGACGTTGGAACTGGTCGCTCAAACGCCGTACTTGGTGTACGAAGCCCAAGGTGCAGGCCACGTCGTCGCGTTTACCGATGATCCGAACTTCCGCGCGATGTACCCAGCGAGCCAACGCCTGTTCCTGAATGCCGTCGTCTTTGGGCCTGGGCATTGACTCGGCTACCACCCTAACGAGGAGCTCGGCAACGACAAACGGCGTAGACGTTCAGTCGAAGGCACGGAAGGAACGAACGTCAAAATGCCGAAACAAGACCAACCGGGATAGAATTGTGACAGGTTTTCTTGTACGGAGAACCAGAAATTCCCCGCATCTGGCGTTTTCCAACGGATCGAATCCTTGCCTTTGCTCTGGGAGTTGGCTAGATTAACGGCTGCCGACTGGCCCGCCGAGATTTTCCATCCTACTCCACGAACAACGACTGGGGAATCTGGACATCAGTGTCCCTAATCTGAACAAGCGAGTATTGGTTACTTGTGCCCCGGGGATCTGAACGGGGCGGCTCTATAAGGTTTGTTTTCGCTCTTTTATTCTTCCGTTTTGGGAGGTGGATACATGGTTTCCCGCAAGAAGGGTTTTACCTTGGTCGAGCTGTTGGTGGTGATTGCCATCATCGGCATTTTGGTCGCCCTGCTGCTGCCGGCGATCCAGGCGGCCCGCGAGGCGGCCCGCCGCACGCAGTGCTACAACAATCTCAAGCAGTACGGCTTGGCGGCACAGAACTATCACGACACGTACAAGATGTTCCCGCGGTTCAGCTATCGGATGCAGAACGGCGCCGTCCCGCCAGGCTACTATGGTCACTGGGAAGGCTTCAGCGTCCACACCATGCTGCTGCCGTACATCGAGGAGCAGGTCGTTTACGACCGGATCGACTTCAAGGTGCCTTGGCACTGGGGGCAGAACGACGAACCGAAGACGACCATCATTAACTCGTACCTGTGCCCGTCGGACGATCCGCCGGTCGAATCGGGCACAGATATCTGGAGTGGCGGCCCCGGCAGCAATTACGGGGTCAGTATCGGCCCGACGATGCATTGGACGTCGAATACCGTTCCGGGCGCCATCCGAGCGAACCAGGAAACGCC
>CAIYOB010000705.1 GCA_903927685.1 uncultured Planctomycetaceae bacterium
ACCGAGACGGCCGCCTTGCTGGAGCACATGATCAGCTTCTACGCCCGTTTGGCCCAAGCCGGCGCCGGCGACGTCGAATTGCGGCAAAAGGTCGCGGATGCCCACCGCCGAGTCGGCGACATTCGGCAGCGGCTGGGGCAAGCCGAGCAGGCCGAGGACGCGTACTTGCAGGCCCTGGAGCAATACCGACAACTCCAGCGGGAGCGGCCGGGCGACCCGGCGGTGGTTTGTGAGGTGGGGCGGATTCATAACGAGGTGGGAAACGTGCAGTGGGCCAGGGGCCGCCCCGCGGCGGCACACGCGGCGTACAGGAAGGCGCTCGAGGCTCTGGCTGCGCTCCCGCTGGAACCGTCGCCGCCCGCCCAATTCCGGTTCGAATTGGCGCGGACGTATTACTTTCTCGGCAAGCGTCCGGGCCGCGAGTCCGGGCCGGGGCCGCCCGACCCCAAGGCCGAACCCGACCGTCCCGATGGCGGCCGACCGGGACGTCCGCCTCCACCCCCGCACACGAAAGGAGATCGCCCCGATCCGGACTTCGGCCCCGAAACGATGCCCGACCGGGAACCACGCGACGTCAACCTGAACAAAGCCATCGCCATCCTGGAACCGCTCGTGGGTCAATACCCGGCAGTTCCCGAATACCGCCTAATGCTCGCACGCTGTTATCGCGAGTTTCCGCCCCAGGAGCCGGGCCGGCCGACGCCATCGGTTCAGGATCCGCTCGACAAAGCGACAGCGGTTCTCGAGAAACTGGCGGAGGATTATCCGGATGTGTCCGACTACCGCTACGAGTTGTCCGAGACGCTGGCCACCCCGCGGACCCAAGGGCCGCGGTTCAGTCCCGCGGACGATCCGGCCGCGGAGCGCCGCCTGCGCCGGGCGCTGGAAATCTCGCAGGAACTGGCCCGGGAACACCCGAACATTCCGGAGTACGCCTCCGCTCAAATCCACATCCACCACAAGCTGGCACACGTGCTGCGAGACACGGGCCGGGCCGAAGAGGCGGAGGCCGACCTGCGGACGGCGCTCGACCTCCAAACCGTGCTGGTCCGACAGCTTCGGGCCGTCTCGTCGTACCATGTCTGGCAGGCCGTCATTCAGGAGTCCCTGGCCGATCTGCAGCGCGAGCGCGGCGAGTTGAACGAAGCTCGCACGCTTCTGGAAGCCGCGGTGGCCACGCTGAGCGACTGCCAGGCTCGAGAACGGACGTCGGCGTACCAGCACCTGCTCGTCCGCAACTACGAGAACCTGGCGGATGTCTTGGATCGGTTGGGTGAGCGAGAACTCGCCGCCGCAGCGCGGCGCCAGGCAAAAAAGCCCGTGGCGGACGGAAATCCAGGCGAATTGGCCCCGTACCGGTAAACGATCCTCGGCCGTGTCCGGGGTTCTGATTGGAGGGGCACGCACGTGTCCGCCAGGAGCCCCGTGGGGAACTGAAAACCACTCAAAAGGAAAACCACAATGAAACGTTGGACAATTTTCTTGGCCTCGCTGGCCGCTCTGGCGGTAGCCGGATACGTTGTCACCGCCCAGCAACCGCGTAGGGCAGGAGAGGCTCCCGACGATCAGCCAACCCGGCGAGATCGCTCGGCCCGCGAGGATGGTAAAGAAGCT
>CAIYOB010000706.1 GCA_903927685.1 uncultured Planctomycetaceae bacterium
ACGCCGCACGGCCGCTTTGTACCAACTGGGCCGCCAGCTCAGTTCCCTGTCCGGCGACATCTTCCTGGTCTCGGCCGCAGGACGACAGATTGCCGAGATCTGCGAGGGCCAGGTCGCCATCTACCTGGGCCGGGGCAAGCAAGCTCCCGAACTGGTGTTTGGGGGCGAGACGGCCATCGCCCGGGACGCGGTCAGCGTCCCGGCGGCTCAATGGGTGATCGAACACGATCAACTGGCCGGCGCCGGCACCGACACGCTGCCCAATGCGGCGGCCCTGTTCCTGCCGCTGACCGCTTCCCAGCAGACCGTGGGAGCCATCGCGGTGGGAGGCGTCGAACCCGAGCGGCTGCTGGAACCGAACCAGCGGCGGTTGCTCGAGGCCTGCGCCAGTCAGCTGGCCCTGGCTCTAGAGCGCGATCAGATGGCCATCGCCGCCGCCGAAGCACGCGTGCAGGCCGAGGCGGAGCAGGTGCGCAGCACGCTGTTAAGCAGCGTTTCGCACGACCTGAAGACGCCGCTGGCCGCGATTGCCGGCGCGAGCAGCAGCTTGTTGGAGTCCGCTGCTCTCGACGAGTCCACGCGGCGCGAGTTGCTGCAGTCGATCTTGGACGAAGCCCGCCGCCTCGGCCGGTTGCTCGAGAACATCCTGCAAATGTCGCGGCTGGAATCCGGGGCGGCCGTCCCCAACAAGCAGTGGCATGTCCTGGAGGAAATCGTCGGTTCCGCCCTGCATCGCACGCGGCGGGAACTGCAGCAGCATCCGGTTCAGGTCAAGATTGCCGCCAGCCTGCCGCTGCTGTTGGTGGATGGGTTGCTGCTGGAGCAGTTGTTCGTGAACCTGCTGGAGAACACGGCGCGGCATACACCGGCCGGCACGGCCGTGGAATTGACGGCCAGTGCCGAAGGGAAATCGCTCGTGGTCCGACTGGCCGACCATGGTCCCGGACTGGCGCCGGGCACGGAGGAACGCATTTTCGACAAGTTCTATCGCGCTTCGCCCGGGGCCGATTCGGGGCGCGGGAGCGGATTGGGATTGGCGATTTGCCGAGCCGTCGCCCAGGCCCATGGCGGGAAGATCGCCGCGCGGAACCGGCCCGGCGGCGGCGCCGAATTCACGCTCCGCCTGCCGCTGGCCGAAAACGCTCCGCGGGTTGTGGTAGAATGAGGCCCGCGGGCGAGCGGCGGGTAGCCCGGGATGAACGCCGCGAACCTTGGGAGCTCGGACTTCTGGGGGCTCGCTGCACTCGACCCCAGCCACCCCTCACGCCGACTTGGAAGTACTGAATGCGGCCCGAGGTCCGACCGTAGCCCGGGACAACTGGGATCGAAGGAGCCATGCCCCACAGCGACCACCTGATCTTGATCATCGACGACGAGCAGCCGATTCGCCGGTTCCTGCGGGCCGCCTTGACGGCCGAAGGCTATCGGGTGCTGGAGGCCGCGACGGGGGAAGACGGTCTGCGGTTCGCGGTCCAGCAACCGCCCGATCTCGTGATCCTCGACCTCGGACTCCCCGGGCTGGACGGGCAGGAGGTGCTCCGGCAGTTGCGGGAGTGGCTGAGCGCCCCCGTGATCGTGCTCTCCGCCCGCGACCAGGAACCGCAGAAAGTCGCAGCCCTGGACGGCGGCGCCGACGACTACGTGACCAAGCCCTTCGGGATCGGCGAACTGCTCGCGCGTCTGCGAACGGCGTTGCGGCACGCGCACCGAGGCACGGCCGAGTCCTCGGTGGTTGCTATCGGCGACCTGCGCGCCGACTTGGCCGCCCGCATTGTCACGCGGTCGGGCCGGGAGGTCCATCTCACGCCGCTGGAGTACAAACTGCTCGTGACGCTGCTCAAGCACGCCGGCAAAGTGCTGACGCATCGGTTCCTGCTCCGCGAAGTCTGGGGCCCGCAGGATACACAGGAAACCCACTACCTCCGGGTCTTCGTCGCCAGCCTGCGGCGCAAGCTGGAAGACGACCCCGCCCAGCCGCGCTACCTGCTGACCGAGCCGGGCGTCGGCTACCGGTTGGCCGCGGAATGACGCCCGGCGGCCGGAGTGCCTTGTCCAGGCTGAGAATTGGGGGTCGGGTGCCTGGGGTCGAGCCACGAGGGACGAGCCCCCAGTTTTCGGCGCTGGGGGCTCGCTGCACTCGACCCCAGGCACCCCGACACTTGGCCGTGCTGGCGCCCCCGACCCCATGCGCCGCGTCAGGCCTCCTCGATCAACTCCAGCTTCAGCCGCTGGCATAACTCGGTCACGGGGGCTTTCAGGTTGCCGTAGAACGTCACGCGATGCCAGCCCATCC
>CAIYOB010000707.1 GCA_903927685.1 uncultured Planctomycetaceae bacterium
GAATCCCGCCGCTGTGAACTCCTGCTTGACCACCTCCGGCTCAATCTGCCGGCGGTGGCTGGCATCGCGGCGAGACTGGGCTGTCTTCGCCGCGCGATCCAGCACGTAGATGCGGGCGTCCGGCGTCAACCGCTCTTGGAGCTTGGCCAACAGCGTCTTGCCGTGGAACAGCAGATGGTACGTGTCCAGGAAGAACACCGCGTCGATCGGCTCCGGCCCCAGGTGCGGATCGCCGAGGTCCGTCAGCGTCGCCGGCAACGAAACGCCCGGCGGCAGCGGCGCCCGTTCGTCCTTTTGGGTTGCCCATTCCTCCAAGATGATTTCCAGACCCGCTCCGGACGAACGTGCCAGAATCGCGGGAATCAGCTCGCGAGCTTGCCCCAAGGCGATGATCGCCGGACGCTGGCAGCGAGCCCCGTCGGGTAACAACTGGCCGGCGACCTTGTCGATGGCCAATGGCGAACACGCATCCGGGTCCCGGCCCGGCTCGGATGTACCCTCCGGACGCTGGAAGATCAACACGAACGGATTGTCTTTGGCCTCGCACAACTCGTCGGCGCAGGCCACGTAGCAGAACCCCGCTTCGCGCGCCTCACGCACCACGGTGGTTTCCCCCAGCCAGAAGTGCTTGGCCGCCCGCTGCTCGCGAGGCACCCAATCGCGGAGCGTGCCCGGCAGGCGGTCGACGATGATCAGATGGCCGCCGGGCTTGATCGCCCGCCACAGCTCCCGCAGCATCTCCCGCGGCTTGGAAAAATGATGGTACACCAGCCGCATGTACGCCAGATCGACGCTGGCCGGCGGCAGCGTGGGGCTGTCGTCGCGGCCCAGGGTCGGGCGGACCTGCTTCAGTTTCCGCTTGTCAACCTCCGCCCGCAACGACTTGACGGAGTTCTCCGTGATCTCTTCCGAGTACACCGTCCCAGACTCGCCGACGATGTCCGCAAAGACCCACGTGTCGACACCTTTGCCGGCGCCGATGTCCGCCACGGCGGCGCCGGGCCCGACGCCCACGCGAGCGGCCAACGCCCGGATCGAGGCCGGGCGGTCCTTGGGCCGCTCCTGGGCCGGGTCCGCCGAAGTCGCCGCGGCCTGGCCCTCCGCGAACTCCAGTTGCTCCAGGAACCGCAGGCTCTGCGGGATCTGCTGGACCACGGTGGGCGATTCGTCTTCGATGAAATAGTACTTGACCCAAGCCTTCTGAGACGCCCGGAACAAGGCCGGCCAATCCACCTGGCCGGTCCCCAACGCCACATCGTTGGTCAGGTCCGTATGCCCGGCCAGACTGCCTGTGGGGACGCCTTTCTTGAGGTCCTTCAGGTGCAGCAGGAGCCAGCGGTCCGGGTATTTTTCCAGCAGCTTGGCCGGGTCCTGGCCCGGAAACACGGTCCACAGCACATCCATCTGGTAGTACACGTAACGCGGATCCGTTTCCGCCAGCAGCAGATCGAACAGGGTGCCGTCGCCGTGCGCGTAGAACTCGTAACCGTGATTGTGATAGTAGAACTTCAGCCCTTGTTCGGCCAGCGCCTTGCCAGCCCGGTTGAACACTTCGGCGGCCGCCCGGCATTGCTTTTCGTCGAACGGAGACTGGTGCCCGA
>CAIYOB010000708.1 GCA_903927685.1 uncultured Planctomycetaceae bacterium
CCGCGGCGAACGCTGTCATGGCGTCGAGTGGAATTCAGGCCCGCTTCGTGGCCCAGCGAATCAGGGCAAGATGCGAGCCCAGAAGAGTCGTGAGCAGTTGCAGAACCGGCGAAATGGCAATCATCAACACAAGCCAGCCGATAAAGCTTGCCCGCGGTTCGTAGAGAATCGGCGGTATGCCGAAGTTTGCCAAGTCCGCAGCGGGATCAGACAGCATGGCAGCACACGGTCCCCGGATCACTGCCATGCCCGCAAGAGGCACACCCGCGGTTACGGTCGCAAACCTTCTGCTCAGAGAAACGAACCCCCGCCAAACGCGTCAGGATGTGGGACGCTTCGACCTACGTCAGCGGCCCAGTGTGTCGCGGCCTAGTGCCCGCGAGGCCAACGCCGATTGGCAACACGACGCGACTAAGCGCTGGCGCCCTTCTTCGGTCCGCAGCACTTCTTGTACTTCTTGCCACTGCCGCAAGGGCAGGGGCTGTTGCGCCCGACGCGGTCTTGGGGGGCTCGGGCGGGCTCCAACCGTTCGACTTCGTCCGGGAAGAAGTCCGGCTCACGGTCCTCACGCTGGCGCCGCTTCCCTCCGGCCAGACTCCGGCGGCCGATCGCCTTGATCTTCTCGTAGCGCCAGCCGAGATACTCCGAGTCGTTCGGCTCTGATCGCCGCCATTCGTTCAGCACGGCCTGCGCTTCGGCTCGGCGCCCGCCGTAGACCTCGTGCAATCGAACCCGGCCATCCAAGCTCATCCGAGCGGTGAACTCCTCCCGGGTGACACCATCACCTGCGTCCGCCGAATCGTTTGGCATCAGCAGGAAGCTGAGGTGCACCTCGCGGCAGTCGCAATCCGGATTGGAGCAGCAACGTTCGATGACGACGTACTGGTCGGCACCTCGTTCCAAGTCGTACTCACCCAGCGGACAACGCCGCGTCAAGTCTTTCGGCAACCCGAGGACTTCGCGAAAGTCGATCAGGCGTCCCGTTTCGACATCCCGCGGGTCCATTCGAAACTCGTTCAAGCGCGCCAGCGCCCATTCCCGTTCGCGGTACCACTCCCGCAACTGCTCCCGCTCGGATTCCGGGAAATCCCGCAAGAACTCGGCCACCGCTGCAGCGATTTCCGGTGCACGTTCCCGCGGCTCGACTTCGCTCCACGTCGGGACATCCACGCGGACTTCGATCTTTGCGGCGGGGAGTGACTCCGCCCCGCCCAGCGAGATCTCTTCCAGCACGAATTGCACTTGCGTGCACGTACAATGGATCCGGCGACATCGGGAAAAGCCGAGCCGAAATGCCCCCGGCAGCGTGGCAAACACCAGCCGTTCAGGCCACATTCGAGTCTCCTATACATCCAGGTTGCGGACTTCCAGGGCGTGCTTTTCGATGAACTCGCGCCGCGGTTCGACTTTGTCGCCCATCAGGATGCGGAACATGTCGTCGGCGGCGCCGGCATCGCGCATGCTGACCTGGATCAAGGTCCGGTTGGCGGGGTCCAGGGTCGTTTCGCGGAGTTCGTCCGCGTTCATTTCCCCCAAGCCTTTGAAACGGGTCACTTGCAGGCCTTTTTCGCCGGCCGCCCGGATCGCGGGCAGCAGGCCGCGGAGGTCGGTCAGCGCGGTCTCGCTGTCGCTGCGGCGGAGCAGGTACCGCGGAGCCTCGATCCCGGTCCGCTCCTGAGGCACCAGCGACTGAACATCAAAGTTCATGGCGGCCAGATCCTTCAACCCGGCGTTCACCGTGCGGACTTCGTGCAGTTCGGTGATGTGCAGATGGACCGCCGGGTGGCCGTTGCCGGCGTCGCTGCCCTCGACCGGACCGCCTTCGCTGATGGCGGCCTCTTTGCCGGTGGCTTGCTCCTGCTGCTGCAGGAACTCGTCCAGCAGTTCGCGAGCGGTGAACCAGTACTCGTTGCGGCCGTAGAACACGTGGAACACGGGCAGACGGCCAGTCAGCACATCCATCCGTTCGATGTGCGCCTTGAGGCTGATGCCCCGCCGCTCGAGGGCGGTCAGCGCTTCTTCCATCGAGGCCAGCGTGTAGCACAACCGCTGCATCTCGTCGCCTTCGATCCGCCGTCCGTCGCCCGGATCCAGGCTGGCGTTGGCCAAGCCCTTCTCCAGCAGCTGCGCTTTCATGTCCTCTTCGGCATGCACGTAGTACGTGTCGGTCTTGGAACGGACGCGAAACAGGGGCGGCTGGGCGACGTAGACGTGCCCCTGCGAGACCAGCTGGTACATCTGCCGGTAGAAGAAGCACAGCAACAGGGTCCGGATGTGCGATCCGTCCACGTCGGCATCGGTCATGATGATGATCTTGTTGTAACGCCGCTTGGCGACGTCCTGCTCTTCTCCGATCCCGATGCCGATCGCCTGGATCATGCTCTGGACTTCTTCATTGGCCAGCACCTTGTCTTCCCGCGACTTGTACGCGTTGATGATCTTGCCGCGCAGGGGCAGGATCGCCTGGAAGTCGCGCAGCCGGCCGCCCTCGGCGCTGCCGCCGGCTGAATCACCCTCGACCAGGTACAACTCGCAACGTTCCATGTCCTTGCTGATACAGTCGCGCAACTTGCCCGGCAGTCCGCCGCCGCCGAGCACGGTCTTGCGTTTCCGCAGCATGTCCTTGGCTTTGCGCGCCGCTTCGCGGGCTTCGGCGGCCAGGACGCCTTTGCGAACCAGGGTTTTGGCCGTCTTGGGGTTTTCTTCCAGGTACTTCGACAACGCGTCGCCCACGACCGAATTGATGATCCCTTCGATCTCGCCGTTGCCCAGCTTGGTCTTCGTCTGGCCTTCGAACTGCGGGTGCGGGACGCGGACAGAGATGATCGCCGTCAAGCCTTCGCGGAAGTCATCGCCGGACGGCGTCAGGTCCTTGAACAGATTCTCCTTCTTGCCGTAGTTGTTCAGCGAGCGAGTCAACGCCGAGCGAAAACCGGAAACGTGCGTACCGCCTTCGATCGTGTTGATGTTGTTCACGTACGAGTGCACGTTCTCGGTGTACTCGGCCGTGTACTGCATGGCGACTTCGTAGCCCACGCCCTCGACTTCGCCTGAGAAGAACA
>CAIYOB010000709.1 GCA_903927685.1 uncultured Planctomycetaceae bacterium
CGCAGGTACGCCTCGCCCTCGTGCGGCAGAGTCCAGCCGTCGACAAGCACCGGCCGGCGCGGCTGCGGCTTGACCGCGGAAACGCGCACGTGCAGATCGACATTCTGCGCGGGCCTGTCCGGGGCGCGGAATGTCACCTGCGCTTGGTACTCGCCCGGCGGCACGCCGTGCGTGTCGACCGTGACCCACACGCCCGCGATGTTCAGCGGCGGCACCGTGATGTTCGCCCGCCGCAGCAGAAAGAACGGCGTCCACGCTTGGCGGTCGCCGCCGTAGGGCACGAACGCCTCGGCGCGCCACGTGATGGCCTGCGGAAAGACGCCGGCGGCGCCGGTGAGCGGGCTGGCGTGGACGTCCAGGGTGAGGGGCGCGTCGGTCAGGTTCCTGAGCCCGACCTGGACCGCGCGGTTGGCGTCGCCGGCCATGAGCAGCGACTGCGTGCGCACCGTCCCGGAAACCGGCTCGTCAGGCCAGCCGTCACCCGCCGTGACTTGATCCGCCCACACCTCCTGCGAGAGCGGACGGTAAGGGTTGGCGGCGAGCCACAGCAGCAGTTGGTCGGTCGGTCCGCTGCCCGCCCGAGCCGCCCGCTCGCGGTACATCTCCAGCGTCCACGGCGGTCGCACGGTGCCGCTGGGAGTCAGGCTCAGGTCGTCCACCAGGAACAGCGCATAGATGCGGCGGTACGTGCCTCCGGCCCCGGCGCCGTCCAGAATGAAGGCGACTTGCACCTCGTCCGGCCGCTCGACGGCGACCTCGCCCATCTTCATCCAGACGCTGGGGATCTTGCCCTGGTGATGGTATGTGAACTGCTCCCGTCCGCCAATGCTGACCTTGCCGAACCACGGCGCGGTGTAGCCGAGGTTGGTCGGGTTGGACAGCACCCACACGGCATACCGGCCGGGCGCCGTCACCGGCACGCGGGTGGTCACGGTGCCCGTGGGGCTGCCGTAGCTCGCTTCCAGCCGTCCCGGTCCGCCGTACCAGCCACCGTATTTCGCGTCGGGACCGTCCGCGTCGTACCCGCCCTCGGCACGCAAACCCGGCACGTTGCTGCCCACGTCGTGCCACACGTAGTGATACTTGAGCGGCTGCCGGCTAATGTCGGCCGTCAGAACGTCGATCTGCCGTCGAGCCCGCACGGGATTGGCCACCATGTTCCACGTCTCGTGGTAGACGACTTGACGTTCCGGCGCGCGGTAGTCGGGCTTGGCGTTCTCGTCGTATTCCTTTCGTTCGAGTTCGTCGATGATGCCGCGCCAGAACTGCCGGCTCAAGTCGAACAACTGCGGCTGGTCGGCCGCGTCCTCCCAGGCGACCGGGCGTAGCTGCCACCAACGCCAGTCTTCGAGATCGGTTAGCGGGGCGGTGGCCGTCCATTGGATGCCCACTGGCGCGGCAGCGCGAATCGCCTGCCGGGCTTCGTCGGTCGGCGGTTCGGCCCACAGTTCGTCGGTCGCATACAGACAGTCCACGCGCCGCACGTCGTACCCGCCTCCGCCGTGCCACCACCGCGTGACGTGCCCCAACTGGATGACCAGATCGCCGGCCGGCAGATCGACGATCATGTCCTTCCAGACATAGCCCGCCTGCCCGACCGCGGGCTGATCGTAGAACTCGTCCGGCTGGCAGATCGGCCCGCGCTGCTGCTGCCCCGCGAGATAGATCTTCAGCGAGGTCACGCCCCGGGCGTTGAGGTTGGCGAAGTACCGGACCCACAGCCGGTAGCAACCCGCGGTGGGAACGCGAACCGGCACGCTGACCGTCGGCCCGGCGTCCGTCGCGCCGCTGGTGATGGCCTCGCCCTCCACCCGCCAACCATTTCGTCGCTCCACGTCCAACAGCTCGGGCTCGACGAGCACCCGCGTGAGCGTCCCCGGCGGCTTCTGCTTTGCCGTTGGGAGCAGCGTCTCGGGCGTCAGACCTCGATCTTTCACGAAAGCGTGAAACCGCCGGATCGACGAAGCGTTGTGTCCCAGATGCCAGAGCGTCATCCCGAGCGAGTATCGCGCCCCGAGCGGCTCGTCGACGACCGGCGCCGGCTGCGGCTGCGCCACCCCAGCGCCCGCCAGCAACAGCCCTAAACACAGGCCAACCGCGCCGCGGGGCCCTCGCAGAAACCTCCGCCGCCAGCACGCACCACCGAGAACCTCGTTCGTTGTATCCATCGCCGACTGACCGCCTGATTGGAATCTCCGGGTTTCGCCTGCCGTCCGAGTCTAGCCGGGGTAATCCAGCGGAAACAAGAGGGCGATCAATTTGCCCGCAAGTCGCTTAACTCAATTTTAATGACAAGACACGCGAGAATGGGGCGGTGCCCCTCTTGCGTCAACGGACGCTGCAACAGATCATCATGGGCCTATTCCTTCTTGTCCGGAGACTGAATCTATGAACATCGGTCCGCATCTCGTCGTACTCTCGAGCTTACTGTTGGCTGGCCTCTGCCACACGGCGGCGGGCGCCGAGCCCCAGCCGCCCCAGTCGTCGGCTCCGTCCGACTCCAGGGAAGCGGATCGTGCGGCGGTTCACGCGGCGGTCGAAGCGTTGGCCGGCGCCTTCGAGTCCCGCGACGGCAAGTCGCTGGCCGGCAACTTCACTGCGGAGGGCGAGTTTCGGAACGTTGAGGGCGTGGTGCTTCGTGGGCGGGAAGCCCTGGAGCAGGCGTTCACTGCATTTTTCGCCACGACGCCGGAAGTCTCGGCGGAAGTTCGCTCCGAAGCCCTGCGATTCCTGTCCGCCGATTCCGCGATCGACGGGGGAACCGTGACCGTCCGGCGCGGCCCGGCCAATCCGGCCCGCACCGCCCGTTATGAAGCCCTGGTCGTCCGCGAGGCCCGGAGCTGGAAGTTGGCCCAGCTCACGGAAACCCCGGTCACAGTGGGACCGTCCATCGGGGATCTCGGCTGGCTGGTCGGCAAATGGTCATCCGTCGGGGGCGATGGCGCTGAAATCCAGACGACCTACATGTGGGATCCCGGCAAGAAGTTCATCTTCTCCCGCTTTGCGATCAAGGAGAAGGAACTCGCGTTCGGTGGCACCCAAGTCATCGGCTTCGATCCCGCCGCGGGTGTGCTCCACTCTTGGACCTTTGAAACGAATGGGGGAATTGGCGAGGCCAATTGGCAGCGCGATGGCGACCATTGGGTCCTGGATTCCGCAGGCAGCACGGCCGATGGTCGTTCGCTTGTCGAAACCAATGTTCTACGGCGAGTCAACGACGACACGTTTACGTGGCAGTCGGTTCGCCGCACGCTCGACGACACCCCGCTGCCGGACTTGGCTCCGGTGAAGGTGACTCGAGTCAAGACCGAACGGTAGATCGATTCCATGAGCCCCGCAGATCAGGAACATCCTTCCATGAGACTTCTTTACTTGTCATCGCCCCTGGTTGTTCTGGCGTTGATTCTCGTCCCGCCGCAAGTGCTGGCCCAGCGCGGCGGCCGTGGCGGCGGGCCTGGAGGCGGAGCCGGCGGTTTCGGTGGCGGCATGCCGCATGGCGGCGGCGGGGCTGGCGGAATCGGTAGCGGCGCCGGCGGGCCCGGCGGCATGCAACGCGGCCCCGGCGGCGGTGGATTCGGTGCCGGCGGCGGTGGGTTTGGAGCCGGCGGCGGTGGGTTTGGAGCCGGCGGCGGTGGATTCGGTGCCGGTGGCGGTGGGTTTGGAGCCGGTGGCGGTGGATTTGGTGGGTTGGGGGCTGGTGGTGGTCCCGGTCGTGGCGGTGGCGGATTCAGCGGCGGTCAAGCCGGAGCGGGCGGTTTTGGTGGCGGACTCTCCGGCTCATTCGCCCCGGGCGGATTCTCCGGCGGAATGGAACATGGTTCCGCGGCGTTGGGGCCGTACAGCCAGGGCGGATTGGGAGCTCGACCGGGAACAGGAGCTCGAAGTCCTAGCGTTCCTGGCGCTGCTCCGGGTGTTCGACCCGGCGCTGAAGCCAACGCCGGTGGGCCCGTTGGCGGCGTGGGGGTACCACGGGAAGCAGGCGAACCTGGCGGACTGACCGCCGTGGCTGGGGCGGACGGTTTGGCCCGTTCGGCCAGTGGCATCGGTGTCCGTCCCGGCGCCGGTGCGGAGTACGCCGGCGCGCCGGCTGCCGGCGCCGCCGCCCACGCGTACGGCACGTCGTACACGTCGTCGGCCGAACTCGCGGCCCAGGGAGCCGCTGTGCGCGGCGCTGCTGTCGGACACGCCGCCTATACCCCCGCCATGTATGCGAGCTACCCGCGTGCGTGGAACCCCGCCAACGTGGTCACGGGCTCGCTGTACACGCATCCTGGCTACAATAACTTGGCTGTGGGTTTGGGCATGGCCGCCCAGCCCGTTGCGTTTGATTACGGGGGAAACGTCGTCGTGCAGAATGAGGCGGTCTACGTCAACGGCGAGGCGGCCGGGACGCCCCAGCAGTATGCGGCCCAGGCCAGTCTGATCGCGAATGCGGGGCAGGCCGCACCGCCGGCTCAGGATACGAAGTGGCTCCCGCTGGGGATCTTCGCCGTCGTCGAAGGCAACCAGACGAACTCGAACGACGTCTTCCAATTGGCCGTCGACCAACAGGGCGTCATTCGCGGGAACTACCACGACACGGCGAACAACCAAGTCGAGCCCCTGGCGGGCTCCGTCGACAAACAGACGCAGCGCGCGGCCTGGAAGATCGGCAGCGACCAGTTTCCGGTCTACGAGGCGGGCATCGCCAACCTGACCAAGGACGAGACTCCGATGCTCATCCATACCCAAGACGGTCAGACGCGGCAACTGTCCTTGATCAGGCTTCCGCAACCCGCCCAGCAATGACGAACTCCAGACAACACACGGAAGTCCCGGGCCACAAATCCGGCGTGTCGTCCGGCAGTTGACGTAGCCGCGGCTCCGAGAAGCAAGACAAACGGGCGGAACGGCCGCGGGACCGTTCCAGCCCGTTCGTGCGAGCGAGGCCTGGTATTCCGGCCAGGCAAACGAATTGGCTAGTACCGGATGATGCAGTCCACGGTGAGGCGGTCCTCGAGAACGTCCCGGCGGTCGGTCAGCGGGACTTCGAACGCGACGCCGATTTCGTTGAGCACCGTCGGCTTGAACTTGAAGCCGACGGCACCGGATACGATGTCGTTTCCAGCGACGTTGGCTGACCCGAAATTGAACACATCCAGACCTTCGATGCTCAGCGGCAACGCTTCCCCAGAGTTCATCCAATGATACCAGTTGGTCTCTCCGAACACATACCAGCGCGATTCGCGAAGCTGCGTGTCCAGGTGAGCTGACCAGTAGGCGACTTGGCTTTCTTCCACGTCATCCGCAGGTAGACGTAAGCCGGCCGCCGTTACGAAGTGCGCCCGTTCGCCCAACTGCGTGCCCCCGGTCAGGAACAGGTTGAATTCCCCGGAGCCGTTGCCCTGCAGGGCGCGAGGGCTGCCCACAGGCATTTCAAACGTGGTCCCGGCGCTCAACAGCCGCTGGCGGCACGGGTCTGAATACAGGTTGTACTTCAATCCGGCGGCGATATCCGCCCAGCCATCGTTTGCATCGAGCGGAATCTCGTTGCTGAACGTGAAAAAGCCGTCCTTGGTGGCAATGATCGACAGCCGGTCTGTCAGAGCCGCACGCACCTGCGCGGCGATCAAGTTGACATCGCCGCCAGCCAACGGTGCGCGATCGGGAACGGTGTGGTGGACGAAGATCACCCGGGCCTCTGTCAGGGTTCGCGGGTCTTCAAAGAACACGGGATTCGTCATCGGACTGATGAAGGCCGAATAGTCCGTATTGGTCGGGGCCAGGATTCCCAGCAACCTTCCTTTGTCGCAGGTGCAGTTGTCCTCGTCCGGGCAATCCGAGGGCTCTGTCGAATCGCTGATACTCGAAACAGCGGTGGCTTCGAGCGGGCCATGGTCAACCGCCGCGCGCTCGGCGGCGAGAGCACCGGTGGAAAGCAGGAACAAGAGGGCAAGGAATCGGAGTTGTGGAACGAGCATGGCGTGATCCTCTGGGACGAGAGACGCTCCGAGCATGGAGTGGGCCGCTCCATGTCGGATGGCCGCTTGATGTACACCGAGACACCAAGACGCAGATCGGCCCCGAACGCCCGGACAAGTGTTGTAGCTCGCGCGAGGGGGGGCCCTTTGTGACTGTCGTCGCAGAGGATTGGGATCGATCAACCGTGACAGATGCAACGGCAAAGTCTGCCGAGATTTCCCGCAATAACGGTTTACGTCCCTGGACAGGGTCAACGAAACCGAGGCGCTGATGCAGTGCGCCCTCAGCGACTTCCCAGCCGCTTCGTCAGATTCGGCCTGTCGTCCTGCTAGCTGCCCCAGCCAGATCTTGCGGTTGGGCTAGTCCGGCCGCGGCGCCTCGATCGGCAAGTCGACCAGTTCGGCGGGCGAGCAACCCAGAAGCAGGGGGCAGCTCGAGTCCAGCGACTGTTCCCGCAAAACACAGAGTTCGCAGATCGCCACGCCCGATTCAGCAGCCGCCGAGCGGGCGTCAATCCTTCCGAATCAGCTTCTGGGCCCGCTGGCCCTTGATATCGCCGACGTAGAGGTTCCCGTGCGAATCGACGCTGACGCCGTGCAGCCAGTCGACGCAGCCTGGCACCTTTTCGCCCGGGGACAGGGGCAGCGTCCACAGCTGCAAGGCCCGGCCGGTCGTGTCGAACCGGATCAGGATCTGGTCCTTGGGCGGGCAGCTCAGCACGCGGTCTTCGTCGCGCCAGGGCATGGGCGACGAGCCGGAAACCCAGACCTCGTCATTCGGCAGCATCCACAGCCCCCACGGCACGATCAAGTTCCGCCACTCGGCGAGAAAGCGGCCCTGCGGATCGAAGACCTGAACGCGGATATTGTTGCGATCGGCCACGTAGACTCGGCCCTGCGAGTCTACGGCGATGCTGTGCGGCAGGCTGAACTCGCCCGGTTCGATTCCCAGTTTGCCCCACGCCCGGACGAACTTGCCGTCGCGATCGAACTGCACGACCCGGTTGTTGCCGTAGCCGTCGGAAACGTAGATGTCGCCCGCCGGCGTCACCGCAACGTCCGTCGGCTTGTTGAAGTGCGCCGCATCGTCGCCCGCTTCGCCCGGCGTGCCCAAGGTCCTCAGCAGCTGCCCCTCGGGCGTGAACTGCATCACCACGTGCTTGCCAATGTCGGTCACCCAGACCCGACCGCTGGGATCGAACCGCAGGAAGTGGGCGAGTTGGACCGTATCCGAGCCCCAACTGCGGAGGAACTTGCCGTCCGCCGCGTACACCTGCACCGGCGGCTGGCCGCGGGTGAAGACCCAGACCTGGTCCTGGGCATCGACGGCCACGCCTGGTATATCGCCCCATTTCACATCCGCCGGCCGTTGCGGCCACAGCGGATCCACTTCGTACCACGGAGCCATGTTGACCCGCGGGTACGGCGGCCCTGCCGACGCCAGCGGGGCCGGGGCGGCCGCCCAGACAGAACAGCTTGAAACCGCGAGCAGCACGAAAACGACAACCTGAAAAATGCGCATGCAAATCTCCTTCACGGGACGGAATCACTGTCGGCATAGGTCCACGGCATCGAGTACGGAACTTCGACGTATTCACCGCCGCCCAGCAGTAGCTGTTCGGGCCGTTGTTCGGGCAGCACCAAACCGGCCCCTTGCTCCAGGATCTCCTCGACGATGGCCTCCTCGACAGGCTTCCCCTTGAAGTCGTAGAGATCGGCCAGGGCGGTGTCGGCCACCTTGCTCATTCGGTAGTACTTGCTCTTGTCGCGCAGGAAGTCGCCGTACGTGCGTGCTGTCCAGGCCGTCCTGCCTTGCGAGTCGACCAGTTCCCAGGCGTATTCGACCCGGGGGATGTTCACTTGGCGCTGTTTCCCGAACCGCAACAGGTCCGTCGTGGGAACGGTCCGAGACTGGACTCGCAGGACGAATCCCGAACCGCCGAGCGTGTAGCCGTGGGCTTGCAGGTCGTCGGCCAGCCTCTGGCGATGCGCGCTGGCCCACGGTTCATTGCCAAGGTCCAACTCCAGGCGGATTGGCGTCCGCTTGACGGAAACCAGGCTGCGATCCTCCGCAAAAAAAGGGCATTGCTGCTCGGACCAGGGCCCCGTCGCCCGCGTGGCTTTCCACAGGCCAAGCCCTGCCGATCCGTGGGCAGAGGCCGCTGGCTGTTGGCGTGACGAGACGTC
Source organism: uncultured Planctomycetaceae bacterium (assembly GCA_903927685.1). The sequence continues at coordinate 8,148 of CAIYOB010000709.1, forward strand.
GGTGTCCAGACGCCAGATCCGCTCGTCGGGCGATTTGCCCAGTCCCATCCCGCCCGGGTACGAGATCACGTGTGCTCCAAGTCGCAGGTCGAAAACTTGCGTCGCCGGTCGGGTGCACAGACACAAGTGGTCCGCCCCAGCCCAGGCCAGGAAGCCGAACCCGGACAAGCTGACGGTCTTCCGCCCCGCCGTGTCCGCGGCCAAATCCCAAAGGGCGATCGTGGCTTGGGCCGTCGCGTCGTCCAGCTCCCGCTTCTGCAGCAACCGCTTCCCGTTCCGCAGATCGACGTACAGGGCCGCCGCGCGTTTGCCATCGGGCGAAAAGGCCATGTCGGCGATAATCCCTTCCGCGGCGATGCCCAGGCGGTTTCGGCACGCGCCCGTCGCCGCGTCGACAACGTCCAGTGAATTGCCGCGCGAGACGGCGAGCAGTTGGCGACCCGGGAGCCATTGGAACGGCGCGCGATACCCGCCGCCCGTGGTCTGGTAGATCACCTGGACCGAGTCCGGTCCGGCTTGCAGCGCAGCGACGTCTCCCTTGCCGGCCACCAGCAGCCTGCCCTCGGCGTCGAAATCGGCCCAGACCACCGGCACGTCTTGTCCGAACGGCTGGCAGCCGTACAGCCGCATCCCCGCGGCGGTGCAGAGGTCGATCCGCGAGGGTTCGTCCGGATCGCCGATGACGAAGCGTTCGCCGTCAACCGACATCCCAAACGCGACTTGGTCGGGAAGCACCGATTCGGTTGTGACTTGCCACTGACGCATGCGGACCGGCTGGGCCAGCGGTACGCCGCTGGCGGCGTCGAGCCTCAGCCACACGGCCGTCTCCGCGCGTCGATTTCCGGCCCCGGGGACGAACACCGTCCGCCCCTCCAGCATCAGGAGCCCGATGCACGAGCCCCAACTCGCCCGCCACGGAGCATACGGAAGTGCCTGGCAGACACGGGAGGCCGAGGCCGTCCGCGGCGGCAGGCATTCGCGGCCGGCGGGACGCCCTGGCGTCACCAGTTTGGCGCCGCCGGCGTCCACGGCGATCCGCTGCGGCGTCCCGCCTGCGCCGTAGGGATTCGGCGGCTCGCACTCCGTTTCCAACACACTCCGATCCAACGCTTGCACGGTTTGTGCCTTGCTGACCACGTCACGTCCGCTGGCCACCAGGACGGGCCCGGCTGCGGATACGCGGAGCAGTTTGGCAAAGCTTGTGAACGGCGTGCCACGCGGGTTCTCCAGCGAAAAGTGTACGGCTTGCCCGGCTCCGCGAGTCTCGCACAGCACAAACGTGCCCTTGTCGAGCGGGAGCAACGGCCCCGCGGGCTGACCCTCCAAGTCCTGTTGACAGCGGCGGCGGCCGGTGGCCGCGTCCAGGACGATCAGACGAGTGCCCCCGGCGGCACTCAATCCGTCGGTCAGCCAGATTTCGTCTCCCCCGGCCGAGAATGCGAGCCAGTAGAACGGATTGGGCGCGGCTGGCACGGCAACGGAGCCGAGAATCCGTTGTTCCGCCAGAGAGACCAGCGCGAGCAGGCCGTCTCCACCAACGGCGAGGAAGCGCCCGCCAGGACTGACCGCCACGCAGCCCGTGCGCAAGTCCACCTGGATCGCCGCGGCCGGATCGGAGACGCCAAACGGCGGCGGCAGCCGAGCGGCGGGCAGATCCAGATCAAAACGGCGCTGGCCCGTCGCCACATCCCAAACCTGCAATTGCCGAGTCGTCTCGGCGTGGATCACCGCCGCCACGGAATCCTTGCCGGTGAACCCATACCAGGCGACTCGGCCCGCCACGGGCAACCGCCGTGGCGGCGCGGCGCTGTCGAGTTCCCACATGTACAGCGCCGCCAGAGCCTCCTTCTCGCGCGGCGGGATGTCGCTGGTCTTCGCGAGCGGCACGTGGTACGGACCGATCAGATGCCGGCCGTCCGGCGCCAGCGCGGGCTCCGCCCAGAACGGAATCCGCCAATCGAAGTGCCCCGCCGGCCGCCCCGTCCGCAAGTCGATGACTGCGATTGGGGTTTGGGGAGTTTCGGTGACGACGAGTTGCGGAGGCGAACTGCTGGTCTCGACCCGCCGGCACTCGTACGGACACTTTTCCCAGCGGGGAGGGATGACCGCGAAAGGGCCGTTCAGGTCGGCCAGGACCGGCAAGAATGGAAAGGAAGTTCCGAGCACCTGATAGGGCAACTCCTTCACCTCTAGTTTCAAATCGGAGGCGATCGAAAATGTCGCCTCGGCGGCCGCTGGATCGACTTCTGCTTGCCAGCCGGGTCGATCGTTCTGCAGATCCGCGGCGTTGGCCGCCTGAGCCCGCTTGGCCCGGCGTGCCGCAAGAGCCTGCCGCGCGCCATCACCTACCGCCGAATTCCCGGTGCGGTCCTGGCGAGTCGGAACGCCGACCGCGCTGTCCCCGGTTCCGGCACGCGCCTCGTCGAACGGCTGCGCGACGTCGAACAACCCTGAGAACGGCAGCGGCGAGCTGTCCGCCGAGGCCTTGCCCGCGGGCTCGTCGGCCGCCGCCACCACGTTGGCCGGCACAGCTTCGGCCGATCTTGCTTCGGCCGGTGCCTTCGCGTCGCTGTTCGCGTCCGCCGCCAGCTGCCCCGACTCGGATGGGCCCCGTGACGCTGGCCGCCACACCAGCAGCCCCAAGCTCAGGATTCCCAAGACCGCAACGCCTGAGCACAGGCCGACGATCAGCCGCCATCGGCCTGGTGCCGGGGCGGCTTGGCGGCTGGAGTCACGTAAGGAGGCTGCCCGCTCGACCGGGCGACGCAGGTCGTCTGGCGGGACGGACTGCGTCGCCGCAGTACGCAGGTTGGCGGCTGGGGGCCGGAGCTTGATCCTCGCTCCACAGCTCGGGCACACGATCCGGCCATCCCCGTCGATCTGGGACAGATCAATCGCAGCCCGGCACGTCGGGCAGGGAGCAGTCCTGGCCATGTTCGTCCTCCCGTCGGTGGCCGCGCGCCGCATTCCGCTGGCTGCAAACTGGCTCAGTCGGTAACCGGAATCGCGTCGGGAGAGACCATTCTATCCAGCCAAGCCCGTGAAGCAATCTGAGCGTCTGGTGGCAGAACTCACGCCGGCCGGGCGGAGCCCGTTCAGCAAGCGAGCCCCACCAGTTATCCAATTGCGGTGATTTCGCCGAAGAATGCGACTTTGCGGGCTGTATGGGTTCTCCTTCCGGAATCAGAATCCGTGGTTGCAGCGGATGCTCTCGGCCGATGCATTACACCAGCGGAGCACATCCGCGATGAGACCCTCATCAGCACCCCGCCTTGGCAAGTCGGACCACGAGTCGACCTCCAACTCGCCCCACCGACCTCCGACTTGCTAGGGTGTCTACGCCCCTCCAGGGCCCAGTCGTTCCCCGCGACTGGGCCTTTTTTTTGCGCCCTTCTCGGCCCCCAACCGCGGACTACCCTTGATTTTCTGTCTCCGTCAGGCGAAAACTGGGGGTTGCCCGTCACATGCGGGCTTGTTCATGGTTCCCGGTTGCGTTCGCCTTGACGAGGGATGGACATGGCTTTTGCGGCGATCGAAAGACTAAAGAGCAATTATACCGGCAAGTACGTTGTAGTTGACGACCAGCCACCCGAACTGCGCCGATTCAAGGGCCTGACGGGCATTATCAAGACCGTCAACATGAGCGGACGAGCCCTGGTTCAGTTCGACGGAAACAACAACATCGGCTGGTACGACATCGAACTGGAGTTCCTCAAGGTCGTGGACGCCCCGCCTCCCAAGGCAGCGGAGCCGGCCAAGGCGCCGGCGGCCAAGGCGGAGAAGCCCGCGGCGAAGCCCGCCGCCGCCGAGAAGCCCGCCGCCGCTGAGAAGCCCGCCGCCGCTGAGAAGCCCGCGGTGGCAGGCGAGAAGACCGTCGCCGCAGAAAAGCCCGCCGTGGCAGCCGAAAAGCCAGTGGCCGCTGAGAAACCGGCGGCGGATTCCAAACCGGCTGCCGTCGCGAAGCCTGCGACCCCGAAGCCGGCGGCGGGCGGCGGGATGTCCGTCGCCGACATCCTCGCCGCGGCTCGGACCGGCGCCGGGGCCAAGCCCGCCTCTGTGCCGCACGCTGCCAAGAGCGAAGCCCCTGCCGCGGGCAAGCCGGAAGGCAAGAAGATGAGCACGGCGGATATCTTGGCAGCCGCGCGAGCCAAGAAGGCCGCGGGCGCTGAACCCGTGGCGGCGCCGGCGGAAAACGCGGTGGCCGCGCCGGCCCCCAAGGCCGCACCGCAGAAGATGAGCACGGCGGACATCGTGGCAGCCGCGCGAGCCAAGAAAGCCGCGGGCCCTGAACCCGTTGCGGCGCCGGCGGAAGACGCGGCGGCCGCGCCGGCCCCCAAGGCGGCGCCGCAGAAGATGAGTACCGCGGACATCTTGGCACAGTGCCGCGCGGCGGGCGGGGCCAAGGGAAGCGGAGCGAACTGAGGCACCTGGATTCAGTCACCTTGCAGGCTTGATCGAGCATCATGTCGGATTCCAGTTCCTACATCCTGCGAACTCACGCTTGTCCACCGTTGCACCGCGCGACGCTCGTGCTCGCTTTCAGCGGCTGGATGGATGGCGGCGACGTCTCGACGGGCACGGTCAAACGGTTGGTGCATCTGTTGGACGCCCAGCCCATCGCCCAGATCGATCCCGAGCCGTTCTACCTGTACAACGTCCCCGGCCCGATGGAAGTCGCCACCTTGTTTCGCCCGCACGTGGAAGTCGAGGATGGCCAGATCAAGGCGATCCGCATGCCGGAAAGCGAGTTCTACGTCCATCCGCCGGCGAACCTGGTCCTGTTCATCGGGAAAGAGCCCAATTTGCGGTGGCGGGCGTTTGGCGAGTGCCTGCTGGATTTTGCCCAGCAGTTGGACGTGTCCCGCATCCTGTTCGTGGGATCGTTCGGCGGTTCCGTGCCTCACACGCGCGAGCCGCGGCTGTTCATCACTTGCTCCGACCCCAAACTGCTGCCGGAGATGGAGCGGTACGGGCTGCGGCGGACGGCCTATTCCGGTCCCGGCTCGTTCACCAGCTACCTGATGACGCAGACCCGGCCGATCGGGATCCAGATGATCTCGCTGGTGGCGGAAATCCCCAGCTACCTGCAGGGCGCCAATCCGCTCAGCATCGAAGCCGTGACGCGCCGGCTGGCAAAAATCCTCAAGCTGCCCTTGGACCTCGCTTCGCTGCGCGCGGCCAGCACCGAATGGGAACTCGAAGTGTCCAACGCCATCGAGGAGAACGATGACTTGGCCCAGCTGGTCCGCCGGCTGGAAGACGACTACGACAACCAGCTGCTCGAACAGGCGGACGAGCGTTAACATTACCCCGGGGGCCTTGTCAATATCTGCTCGGGCGGCGCTGCTGCCAGCAGAGGCTCGACACGCGCTCCCGCGAAGACACCAGGCCCAGCGACAGGGCGTCGCTGGCCTTGTTCAGGCCCACCAACATCGCCTTGACGTTGGATTCTCGGTACAAGATCCGGCGGAGCAGGTCCCGGCCGCGGGTGCGGAAGTCCGGGCCACAGCAGCCCAAGAGGGCACACAAGGACAAGTGCTGGTGAAGTGCGCTGGTCTTGTGCCTTTGGTGCTCTTGGTGGTTGCTTCGGAATGATGTTTTCGGGGCAGGCGGACGAGGAGCCTGAATCAGAGAGAGACGGATCTAGCCGAAGCCGGTTTTCTCCGCTCCCTCTGTTGCCTTATGCTCCACCGCTTGTATGCTTCTTGCGACTCTTGTGGTGTCAGGGGGCCGTTGATACCAGGCCCGAAAAAGTCGATCTGCGAACAACCATGCGAATACCGATATCCATCGCCTGCTGGGGCCTGTCGTTGGCCCTGCTGGGCCCCGGCTTCTTCGATCCGCCGAGTGCAATCGGCCACGGCGAGGAACGCTCCGACGAGGCCCGCGATCGTTCGCCGGTCGATCTGGTACTCAGCCCGGACGACCAGTGGCTGGTCACTGCGAATCAGACATCGGACTCGCTGTCGTTGTTAGACGTGGCAACCGGCACGGTCATCCACGAATTGGCGGTGGGACGGCGGCCGACAGGCATTGCGTTGGCGGGCGGCGGATTCCAGGTTGCGGTCACCTGCCGGGACTCCGGCGAGGTCGTGGTGGTGGACGCCGGTGGAGGAAGGCTGCGGGCGGCGAGGACCATTCCGGTCGACGGCCAGCCGTGGGGCATTGCCTGCGATGCCGCCGGCCGGCGCGCGTACGTGGCGCTGGCCGGACTCGGCGAGGTGGCCGTACTGGATCTCGCTGCAGGCGCCGTGATGCAACGGATCCCCGTGGGACATTGGCCTCGGCACGTGGCCCTGTCCCCGGACGAAACACGCTTGGCCGTAGGATTGGACGGCGACCGTGGGCTGGCGGTCGTGGATCCGCGGGTGGGCCAAGTGCTGTTTGTCGAGCGTTTTTCGGGACTCAACATCGGCCAGCTGCAAATCTCCGCCGACGGCCGGCAGGTCTACTTTCCCTGGATGATCTACCGCCGCAATCCGATCACGGCCGGCAACATCCGCTTGGGCTGGGTCCTGGCCTCGCGGATTGCCCGGTTGCGGCTGGACGGCCCGGCGCGACGCGAGGCCCTGTCGCTGGACCCGCGCGGCCAGGCGGTTGCCGACCCGTACGGCCTGAGGCTGACTCACGACGAGTCCCGGATCCTGGTCACGGCAGCGGGCACGCAGGAACTGTTGGTGCTCCGCGCGGCGGGCTTGCCGCTGCGCGATTCGGGCGGAACGGATCACATCGAACCGTCTTTGTTGGCGGACCGGGAGCGTTTCTTTCGAGTGCCGCTGGGCGGGCGGCCGCTGGGGCTGCGCGTGAGCCGAGACAACCGTTGGGTCTACGTCGCCAACTACCTGGACAACGGTGTGCAAGTCGTGGATTTGAGCCAGCGGCAGGTGGCCCGGACGATGCGGCTGGGCGGGCCTGCCGAGCCCTCGCTGGCTCGCCGTGGCGAAGCGATTTTCTATGACGGCCGGCGGAGCTTGGATCAGTGGTACAGTTGCCACAGCTGCCATTACGAAGGCGGCACGAACAACGTAGCGATGGACACGCTGAACGACGGCAGCGAGCAGACCTTCAAGACCGTCCTGCCGCTGTACCGGCTGGCCGAAACGGGACCGTGGACGTGGCACGGCTGGCAGCAGGATCTGACGGCCGCGATGAACAAGTCGCTGACGGACACGATGCTGGGCCCGCCGCCGACTGGGGACGATTCGGCCGCGCTGCTCGAGTTCTTCCGGCAACTGCAGCCGCCGCCCAACCCGCACCGCCAAGCGGACGGCGCGCTGTCGGCCGCTGCCCGGCGAGGGCAGGAGATCTTTGCAGGCGAAACGGCTGGCTGCGCCTCCTGTCACGCCGGCCCGCAATTCACGGACGGCCGGATCCATGACGTGGGCACAGGCGGCAAGAGCGACCGCTATCCCGGATACAACACGCCGTCGCTGCGCGGCGTGTCTGGGAAAGTGCTGCTGCTGCACGACGGGCGCTGCACGTCTTTGGACGAACTGCTGACCGGCCCCCATAACCCCGACCGGGTCACCGGATCGGGCGAACTGACCGCGCGGCAACGCGAGGACCTGATCGCCTACCTGAAATCGCTCTGAGGGCCTACCGGGCGAGTTCCCCAAACCGGCGCAGCACCGCGGCGGCGTGCGGCGTCGCGGCGATCGACGCCTGCAACTGGCCAGGCTCGTCGCCTTGGCCGCGCAACTCGCCGGAGCACGCGTCGACGTACGTCCTGGCCGCGAGTTCATTGAACTCCGGATGGAACTGGACGCCCCACGTGCGGGGACCGAGGGCAAAGGCGTGATGCGGTTCGCGGCGGCTGGCTGCCAGCCAGATGGCCCCGGGAGGAAGCCGCAACACGGACTGGGCGTGGCTGACGTGGGCAGCAAACACAGTCGGCAGTTCAGCGAACAGGGGATCGGTGCGCGCCTCGTCGCGCAGCGTGATCTCGACGGTCCCCGACTCGCGGCCGCTGGGGTTCGGGCCGACTTCGCCGCCCAAGGCGTAGGCAATCAGCTGGTGGCCGTAACAAATGCCCAGCAGCGGCGTGTTCGCCTCGACCACCGCGGGAATCCACTGGGCCGTCCGCTCGCTCCAGGCTTCGTGATCGGTGACCATCGAGTGCGAGCCCGTCAGGACCACGCCGGCGAACTGCCGCGGGTCGGGTAGTGGCGACTGCCGCGGATCGGCCACCGCGACCTGAGCTGGCGGCACGCCCAGCCCGGCCGTGATCCAATCCTCAAAGTCGCCTTGCCTGTGCGCCAGGGCCGGGGTGGTCGAACCGAGTTTCACAACCAGGATGGGCTTCATACGCTGTCGAACTCTGAATCTGCGACGGAACCGGGGACTCGCCACTCGTACCTCGTGGCTCGCCCTCGGGCACACAACCCCAATTCTGGCAGCGACGACGCACTACCCGCAACCGCCGCCCGCGGCACGGACGGCTTTGCGGAGTTTCAGCTTGGGTTGAAACTCGCGGGCCGGCGCGTGCTTGACATCCGGCCGGGCGTCCGCCACGCGGTACCCCAGAGCGCTGTCAAAGCGGTGCCGCAGCCGGTCGTCGCCGCCGGCCGGATGGTCCGGGCCGGGCACGTTGGCCGTGTGGTCCCGATACAGGTCCAGCCAGCGATTGACGCCGCCGGCCAGCACATAGGCGTTGACGCGTTGGACGGCCAGCCGCTGCCAGGCCTGCTCGGCCGCCTGTTCGTCGTTCGACATCACCACGACGACGGCGTCCGCAGACAGCCGGCTCGCCCAGCTTGCGTCCAACTGGTCCACCGCCAACCGTTGCGCGTCCACCAGGTGGAACAGATTGTAATCCGGCTCGGGCCGGACATCGACCAGGGTCAAGTCGAGTTGGTTGTTGTGCATCATGCTCAGGACTTCCGCCGGATCCAGGTGGACCTGCCGGCCCTGCAACCGGGCCTCCAGGTCCGGGGCCTGCCAGGCGATCTTGCGCTCGAGCGTCGGCTGGCCGATGGCCAGCGTCAGCAGCGCGATCGCGACCCCGCCGCCGACGGCCAGCCGCCGCAACCGGATCGTGCGCGGCGGCTTCGGCGGCGGTGGGGTTCCGCGGCAGAAGTACGCCTCGACCTGCTCGACGCCCCAGAACGCGCCGACGGCCATCACGACGACGCCCAGCACCACCCAGCCGGCGTCCAGGCCGACGAGTTCGTTCAGCGTCAGCCGGCCCAGTGCGCCGCTGAAGTTCCAAAAGTGGGCAAAGCTCGGCACCGTCTGGCCGAACAGGAGCAGGCCGGCCGCGACGCCCAGCACAAAGATCACGCCGTCGATCTTGAGCGTGGACATGGACACCAGCGAAGTTCCGGGACAGTAGCCGCCGATGATAAAGCCGACGCCCAGCAACAGCCCGCCGACTATCGCCGGCCCCAGGTACGTCGCGGGGACTTCCAGGGCGGCAAAGTCGAGCAGCCCCAAGGCCGCGGACGCGAAGACCAGCAGCATCGCCGTGACGATCGCGGTGAACATCACCTTCAGCACGCGCATGTCGTACAGGTAGAACTGGGCCGCCAGGTTGCGGGCGTTGCCGAAGCCGGATCGTTCGAGCACAAAGCCGAAGCAGAAGCCGACGGCCAGCGTGACCAGGATGAAGGGCAGGCCGGTGAAATGCAGGGGTGCCATGACTTGTTCTCCCACGTCAGTTCCACAATCGCCGCAAGGGATAGGCCAGCAGGTAGGCGCCGGCAAAGACCATCATCATGAAGGCCCAACTGCCGACCGACAGCACAGCCCCGCCGGACAGCGCTTGGCCGGACGTACAGCCACGGGCAATGCCGGCTCCGTACCCCATGAACCCGCCGCCGACGAACGCCAAGGCCCACCGCAACCGCGTGCTGATGGCCGGGCCCTTGATCGTCTCAACCCGGACGCGTCCGGCCAGCCAGCCGGAGACGAAGCCGCCCGCGATCACGGCGGCCAGCATCCAGACCATGCGGTGGTCCAGTGGGTTGGCGGTTCCGCCGGCCATCTTGGCCAGGTACGGATTGCGGTCGACGGCAAGCGGCGCGACCGCGTCGACCGCCAACGTCGTGACCCGCGCCACGCCGCCCGAGCCGCCCAAGCCCGAGCCGGACAGGAAATACGACAGGAACAGGACGATGCCCAGGGCGACACCGCCTGCATAGGGATTCCACAAGGGGCTGACGCTGTTCTCGGTACTCATGGCCGCAAGCCCTCCAGTTCCGTGGTCGGTTCGGGCTGGCCCTCCGCCGCCGTGTGCGGCTGGTCTTCGTAGCCCGTGATCATCGCCTTGAGATGGGCCAGCGGCGTGCGGCCCGTGGTGGTCAAGTAGACATGCATCAGGATGAAGCTTCCAAAGGTCCACGCGCCCAGGGTGTGAACCAGCCCCAGCGTGGGCAGTCCGCCCACGTACTGGACCGCGTGGGGCCAATTCTGCCCGCCCCACATCAAGACGCCGGTGACGATCTGCAGCGGCAGCAACACGTTCAAGGTGATCAGGTAAGTCACCTGCTGCAGCGGATTCAGCCGCCTCGCGGCCGTCTTCTCCAGCGGGTGCGGCTCCCCGCGGAAGATGCCGCTCAGATAGTACAGCGTCTGCCGGAACGCGAGCGAAACGAAGTCGCGCGGTTCGGGCAGGTACTGCCGGATCGTGCCTGTCGAGATGTAGTAGAACGCACCCAGGAACGCGTTGCCCACCAGCAGGAAGCCGAGCGAATTGTGGATCCGCACGGCCCACGCAAAGGGCAACACGCCGAACACGTCCGGGGCATGGATCGCCGCACCCGTGGCGATCAGCAGCAGCATCGCCACCGCCTGTAGCCAGTGCCAAATCCGCTCGTAAGGCGAATATACCTGCTCACGCATCGTCTGCCTCCTCCCTTCGCCCGCTCCTGCCCGTGCGTTTCCGATAGGACCACCACCGCAGGCCGGCATGGCTGCCGGTCCCCAGCACCACGCTCAGCACCAGCAGGCTGCCCAGCCAATCGATCGCGGCCCAGCGGTCGTGCCCGAGCACGTACAGCCCGGCCTCGGCGGTGGACGGTCGATACACAAGCGTCTGGCCGTCGCGGGCCACCACGCCGCGCAATTCCACGCCGCTGTCGCCGACCAGTTCCGGCAGCACGTCGCCGGGAATTCGTGAAGCCAGCAGCAGCGGTTCACCCAACCGCGAATCGGCCTGATGGCAGGTCTGGCAATCCCGCGTAGCCCACTTAGCCGGCCCGACTCCATGCTGCGTGGCCAGCGGCTGGATCTCGCCCGCGATCCGCGGCTCCTTGACCCCGACCGCCTCGAGGCGCTGCCTGGCGACGCGGGTCTTTTCCGGCGTATCCAGCACCAGTTCTTCGCGGACCAGGCGACCGTCGCGATTGGCATCCAACGCCGCGACCAGTTCCGGATGATAGGCCCCGTCCACGATAAACGCCCGCTGCAGATCGAACTGGCGCACGGGCCGCGGCGTCGCGCCGCCTTCGACCCAGTACCAGGCGGAAATCAGATTGTGCGGGACCAGGCGAGTGCCGCCGTTCAGGTCGCTGCGCGGCAGCAGCACCGGGGCAAAGCCGGTGACGACCGCCGCCGGATCGGAAACGGCGCCGCGAATCCCGCGCCACGCCAACTGAGGTTGGCCCGTCACGTCGACCAGCGTCCAGTCCACCTGGCGGATCGCCGGGGCCGCGGCGTGCGGCACGTGGCACGCTTCGCAACTCAGCCGGGCCAAGTGCACCGCGGGGTACGGCAGCCAGTCGTGCGTCTGCTCCACCCGATGGCAGTCTTCACAGCGGCGCATCGTGCCGGCCAGATGTCCGGCCACGGTGCCTTGGGCCGTCTGCCCCTTGGCAAACTGATGGCTCGGCCGCCGCAGGTATTCGTCCAGCGACAGCCGCCGCGGTTCATACCGCAGGTGCGCCGGGCGATTTCGCGGACTGGACTCGAAGTAGCTCGGGTTGTTCAGCGGAAAGTGGCAACTGGAACATTCGAGCATCGCCTCGGCATGCACATCCCAGGGACGCGTCCAATGCGACTTGTCTTCCAAGTTCACCGCCGACTCGAACATCCGCTGGCCCGAAAAGACTTGTCCCTTGGTCGCCGTGGACCACTGGCGGAGCGTCAGGTCCAGCCGCACGGGCTCCGTCCCGTGCTGCGTCAAGCCGTGGCACTGGCCGCAGTGCTGGCTGGTGGGAGGACGGATGCCCAACCGCTGTGCCGTTACGTTCCCGTCGCCGTCGAATGCCTCCGCGACGTATTCCCAACCGGCGGCCGTCTTGCGGACGACTCCGGAGGCCGCAAGCGTGGCCGTCGCGGCCCACTGGAAGCGGCCTTCGGCCAACGCTTGAATCCGGGCCGCATTGTCAGGCGACTGGCTGTGACACAGGAAGCAGTTCAGTTCGGCCACCCCCGATTGCTGCCAATCCCAGGCCCGCGGTTGGCCGGTGGTCGCATCGAGCACTTGCCGGTCCGGATCGACCCCCGTCTCGGCTTGTGCAGCCGAACCCTCCCCGACCGGCGCCTCGCGGCCTCGGTGCCCGTACACCGCCGGCCCGCCGCCGACGTGCCGCCAGCCCTGCCGCTGGACCCACTCGGCCACGCCCAGATCCAGTCTCTGGTCGCCGGGCGGCGTCCGGTAGCGGTAGGTTAGCGGATTCCAGCGGCCGAAACCGCCGGGGCCGTAGTCCCAAGCCCGCCGCTGGGCCACAGCGCCAACGGCCGTGACTTCGTCGCTGCCGAGTGATACATGATAATTGTGAGCCGCGATGTACCGCGTGTCGTGGCACTTGCCACAGCTGTGCATCGGCGACACCGGCCGCCCGGATTGGACGACCGGGGTACCATCTACGTCAACCAGCAGGACGGCGGGATGCAGCGTCGGTGGCGACTCCGCGGCCAGCAAGGGCAGCGCGGCCAGAATCAGTCCCGGGGCGAGGAATCTTGCCAGGCGGTGTGTCATCGGCTTTCTCCCTTCGTCCCACGCACCAGTTCCAGACGCCAGCGATCACCGCGAAAAGCCGGATCGCCCTCGTATCCCAGTGCCTGCCAGTTCAACACCCCCTGCTCGCCATGACAGTCGTTGCACTGCAGCGCCTGGTGCTTCGTTTGCACCATGTGCGACAGGGGCCAGTACATTTCCGTCTCGACGAAGCCGTACTCGCCGCTGTACGGCAAGCCGCTCGCCTGGGAACCCAATCGGCACGCCTGGTCCCAATCGAACTCGGTCCAAAACCCGCCCGGACCGGCCGTCTGCGGCGTCAGCAAGTGCAGCAGCTTCGTGTCATAGATCTGCTTGCCGCGATGCACCTTGAACGGCCAGATCCGGGCCTCCGGATCGCCGGGCCCGCCCAGCGGCCGGTTGATCTGCACCACGCGCGACGGATCGATTTTGTCGCCCGTCAAATAGCGGTAGGCGCGGCCATCGTACCAGTAATACTCCGGCCGCAGGTCCTGGGCGTACTGGAAGCTGCCCTTGGCTTTCAAATACACGTGCGGATCATCCGCCCGTCCTTCCTGGCCCGCCTGCGACCAATCCCAGACCATCTTTGTCGGCGCGTCGATCGCCATCCGCGGGATGTGGCACGTCTGACAAGCGACGGTCTGGGTATGGGCGTCCAACCGCTCGTGATTGTGGGGACGGACGCTGTGACAATCGGTGCAACTGACCCGCTGCGGGCCGCCGAGGCAGACGGACATCGCGCAGCCGGGAATCCGATGCTCCGTCGTGCGGTGGCAATCCACGCATTGCAGGTTGTGCTGGCCCATGTGCACGTCGATCCGGCCGCTGGGAAAGTACAGCGAGCCGTCCATGTCCCCGTGCTTGACCGCATCCCCGCCGCCGCCCTTGAAGTGACATTGGCCACAGTTATTCCGCGTCGGTCGCCCGACGCTGCGGGCGACCGCCACCAGGTCGACGTCCGGTTTCGGATTCCCCGCGTCGCCTTTCTGGTAGCTGCCCGACTGGTCGTGGCAGACCAGGCAGTCGACGTGGTCCTCGCGGGTGAAATCGAAGCTGTCGTCTTCCCAGCCGTAACCGGCGTGGCAAGATGAACACGACTTGATGTTCGGCCCGGCGGCGATACAGAAGTTGTTGATCAAGTTCCGCTTGCCGACCTGCAGGACTTCGTCCCGCCCCGGCAGCTTGACCTTCTGGCCGGCCCAGGTCCAGTGCGAGGTCTTCATCAGATCCTGCGCCGCCTTGGGATGGCAGCGCAGACAGGCTCGCGTCACCTCGGGGCCGGAGGTCAGCGGATCGGGAAAAAAGGCCGCATGATCCACGTGCACGACTGGCGGCGGCAGACGGTCCCGCGGCGATTCCCGGGCGGCGGTATCCCGCCACACGGCGGCCACCACGCCGCTGGCCGCCAGGGCCAGCAGCAGAACGAATACTGCGAGTCCTCGGAATTCCCGCATCAAACCACCTTTCCCAACACTTCACTGGCATGCCGCCGTGTCGCGTCGACCAGCGCATCCCGGATCAACGTCGCCCCCTGAACGAACCGTGCATCGACGACCTTGTAGTACACGTGCTGGCCTTCCTTTTCCGTCGCCAACGCCCCTTTTTCCCGCATCAGCCGCAGATGCTGCGAGGCGTTCTGCAAGCTGACGCCCGCATGCTCGGCCAACTCCGACACCGTCTTCCGGCCCGCTTGCAGCGCGCAGAAGATCTGCAGCCGAGTCGAATTGCCGAACAGCGTAAAGAACTCAGCCAGCAGACAGCATTCGCGTTTGTCGAGCTGCGTTTTCATGGCCACTGCCTCTTATCGGGTCGATTTATGATTAAATAATAGCGAAAGTTCGCAACTACGCAAGTCCAGGCTGAAGAAAAGAGCCAAGTGCTTCGTCAACGAGCGTCAGCTGTGCATTCGCGGCAGTTCTTCGCCTTCGGCGATGATGCGAGCTTCTTCGGCGGCCAGTTCCTTCAAGCGGGCGTGGACCGCGTCGTCGTCGGCAAAGTGCTTGGCCATCCGCACGTAGGTGGCGTGGTGGCGGGCCTCGGACTCGAACAGGCTGCCGAAGAACTCGGCCAGTTCCCGGTCCTGGATGTGGCTGCGGAGCAGGACGAACCGCTCGCAGGAACGGGCTTCGATCAACGCGGCGACCAGCATCCGATCCACGGCCCGCTGCGGCTCCTGCTTGCGGACCAAGTCGTTCAGCCGCCGTCCGTACTGGCTGGGGGTTTGCCGCCGGAAGCGAATCCCGCGGCGATTCAGCAAGTCGATCACCAGATGGAAATGGGCCAGCTCTTCGTTCACGATCACGGACATGGCCTGGCACAGTTCTTGGTCCTCGACGTACGCGAAGATCAAGTTCATCGCCGTGCCGGCCGCCTTCTTCTCGCAGTGCGCGTGATCGATCAGCATCTGATCCAGGTGCTCGTCCACCTGGCGGAGCCAACGTTCGGAAGTGGTGGATTGCAGGTTTAGCATGGGGCCATGATACCGCATGCGGCGCGCCAGGGACAGACCGAGCGGACGGGCCCTTATGCCAGAACCATGATCATCCAGCCGACGCCGAAGCGGTCGGCGAGCATGCCAAAGCATGACGAGAAGAAGGTCTTGGTCAGCGGCAGGTGAACCTGCCCGCCCTCGGACAGGGCCGCAAACAACCGCTGCGCCTGCTGGTCCTCCGCGACCGTCAGCGACAGCGAGAAACCGGCAAAGTTGGGATGTCCTTGGCAGCGACCGTCCGAAGCGAAAATCGTCGTGCCCCCGATCTGCAGCACGGCGTGCATCACCTTGTCCTCGGCGCCCGGCGGACACCCGGCGGGGTCGGGATTCTCCTAGAATCGCATCAGGAACGTCACCTCGGCGCCGAGCGCAGTTCGGTAGAACTCGAGCGCCTCGTCGCAGCGACCGTCAAAGAACAGGTAGGGTTGGACGTGCATGGTTGCATCCTTAGGCCGATGCCGTCAGCAGGTGGGGGGCGTTGGGCGCCTCGGCAAGTTCGTGCAGAGTCTCCATCAATGCCGCCATCTGGGGGCTGCCACGGAGGGCCGCTCCATCC
>CAIYOB010000710.1 GCA_903927685.1 uncultured Planctomycetaceae bacterium
AAAAAGCTGTCGTAGCCGGCCCGATTAAAGACGATATGGTCCAGCAGGTCAATTCCGACAATCGCGCCGGCCGCTTTGAGTTGCCCCATAGAACAGCCGGAACTCCAACTCACGCACCTGGACGTTCTGTCGGAACAGCACCCACAGCGGCGTCTGATTCAGTCCCTTCCGCAGCGCCTTGAAGACTTCCTCCCGCGCGTCCGTGACGTAATTGTCCTCCAGCTTCTGGAGCGTTTCCGACTGCGTGGCTTTCAGGAACGCCCACAGCTGGTCTTCGGCGATGTAGTGCGCCGTGTCCGTGATGTCGGACTGCTCCAGCACGCGCGCCGTCATTCACCCGCGGCATCCCGGCCCGGTAGCGGGACTTCTCCAGCTTGCGAGCTTCCTTCTCGTAGCCGTCCTTGCCGCCCCAGGTGACGCCGAAGGGCGGGTTGCTCAGCATCCGGTGGAACTTCCACTTGTTCTCCGGCCACTGGTCGCCCGGTTCCTTGCTGTGCGGTTCGTGCGAGATCAGCGAGTTGCCGAGATAGACGGTAACCTGTCGGTCGTTCTTGATCAGCAGGTCGGCTTGACAGACGGCGTAGTTCGACGGCATTAGCTCCTGGCCGTGGAGGGTGATGGGCAGCACGACGTTCTGGTACTCGTAGGACTTGAACTTGCCGCGCAGCCGTATGGCGGATTTCCAAATGTCGCTGGCGAGATTGTCGAGCTTGGGCTTATTCAGGGAGAGCGTCATGGAGGTCCAGGGGCAAGTTGAAAGGAATCGGACTGCGGGACACTGGCCACGGTCGTCGCCCGTCGACTCCGTTTCCGTTCGTCCTGCGATGGCGATATCCTATCCCCAACCGTATGTTCCAGGCAATGCGCGACCAGGCTTGTCCAGCCCGATTGGTGGCTGGCCTCGAGCCTCGCTCCAGGGTCGCCGGGACAACTCTGGCGAGACTTCGTTCAGGTTCATTCACCGCCCGGACCCCGCGCGGCATTCCGCGGCGCGATATGCCCCACCGGGCCGTTCGTTCGTCCGGCCTCCCCGGAGGGTAGGTTAAGGGCATTTTCACCGCACCCAGACCGGTCGCGAGGGCAAGGTCATTTCACCTCCCAGCGCAGCGGGGAGGTCGGACGCACGAGCGGCCGGGTGGGGTGCCGAAGGCCTGTCGGTGCCGGCGTTCTGCCGGTGTCGGCCGGGTGGGGCCTCGCCTTGCCGCCGTTTTCCGGGCGTTGTATAAAACAGCCATTGGAGTGCTGATTTCACCGGAGGATAGCGATGAGCAGATCGAAAGCGAGTCGGCAGAAGGAAATGCAGCTGAAACAGCGGGCGCGGCAGAAGCGGCTGGAACGGCAGACGGCGATCCGCGAGTCCGCCGTCCGACCGTCGGGGCGCCTGAAAATGTCCGAGGTCATCGAGCATCTGGCCGAGCCGCTGATCGACGACTTTGGCGACACGCCCGAGGACGTCGAGCGGGTCATCATGATGACCATCGTCGGCTGGAACTTGTCGCTTTTCCCGCCGGAAGACCGGGAAGAGCACGCCGCCGACCTGTTCCAGCAGTTCTTTGGCGCTGACCCGGAAGCCCGGCACGCCGTACAGTGGGTCCTGGATCTCGTGATTGAGAGGAAGCAGAAGTACTATCCGAACCTCCGGAACCTCATCGTGGACGTCCGCTTTGACCGGGAACCGGATGACACGGTGTATTTCGAGGTCGCTTATGAGGTGGAGCCGTTCCAGTCGCCATGAATTCAGAGCATCCCCTGTTGGCATACCAGGTCGCCGGCGGCGTCTGCGTGTTGCGGCTGAACTCGCCGCCCCTGAACACGCTGACCTTCCGGCTGCTCGCTCAGTTGCGCGCCGCGGTCCGGCAGGCCAATGCCGACCCGGCCGTGGCGGGAATCGTGATCGCGGGCGGACCCGATCAGTTCAGTGCCGGCGCGGACGTGCACCTGTTTGAACAGCTGACGTCACGCGACGACGCGCTCCGGTTGGCACAGGTCTTCCAGGATGCCTTTCAGGAGATCGAGGATTCCGCCAAGCCCGTGGCGGCCGCCATGGTCGGCAACGTCGTCGGCGGAGCCCTGGAATTGGCGTTGGCCTGCCACTACCGCGTCGCGGCCGCCGGGACTCGGCTGGGGATGCCCGAGGTAACGTTGGGCATCAATCCGGCCGCGGGCGGGACGCAGCGGCTGCCGAGGGTGGTCGGCCCGGAGCCCGCGCTGCGGATGCTGCTGACCGGCGCCGTCGTGGATGCCGCCCACTCGCTGCAGTCGGGACTGGTCGACGCGGTGGTGCCCGGCGGACAGGAACTGGAGTCCGCGGGCCGGATGCTGAAGTCCGCGGCACTCCGCAAGACAGGCGAGCGGACGGACAAGGTCGCCGATCCGGTGGCCCGGCAGGCGGCGTATGACGTTGCGGCGAAGCTGGCCGCCCACGTCCGGCCAGAGATTGTCGCGCCCGGGAAGATCCTGGACTGTGTCCGGACCGGCCTGGAGGACTCGTTCTCCGCCGGGCTGCGCCGCGAGCAGACAGCTTTTGCCGAGTGCATGGAGTCGCTAGGGGCCCGGAACAAGATCCGGCTGTTCTTTGCCACGCGGCAGACCAGTAAGCTGCCGGAGTTGGGAGACGCGGCCGGCGCCGCGATCGACTCGGCGGCCGTAGCGGGCGTGGGAACCATGGGGTCCGGGATCGCCCAGGCGTTGTTGGCGGCGGGTGTGCGGGTCACGCTGCTGGACCAGGATGAAGCGACGGTGCAGAAGGGGTTGCAGCGGATCCGCAGTGCGGTCGAGAAACGCGCTGCCGAAGGCCGGTTGCCCCGCGAGCGGGCCGACCGGATGCTGGCCCTGCTGTCCGCTTCCAGCCACTGGCAGGACGCCGCGCAGGCGGGGTTGGTGGTCGAGTCGGTCTTCGAGGATCTGAGCGTCAAGCGGGCGGTGCTGCAGCGGCTGGAAGCGGCCTGTGCGCCCGAGACGATTTTGGCCTCCAATACTTCGACCATCTCCCTGGACGATTTGGCTGCCGGCCTGAGCCACCCGGACCGGCTGATTGGCTTGCACTTTTTCAACCCGGCCCAGCGGATGCCGCTGGTCGAGGTGATTC
This sequence comes from uncultured Planctomycetaceae bacterium, assembly GCA_903927685.1. The sequence continues at coordinate 3,089 of CAIYOB010000710.1, forward strand.
GCCGCGAGACCACGCCGCCCCAGCTGCTGGCGACGGCGGTCCGGCTGTGCCGAGCCATGCACAAGACGCCGGTGTTAGTCAAGAACCGCGAGGGGTTCCTGGTCAACCGCGTGTTTGTGCCCTATCTGCAGGAGGCGTTTTCCCTGTTGGAGGAAGGTGCGACGCCGGCGGAGATCGATGCGGCGGCGGTCGAGTTCGGCTTTCCGATGGGTCCGCTTGCCTTGATTGATATGGCCGGGCTCGATATCCTGGTGCATGCGCAACGCGTGTTGCAGCGCGCGTTGCGCTACCATGGCCCGCTGTCACCGATCGCGGTCCGCTTGGTGCAGCGCGGTCAATTGGGACAGAAGACGGGCGCCGGCGTATACCGCTACGAAGCCGGCAGCCACACGCCGCTGGCCAGCGGCGAATTGGCGGACGTCGTGGCCGAGGTGCATGCCGAAGCCGGCCGGGTGCCGCGCGAGATCGGCCGGGCCGAACTGACCGAGCGGCTGGTGCTGCGGATGGTCGCCGAGGCGTTTCGCGTCCTGGAAGAGGGCGTCGCACGCAGCGAATCCGACCTGGACGTCGCCATGGTGCTGGGCACGGGGTTTCCCGATTTTCGCGGCGGAGTTGTCAAGTACGCCCGCGACGTCGGAGTGGACAGAATACGGATGCGGTTGGAGCGGCTGGCCGCCGAGTGCGGCGAGCGGTTCCTGCCGTGTGACCTTCTACGGCAAGACTTAGGGGAAAAGCAAGGAGTCTCTTGATGGCAGCGACAGCCGAACGCAAAGATTTCGCGGCGAACAAACAGATGAAAGCCGTGATGGGCAAGTATTTCGCCGAATTGGGGCAAGGTCCGGCGGAGGGCAAGAAGACGGCTTGGTGCACGAGCGTCGGCCCGGCCGAGCTGTTGCGATCAATGGGCTTCAACGTCTACTTTCCCGAGAATCACGGCGCCATGCTGGGTGCGACCAAGATGGCCACGGACCTGATTCCACTGGCCAACGCCCACGGCTTCTCGCCCGATATCTGCTCGTACTTGACTAGCGACATCGGCTCGTACCTGAAGAACGAGACGCCGCTGCAGAAGATGGGCCTGGCCGGCGTGCCCAAGGCCGACGTGCTGGTGTTCAATACGAACCAGTGCCGCGACGTCAAAGACTGGTTCCAGTGGTACGCTCGCCAATGGAACGTGCCCTGCATCGGAATTCACACGCCGCGCGGCACCAGCGACTTGGACGACTCGCTGGTGGACTACGTGGCGAAAGAGACGCAAGCCCTGGTCCAACCGCTGGAGCAGGTTGCCGGCGTCAAGTTCGATATCGACCGGTTGCGGGAAGTCGTCGACTTGTCCAAGCAGTGCACGCTGTTGTGGAAGCAGGTGCTGAAGTCGGCGACCCACGTCCCTTCGCCGATCACGTTTTTCGACGGCACGATCCAGATGGGCCCGGCGGTGGTGCTGCGCGGGTCGCAGGACGCCGTGGACTACTATCGGGTCCTGGTGGACGAATTGAACCAACGGATCGCACAGGGCATGGGGGCCGTGGAAGGTGAGCGGCTGCGGATCTACTGGGAAGGCATGCCGATCTGGGGCAAGCTGCGGGACATGTCGTCGCAGTTCCTGCAGCTGCGGATCTGCGTCGTGGCGTCGACCTATTGCAACAGCTGGATCTTCGAGGACCTGAACCCGGCCGATCCCTTCCGCGGCATGGCGCGGGCGTACTCGAGCATCTTCATTTGCCGCAGCGACGACTACAAGGAGGCGTACATCGAGCGGATGGCCAACGAGTACAAGGTGGACGGCATCCTGTATCACGACGCCAAGACCTGCCCGAACAACTCGAACAGCCGCTACGAGTTGCCGTTGCGGCTGCGGGAGAAACTGGGCAAACCGTTCCTGACCATCAACGGCGACCTGAACGACCTGCGGCTGTACTCGGAAGAGCAAGCCCGGACGAACATCGAGGCGTTTGCCGAACAGCTGATGCAGGTCTGACCTATGCCTTACTACTGCGGAGTGGATATCGGGGCGTCGTCGGTCAAGTTGGTGGTGATTGACGAGCACCAGCATCCGGTCGCCCGGGCCGTCCGCCGCTCGGGCGTGGATTATGGCCAGTCCGCCGACCACTGCCTGGACGACGCGCTGGGCAAATACGGCGTGCCGCGCGGCCAGATCCGCCGGGCGCTGTCGACCGGCTACGGCCGCAACAACGTCCGCTGGGCGGACGATGTCGCCACCGAAATCGCGTGCCACGGCAAAGGCGCTTTCTTTCATTTCCGCCAGCCGCTGACCGTGATCGACATCGGAGCGCAAGACTGCAAATTGATCCGGCTGGACGCCCAGGGGCGGCGCGTCGAGTTCAAGATGAACCGCAAGTGTGCTGCCGGGACGGGGGCGTTCCTGGAAGAGATCGCCCTGCGGCTGGATCTGCCGGTCAGCGAGTTGAACCGCTTGGCCGAGCAATCCACCAAGGAAGTGACCTTGGGCAGCTTCTGCACCGTGTTCACGGCGACCGAGATCCTGGCCAAGATTCGCGCCGGCGAGCGGGTCGAGGACATCGTCAAAGGCGCGTTTCGGGCCGTCATCAAACGGATCGAAGAAATGGGCGCGATCGACGGGGCCTTGGTGATGACCGGCGGTGTCGTGGCGCATAATCCCCTGTTGCCCCAACTGGCCTCCGAAGCATTGGGCAAAGTGGCCCAGGTGCCCCCTGA
>CAIYOB010000711.1 GCA_903927685.1 uncultured Planctomycetaceae bacterium
GGCCTTGACCAAGCTGCGGACGACGCTGGCGCATGAGGATCACGGGTGATGGACGGTCGAGTGAAACTGGAACAACAGCTGTGGGAGTTCGTCTACGAGCTGCTGCCGGAAGACGAGGCGGAGGCGCTGCGCGGACGGATCGCCGCCGAGCCGGACGTGGCCCGCTTGCACGACGACGTCCGCCGCAAGGCCGCGATCGTGGCTCAGGCTGCCAGGCTCGAATTGCCGTCGATCCCGCTGGTCCAGCCTGCTGCGCCAGTCCAGGCGTCCCCACGCCGTTGGGCCAATTGGGCGGTGGGGCTGGCCGCTTCGCTGTTGGTCTGCTATCTGGGCTTCGCCGACGTGCGCACGCGCTCACTCGAACGTTCCGTGGCCGACGCGGCGTCCGGAGCGGCCTGGGCCGACCAGCCGGTTCGGACGGTCGTGTTCGGGCCGACTGCGGTACAGCCCGCCCAGGCGAATTACTTTGCCGTGCGGACCCAGACCGCCGCCGGGGCTCCCCGCGCCGCCGCGGTTGATTATCGGGTCCTCGACGACGATGGCACGTTGCTGACCAGCGGCCAGATCCAATCGGACGCCAGCGGTTTCGCCCAGTTTGACTTCTTGGCGGCCACGCCGTCGGGCCCAAGGGCCGCGCGCCAGCCGCGAAACGTCTCGCTGGAACTGCAGACGCAGACCGCTCTGCAGCCCGTGATGGTGCGCCGCACCCTGCCGCTGGCAACTCCCCAGCTGACCACGTACCTGAGCGTCGACAAGACCGTCTATCGACCCGGCGAGCAAGTCCGCGGCCGCTCCGTGACCTTGGATCGGGCAAGCCTGGAGGCGATTCGCGAAGTGCCTGTCGAATTCCGCGTGCTGGACTCCGGCGGGCAACCGCTGGGCGGCGCGGGCCGGGAGGTGCTCACGCAACAGGGCGTGGCCGCGGCCGAATTCGAGCTGCCCCGGTTCCAGCCGGGCGGCACGTACACGCTGGTCGCGTCCAGTCCCACGGACGCGTTCCCCGAAGCGCGCCGCGACTTCGCGGTGCGGCCGTACCTGGCACCCTCACTTCGCCAGCGGCTGGACTTTGCCCGCGACAGCTACGATCCGGGCGACGAGGTCGAGGCGGAGCTGCGCGTCGAGCAGGCCGATGGCGGCCCGGCCCGCCAGGTGCCGCTGGCCATCGCGGCGGAAGCGGGAGGCGTGACCTTCTACACGGGCCAAGCGGCGACGGACGAGGGCGGCACCCATCGCGTCCGCTTCCGCTTGCCGGACCAACTTGCCGCGGACGACGCCGTGCTGAGTGTGACCGCCGGCAACGAGGGCAAGAACCGCCTCAGCGAGCCGATCCCGATCCGGCAGGGTGGGGTTGACATCGAATTCCGGCCCGAGGCCGGCGAGTTGGTGCCTGGCGTCGCCAATCGGGTGTACTTCTTTGCCCACGATGCGCTGGACAAGCCGGTCCATATCCAGGGCCGCGTGGTGGACGATCAGGGCCGACAGCTTGTGTCGCTGCAGACGATCCACGACGGCCGCGGCGTGTTTGAATTCCAGCCCGAGCCCGCCCAGACCTATCGGCTGGAACTCGACCCCGGCTCGGGCCCAGTGGACCGTCCGGAGTTACCGCCGGTCAGCCAGCGGCAGTTCTTGACCCTGAACGCCGCGCCCGGCGTGTTTGCGGCCGGCCAGCCGCTCAAGATCCGACTGCTGTCCAATGCGATTCGCCCCGTCGCAGTCTCGGCCGTTTGCCGCGGGGTCGTGGTCGGCCAGGAACTGGTGTCGCCCGCGGAGTTCTCGCGGCACGCCGATCCGGCTGGCATGGAGGTCGTGATTCCCGTCGCCGACACGGCGGAAGGCGTCGTTCGCCTGACCGCGTACGACTACGGAGTGCAGCCCCCACAGCCCGTCGCCGAGCGTCTGGTCTTTCGCCGGCCGACACGAAAGCTGGAGATTCAGTCCGGTCAGGACGTCGGCCGTCGCCGCCCCGGCGAGTCGGTGGAGTGGGCCTTCTTGGTGAAGAACGAGCGGGGCCGTCCGCTGCCGGCCGTGCTGGGCGCGTCCGTCGTGGACGAGGCCGCGTTGAGCTTGGCCCGGGACCGCAGTGCCTCGCTGAGCACCCATTTCTGGCTGACGGGACAGATCGAGGATGTCCGCGGCTTGGAGGATGCGAATCTGTGTCTGGCCGAGGGCCCCCAAGCCGAGCAGGCTCTCGACTTGCTGCTGGGTACCCAGGGCTGGCGGCGGTTTGTCAGCGTGCCCGCGAATCAATTGGCTCAGGTGCCGCTCGCGACGCAGGCGGGGCCGTCCGCTTATTTTGATCAGGACTCGCTCGCTGCCGGGACCTTCGCTGTCGCGGATTCGCCGGCCGTGTTGATTGACAATGCAGCCGACGCGTCGACGGCGGTGCGTAGCAGCTTGGCCGCTCTGCAGACGGCTTACGACCAGACGGTTCGGCGAGTCGCCTTGAGCGTGATTCTCGGCAGCCTGGTTTTGGCCGTCGCGTTGGGCCTGTTGGCCGTGATACGGCGGTTGCCCGCGAGACCGGTGTGGATGCCTGCGCTGGGCGCTTCGGCGGTCAGCCTGCTGCTGGGCTTCGCCTGGCTGGCGACGGAAAGCCGGCCAGGGCGGGAAGTCGCGCAAGCGCCGGCGACTCGTACCGCGGGCGAGGTGCAGGTGGCACAGGGCCAGCAGTACGCGGCGCCGGGCGGCATGGGGGCTGTGCCGTCCCCGGCCGGATCCGAAATGGGCAAGGCGGACAGCCAGGCGACCAATCGCTGGTATCAAGTCGAGAACGTCGTCGGCAAGGGCGCCGGCATGGCGGGCGCGAGTCCCCGGCCGGCGGAGCCCTCGGCCGCCGAGGATTTCGCGTCGCCGGCGGTCGATCGTCTTGGACCGCCACCGCCGGCCGCGAGAGCCGAAAAGCGAAAGGACAGCGAGTTCGACAAAGCCCGCTGGGACGCGAGTGAACTCGACCGAGCGGACGAGTCGCAAGCTGTCGCGCCGCAGAGTCGAAGCTTGCCGGATCTCGGCCAACAGGCCGACCAGGATTCACCGCAGGATATGCCGGTGCCCGAATCGCGGATGCCGAGTGGCACTGCGTCCCGGCCATTGGCCCGCGATCCCAGCCCCGCGCGGGGAGCGGTCGACGCACGAGCCTCGAGCGACAAGGAGCAAAGCGAATCGGCTCGCCGCCTCCGAGGGGCTCCGCTCGCCGTGCCGCCCCCGGCTCCCGCAACGCCGCCGCCAGCGCCCGCCGTTCCGGCCCCCGCACCCGTACGGGCGAAAGCGAGCGACACCGCCACCGAATCGCCGGGCAGGTCGCTGGAGTCTGCGCAAGCTCCGTTGGTTGACCAGGGCCACGTAGGACGGATTGCCAATCCGTCCCACCGGCCGCCAGAAGCTGTCCAGGCTCCGTCGGCTCCGCAGGCGGCGCCGCCCATGCCGGCAGCAGCCCCGGCGTTCGGGATGGAAGCTGCCGAGAAACCAGTGCCGGAGGCGTCCGTCGAGGCCATTGCCGGGACGCTGCCAAAGGCCGCGGCGCCGAGCCAAATGGGGCTCAATGCGCCGCCGGGCTCGGCGGCTGGCGGGCTCCCTGCCGTACCGTTGCATGTGGTCCCCGAGACCCTCGCCGAGTCCGGCGGTAGCGCCGGCGGAATGGGAGGAGCCGGAGCCCGTTTCGGCGGCGGCGCCTCGGCGGCCAAGCCCGCCGACGCACGCCAGAGCCTCGCGGAGCTCAAACAGCAGGCGGAGGCGATCGCGGCCCCGCCGACGGCGCTGCCGGCGGCACCGATAGCAGAACCCGCCCCGGCCAAGTTCGCCGAAGCGGCCGATCCCGCCGCCAAACGCGAGTCACTTGCGCGAGACGCGGCGGTCGCCGCGCCGACTGACTCGCAGCTGTTCTTCCGTCAATACGGGACCCGGGAATTGGCAGAGTTGTCCGCCGAGCAGCGGTCGGCTTCGGCGGAGACGGTCTGTTGGGAGCCGCTGCTGGTGACGGATGCAGAAGGCCGCGCGAGCCTCCGGTTCCGCCTGCCTGAGACGGCCACCACGTACCGCGTGCTGGTCGACGGCCATGCCCAAGGCCGCATCGGCTCGTACCTCGGCCGGATCGTCGTCCAGCCGGAATCGAAGCCAGGTGCCGATTAGCACCAAACTGGAAACTGTCGGCCTGAAGTCCGCTTCGACATTTCTCGGTTTCGGGCGGTTGGATCCCAACGAATGAAGGGGTCAACGAATAGCGGACGGGGAGCCATCAACTGATTCTCGCATTCGTTGACCCCTTCATTCGTTGGGGTCACCACGATGGCCAACCGCGACATCCCATTCCAAGCATCATGCGTCGACGATCCCCTTTGCTCCTCGTGGGCCGGATTCCCTCTCGCTTGCGCTTCGGGCTACGGTGGCACCTGAAACCCATCGCCCATCCGCTGTTATCGTCCCTGCTTGTGCCGTATACTCAGCGCCATCTCCGGCCACTCCCAAGGGACGATCGATATGAACCGAGTCACTCAGCTGCTTCCTGCCTGCCTCGCCGTCATCTGCCTCGCCACGTCCGCACTGGCGGACAATCCAAGTTTGACTGTGGAACTCGACCGCCCCGGAGTCCCGATCAACCGGGGCATGTGGGGCGTGTTCTTCGAGGATATCAACTTTGGCGCGGATGGCGGCCTGTACGCCGAATTGGTGAAGAACCGCGGCTTCGAGTTCCCCGAGCCACTGCTGGGCTGGTTCAAACTCAGCCCCAAAGGCGCCCCCGGCACGCTCGCCATTCGCGACGACCAGCCGTTCCAAACGCGAAACCCGCACTACCTCCGCATCGCGTCTCCCGGCGGCACGAGCCCCTTCGGAATTGCCAACGAGGGCTTCCGCGGGATGGGCGTAAAGGCCGGTGAGGGCTACCGCTTCTCCGCCTTCGTCCGCAGGGTCGACGGAAACCCGCGGATGCGCGTGGAACTGTACAGCGCGGACGGCGTCTGCCTGGACACCGTGACGCTGGAGGACGGCAGCGGCGACTGGCAGCAGCGGACGGCGGTGCTGCACCCCAAGTCCACGGATGCCAAGGCCAAGCTGTACGTCTTGCTGGACGGCGCGGGTACGATGGATGTGGATCTGGTCTCCCTGTTCCCGGTGAACACGTGGAAGAACCGACCCGGCGGACTCCGCGCCGACATGGTCCAGATGCTCGCTGACCTGAAGCCGGGATTTGTGCGGTTCCCCGGCGGCTGCATTGTCGAGGGCATCACATTGGCAAACCGCTACCAATGGAAGAAGACCATCGGACCTGTCGCGGAACGCGAGGTCCTGTTGAACCGCTGGAATGTGGAATTCCTGCACCGGCCGTCGCCTGACTACTACCAGAGTTTCGGCCTGGGGTTCTTCGAGTACTTCCAGCTCTGCGAGGATCTTGGCGCCGAGCCCCTGCCCATCTTGAGCTGCGGCCTGGCGTGCCAGTTCAATACCGGCGAGGCGTGTCCGCTCGACCAGCTCGACCCGTTCATCCAGGATGCGATCGACCTGATCGAGTTCGCCAACGGCACGCCCAGCACGGTCTGGGGCGCGAAGCGGGCGGCGATGGGGCATCCCGCGCCTTTCCAACTCAAGATGCTCGGCATCGGCAACGAGAACTGGCAGCAGCCGTACCTGGAACGTTACGCGAAATTCCATGCGGTGCTGAAGCAACGGCACCCCGAGATCAAGTTGGTGTCCAGTGCCGGCCCGGGGCCCAACGACCAGCATTTCCATTTCGCCTGGCCGAAGCTCCGCGAGCTGCAGGCCGACATCGTGGACGAACATTGCTATGCCCGTCCGGATTGGTTTTTCCAGGCCGTGAGCCGCTATGACAGCTACGATCGTGCCGGTCCGAAGGTCTTCTTCGGCGAATACGCCGCGCAGAGCGACCGCACCGTGAGCGTCCTCAACCGCAACAATCTCGAGTGCGCGCTGGCCGAGGCCGCGTGCATGACGGGCCTGGAACGTAACGGAGACGTGGTGTGCATGGCGAGCTACGCGCCTCTGTTCGCCCATGTCGACGCGTGGCAATGGAAGCCCGACCTCATTTGGGTCGACAACCTCCGCAGCTACGGCACGCCGAGTTACTATGTCCAGAAACTCTTCGCCAACAACCCTGGCGACGAAACCGTGCCGTTCACCCTGACCGCTGCCGGGGCCGAGTCACTCGCTGCCTCGGCGACGCGCGACCGGGGA
>CAIYOB010000712.1 GCA_903927685.1 uncultured Planctomycetaceae bacterium
CGCGCGACGCCGCCCAGTCCCTGGTAGACGTCCGCCACGATCATGGCTCCCTCCGCCTCATCCTGGTTCGCCGCGGGCTGGTGGACCAATCGCTCCGGGACGCGCCGCCGGATCGGCAAGGGTGTCTCGCTGCCGATTTCCGGATCGCGGTACAGCAGGTTCAAATTGCCGAAGGCGTCGAACAAGTACAGGCCCAGATCGTTGGCCGGGCCGGGCATGCCCCAGGCGGGCCGCGGCGTGCCGGGCGGCAACTCTTGCGAACTCCAACCCGTCAGGTAGTGGTTCTCCGACAACGGAAACGGGCCGGCAAAATACGTCTGCGGCCAGCCTTCCGACTCGGGGAAGCAGACCTCGGGCGTCAGCCGCGTCATGGCCGCTTCGCCGTCCGCCGCCCGATGCGCGTCCAGCAGGACCAGGCTGCCGCCCGTAAACGCGTGATGGCCCGACGCCGTGAAGATCAGCTTGCGCGAATCGGGGATCCGCCGGGCTTCGAACACACAGTGCGGGTTGACGGTATAGTTGCCGAACACGGCTTGCGCACCGCTGCCGTCCGGCAGCGTGGACCACAGGCTCATGTACGGCATGTTATAGCGATCGACGTAGTCCCAGCGGGCGTACAGGATCCGGCCGTCCTGGTCGATGCTGGGCGTCCACTCGAACATTTCGAACGGCGAAATTTGCCGGATGTTCTCGCCGTCGGCCGTCATCACGTGCAGCGTGTACACGGCGACCGGCCGCTCGGGGCCGCCGCCGCAGCGGACGTAGCAATCGGGCAGGGCGCCGTCGCGGCTGGCGTGGCCCGACTGGGCGCCGCACTGGATGTACTGCCCGCGCCGGGTCGACAGGAACACGATCTCGCCCGAGGGCAGATAGCGGCCGTCGAAATCGTCGTACTTGCCGTGCGTCAGCCGCCGCAACTCGCTGCCGTCCAGGTTCATTTCGTACAAGTGGAAGAACGCGTCTTCCGGAACGTTGCTCTTGTCCAGTTTGTTCGGCTCGTCCTTCAGGCCCGGATAGTGCTTGCAGTAGGCGAACAGCACCCGCGCGCCGTCGTGCGACAAGTCCGGCCGCAGGAAGGTGCCCGGCGGGAACGAGTCGGTCAGGCAGCGCAGTCGCGGCTGGTCGGACTTGAAGCCTTGCAGGACGAACACGCCGCCGCCCGGCCGCGAGAACCAGCCGTAATACTGGTCCGACATGTGCGTGAACGTGCCCGGCACGCGCTTGACGAACAGCAGGTCGTCGAAGTCCAGCAGGGGATTGGCCAAGGCCATTCGCCGCACTGCCCAGCGGGCCTGCAAGTACAACTCCCGCCGCTGGTCGCCCGAGATGCCCTGACCCAGGGCGTTCAGCCGCTGCTCGACCTCGCGCAGCGCCTGTTCCTGGTCTGCGACGTCGGCGCCCAGTCGCTGCAGGTCGGCCGCCAGCGCCAGGCCGCGGGGCAGGACTTCCTCGACCGGGTATGCCGGTTCGGCTGCCGGCGCTGCCGCCACCGCGACCGGCGGCAGGTGCGGTTTCGACCAGGGGCTGACGCTCGACTGGTCGGCCGGCCTCCGCAGGGCGATGTTCTCGCTGCCGTCCGGGCGATAGACTTCGACTTCGTCCAGATGAAAGTACTGGCCCGCCGACTGTTGCAGTCGCACGAAGCGAGCCGGCTTGCCCCCCAGGTCCACCGTGAGTGGCGGTCCGCCCGCCTGGCCGAAAAACGCGGTGCCGTCGTGCTGGTACGCCTGCTGCCAACCGCTGCCGTCGTCGCTCAACAGGACCGCGATGCGGGCGGTCCGGTCCGCGACGTTGCCGTCACAGCGATTGAAGACGACAATCCGCCCCAGCGGCAGGACTTGCCCCAGGTCGACCTGCCACCACGGCCCGGCGTCGCTGGCGGTGTGAAAGCCGTAGGTCCCATCCTTGACGCCGTCCACCGCCCCGGAGGCATCGTCCGCTGTGGTCACCGCCGTCTGCCGCGCCGTATTCGTGTCCGCCGCGGGCAGTTTTCGCACCACGTCCTGCAACAGCCAATCGGCTTCGATCTGTTGCGGCGTGACGACCGGTGGCGGCAGTGCGGCGAGGTACTCTGCCCCTGAGACAGCGCCAGCCGCGGCCTGGGCCAAGATCATCCAACCACAGAGACGCATCCATCCGGCAGTTTGCATGGCGAGACTCCACGTCGAGGAAACGGCGGACACTCGAACCGTGGTTTGCCCCACCGGCGTAGACGGCCTCGAGTACGACTCATTGTCGATGCACCGCCGCGTGCTGTCCAGACCGCTTCGCCCGGCAGCTGTCGGGCGGCTGTCGAGCCGCTGTCGGACGGCTTGGCGTGGCCACTTGAAAACATGATCTTGACGAGTCAGTGATACGGCTGGTTGAATTCCAGTTTTTGTTCGGGTA
>CAIYOB010000713.1 GCA_903927685.1 uncultured Planctomycetaceae bacterium
ATTGTGCTCGCCGAAGAACACGCGGAGGAACTCACCCTGCGTCCGCCAGCCAACCCAGGCATACCACGGCCCGGCGACACCCAGGATGACCGCGACGGCCGTCAGCGGCCGCAGCGACCAACACGTGCGAAGGAAATGACCAGGCGAGAACGGTCGGAACAACGCCCGCAGCCAACGCTGCCAGCGCGGACGATGCGGCGCGTCGGCCGCCTGCGGCAAGCGGACAACCAGCAGAAACATCCCGATGACCGCGGTCGGCAAGACGGCTCCCACGGGGCCTTTGGCCAGGACCGCCAGGCCCATCAGGCCGTACATTGCGCACGCCGCCCACCAAGCCTGCGGAAAATCCACCGTCGACGCGTCGCTCCGCGGCGCGGCGCCGCCGGAATCTGCCGCTAGGGGCTCACATTCTCTCTCCCCTCGTCGCGGAAACGCCCCAATCACATACGCCAGCAGGGCCGCAGTCGAGCAGAAGATCAGCGCCGAATCAGGCGTCGCCGCGCGCCCCGCCACGTCGAACATCAGCGTGGTCGTCAAGATCACTGCCGCCCAGAGTCCGACTTTTTCATCGAACAGACGACGGCCAATCCCGTAGGTGGCCAGTGCCGTGCCGATAGCCAGTGCCGCCGAACAGAAACGCGCCGAGAACTCGCTGACTCCAAACACGCCGTAGGCCGACATGATCAGCCAGTACAGCAAGACCGGCTTGTGCGCCCGCAATTCGGCGTTGAACATCGGGACCACCCAATCGCCACGCTGCATCATCTCCCGTGCACACCCAGCGTTTCGCGGTTCGTCCCGGTCCCACAGGCGTGGGCCTCCCAGATTGGTGAATAGAACGAGCGCGGATACGGCCAGGATCACGGCCAAGTGGCGAGGCGTTCGAGCCGGGGTCTGGGATGGACTGTGCATGTCGCGTTGCCGTTGGAAGGTCGGGTTTCTTGCGGGGTGGAAGTTTAGACGAGCTGGTGATTCTGGACAAGATCAATGCGGGGAAGCGGGGCCCGTTCACCCGTTCTTTCGTAAGTCGCTTCGACCTGCTAGTCTCTTGCAGAAGAGGCCATGTGCAGACTGGACTATTGCGAGTCAAATGGACCTGGGAACGAAGTTCGAGCGGATTGAAAACGGAGTGCTGAATTGAGTCGCCGGCTATGTATCCTTGCCGCTGTATTTGCGGTCGCGATGTGTTTCGCCTGGGTGATCGACGTGCCCGTCGCCGCGTATTTCCGCCCCAAGCCCCATTCGGATTCTCTGCACAAGCTGGTCTCGTTTGCCGAGGTATTTGCGCATGGCCTGGGTGTGGCCTGGATCCTGTTGACGGTCTTCGTCTTGGATGTCCACCAGCGTTGCCGTCTGCCTCGGATTGTGACGGCCATCGTCGCGGCGGGGATGTCCGCCAACTTGATCAAGTTGATCGTGGGCCGGATCCGGCCGCGCGAATTGGCGGTCGATCAGGTTTGGGACAGCTTCATCGGCTGGTTTCCCCGATTCCACGCCGAACTCCGACACGGCTTGCACCCAGGCGACTGTGAGTCGATGCCGTCCGGCCACGCTGCGGTTGCTACGGCGCTGGCGATCGGCCTATCCCTCCTTTATCCGCGCGGCCGCTGGCTTTTCGCCTGCTTTGCCTTCTTGGCCTCGTTGCAGCGGGTCGAGAGTTGCGCGCACTATGTCAGCGATGCGTTGGGCGGTGCGGCGCTCGGGTGCCTGATCTGGGCTGCGTTCTTCGACCGCCGCGGGTTGGGTCGTCTGTTTGACTGGTGGGAATCAACGCGGCCGTTCGGGCGTCGTGCCGAGGCAACTCAAGATGACGCAACTGAAAACGACGCAACCGTTGTGGTTTCCCCCGCGGCGCGATACGATACGGAGACAGGGGGCGGGGAGAGGAACGAGAGGGAGTCAGGTCGATGAGCACGCTAATGCTTGCCTTGATGGTGGCGGTGACGAGTGCCGAAGGCGGCAACGCCGCGGGGTCGTCGCCCGCCGTAACGCCGCGGCGCTATCACGAAATCGAACGGGATATCTCGGCAGCCTTGCGCAGCGAAGCTCGAGCGCAGGAGCCCCAGGCTCAGGCCGAGGCGGTGCGAAAGATGTGTATCCTGTATCGGGAACTGGCTATCGATCCCCGGCTGGCGACGAGCGACGAATTGAAAAGCTACAAGGCCAAAGTCTGGAGCCGCCTGACCCGGATCAAGCGCGAGCTGGAACAACGCGTCGCCCGCCAAAGCGGCAACAGGTCGGGCCGCGGGCCAAGCGAAGCCGAATCGCAAGCGATTCAGGATGCAGCCACCAGCCTGGCGGCACAGATGAGTTACTCGAATTACACCCTGGGCGGACCCGCCTATGTGCTGTCCCACAGCGGAGCGGCGTTTGGCGGCGGCGCCGTCAACGACCACGCTCAGGAGCTGATCGACCTGATCCAGCGCACCATCAGCCCTGATTTCTGGGACGTGGCCGGCGGGCCGGGCTCGATGTTCTACTATCGCCCGCTGATGGCCCTGGTGGTGCGGGCGACGTCCGAAGTCCACGACGACGTGGGCGGTCTGCTAGGCGCTTTGCGACGCGCGGGGATGTAGCCACATCCCCGATTCTCAGACTTGGCGGTGCCGTCGCCGATTCCTTGGCCGATCGAAGCTTCCGCCCCCGCTCTGGCAGCTCGGGGGCGTCCGCTGGCTACTGAAAGAGCAGCGGGGCAAACTCGTGGAGGTAATTCCGCCAGTTGATCCAGGTATGCCCGCCGGATGTCTCCTGAAACACCGGA
>CAIYOB010000714.1 GCA_903927685.1 uncultured Planctomycetaceae bacterium
TCGCACCGCGCCGTGCATGCCATCGATCAGTGCGTCGGGCAGGAGTTGAACCTGCACAGCCGGAGGCGAGTGGGTTACGGCCACCGAGGCTTGCCAATGCCCAACCGACGCGTGTTGTTCTCGGCCAGTAGCACGGGCGGGAGTCGAACCCGCAGACGATCGCGAAGGTTTGAGCTTCGCCGCTTTACCGGTTTGCGTACCGTGCTATGTCAGCGCCCTCGACGGGATTTGAACCCGCGATCTCCACCGTGACAGGGTGGCGAGCACTCCGGACTGCTCCGCAAGGGCGTGCATTTTCATCACAGTGGGTCGGGAGGTGCTCGAATCCTCGTCTCCGGCTCTTCAGACCGGCGCTACACCGTCTCAGCTACCGACCCCTACAAAAAAAGCCCGGCGTCTTGCGTGACACCGGGCTTTGGAAAAAGTCCCGCTACTTCGGTGGCCGAGTGTCACAAGCGCCAATGGCGCACGGGGAGGGTATTCGACGGTTGACCGGCGAAGTCCCGCGTGCATTTCTGTTCGCGAATGTAACTCGACCGCAAGGACATCATTTTGGCATCTCCTCCTCTGGAGCGACTGCGTCGCCGCTGGGGGCAACTGTCTGTTACTGCAATAATTGATGCGACAAGTCCACCGAAGGTTCGCGAGAATTCTCGCGCATCGTTCATGTCATAAGATGCTCGAAGGAACGCTTTTATTCCCGCTGGCTCAAGAAATTGCAGACCGGGTACAGGTCCCGGCGCGTCCGGCGGTAGGAACGCTCACGAAACAACCTTCCCATTTCGGCTTTGTTCGTTGAACGCCGAGCCGGCAGGCGACGGCGGCTCAGCGGGCTGTGGCCGCCCAAAGCCGTCGCCTGCCGGCTTGGCGTTCAACGAGGACTCTATTTCGTGAGCGTTGCTACCGCGGGACTGGCCTGCAGGCACGTGAGTTTGTGCTGGTCTCGGAACGTGCTGGTCTCGAAACGTCTGGAAGCGACCTCGCGGTTCTGTTAGCATGGGCGAATTGGACTTACGGGTTGGATGCCGGGGGAATGCGGGCCGTGCATGCTTCAAGCTGGCGCGAAGGGGATTCGCCAAGATGGGGATTCTGGTGGGCGCGGAGATCGAGAAGGCGTTGGCGGACGGTTCGATTCGGATCGAACCGCTGGACCGGTCGCAAATCGGACCGGGCTCCATCGACTTGACGCTCGGCAACGACTTTCGGGTGTTCAAGAAGCGGGCCCGGGTCTACCATATCCGGAACGACTCCCGATTCGAGGACATCACGACCAACGTCCACGTCGACAACGGCGACTACGTGGTGATCAAGCCGGGCGAGATGATCCTGGGGATCACGCGGGAACGGATCTCGTTGGCCGATAACATCTCCGGCCGCCTCGAAGGCCGCAGCCGGTTCGCCCGTTTCGGCTTGGCGGTCCATGTCACCGCAGGCTTTATGCACCCGGGGATCTCGAACCATCAAGTCCTGGAGATCGTGAACCTCGGGCACGCGCCCCTGGCCCTTTATCCCGAAACCCGCATCTGCCAATTCGTCTTTGAACGCTGCGAAGGCCGGGCCACGTATCGCGGGAGATTTGCCGAGCAGACCAGGCCGTGAGTTGCGTCGGACGATCGTGGCCGGCGATTCCCGGCCTGGTTCCGGCGCTACTCGTGCCGCAGAGCCTCGATCGGATCCATGTGCGCAGCGCGGATCGCAGGGTAGATGCCGAACAGGATGCCGACGGCGACGGAGATGCCGAAGGCAACCGGGATCGAGGCGTGGACGATGATCGGCTTGACCGAACGGATCACATCCGGCAGCTTGGCAATCAAGTCGGGCCAGGCATCCGCCAGACGATCGCGGATGAACTCGATAATCGGCGGGCAGGCATAGCCGCCGATCACCCCGCACAGCCCGCCGACGACGGATAGCGATATCGTTTCGACCAGGAACTGTGTCACGATGTGCGTCCGGGTCGCGCCGAGTGCCCGCCGGATCCCGATTTCCCGCGTCCGCTCGGTCACCGTCGCCAGCATGATATTCATGATCCCGATCCCGCCGACCAGCAGTGAAATGGCGGCGATCAGGCCCATCAGGACCATGAACATCAGCCGCGTGACACGGGCCTGTTCGAGCAGTTCCTCCGGGACCACGACGGCGACATCCTGGCGGAACTTCTTCGGTTCGGCGTCCAGTTCGGCGGCTACGCCGGGCTCCGCTTTTTCGGAGGGCAAGCCCAGCGTCAGCTTGACCAACTCCGCGGTCGGCCGCACGTGCGGGATTGAATCGATGCGCAGCGTGATCTGGTTCAGTTCGACGATCTCGACGTTGAATGTGCTGCCGCGACGGCTGACGATGAAATCACCGATCCGCTGCTGCAAGGTCGTGATCGGGATGTAGACGTCCTCCGAGAAATCCTGGGCGGACAGCGAGCCGCCGATAGCCGCGGTCGGCGTGCGGTACTTGCAGACGCCCACGACCTCAAAGTAGTCCTGGCTCTCCGGACAGAAGATGCGCCGGCCCAGCGGGTCCTCGTAGGCAAACAACCGCTCGGCCAGCTTGGCCGCCAGCACACAGAAATTATGGCGTTGGTCCAAGTCCACGGCCGTTAGCAGTCGCCCGCGGTCGATCTCCAGCCGCGTGACGTCGAAGTACTCGGGCGTGCAGCCCACCAGGCGACCGTCCACCGGCTCGCGGCGGCCGTAGTTGATCTGCCGCCGGATCTCGCGGATCGGCAGCGCGCTCTTGATCGTCGGAATCGTCGTCCGCAGTTTCTCGAACTCCTCGCGTTTCAGGCCGTACGGCACGGGGCCCGTGAATCCGGACATCACCTCGCTGGGCGGCTTGATCGTGCGGACGATGATGTTGTCCGCCCCGAGCCCTTCGATCTGCCGCTGCGCCTCCTGGCTGATCCCTTCGCCGATCGCCACCAGCCAGATCACGCTCGCCACGCCGATAAAGATCCCCAGCACGGTCAGCAGCGACCGCAGCGGATGCACCAACAGGCTCTTCAGCCCCAGGATCCAGGTTCGAATCAGGAACATGACACCATCTTGCCGCGAGGATCAACATCGGGTCAGAAACCCGCTCACAGTTTGAGCCACAAGGCCGAATCAATCAAGGCGTCATCGCCAAGTTCCCGCCACCGCCAGGTTTCCAGCGAGCTTACTCGAGTCCGAACGCGCCGACCGGCGGGATGGGGACGCCGCCCGTCGTGGACAGCCGGCCCGGCAGGAAACGCGGCTCGATCGCGACAAACACGCCCACGTTGTCGCGGCTGTGATCCACGTTCATGCCCAGTCGCACGAGCAGCGACTCGCCCACCCGCGTCACGGCGATCCGCTCGCCAATATTGCCCGTGTCGCCCAAATCGATCACGCCGCCCGCATTCAGGATCCACTTTTCGCTCATGCGGTAGTTGACCGCCCCGTTCAGCAAGCGGGCGGAAAACGGCCCCTCGACGGTCCGGAACCCCAAGTACACGTCCCCCCGCAGCGGGCGCGTCAGCATCGCGCCCACCGACGCGGTCTGCAAGCCGCCGGCAAAGAAGTCGAAGAACCCGTCCGACAACACGGAGAACCGGTCCCCAACGTGCCAGCTGAAATCGTAGTTCAACAACCCCAGCACCTCGCTGAAATTGTCCCGGTCCTCGCGCGGAAACAGCGAGCCTTCGACGTCCAGCGAAATCCAATCGACGATCCGCTCCTGGCCCGGCTGGCCGCGTTTCGTCTGCCACCGCTGCCGCACTCCCATCCGGGCCACCGTCAAGTCGTCGGCAATCTCCGCCGTCGGGGCCGTGACGTAGTTCTGCAGGCCGCTTCGCAAAGCGTACGTCTGCGAATAGTACGTCAACGGCAGCCCGGCCGTGCCGCCGTACAGGTTCTGGATGAACCGCCGCTCGAAATGCTCGCTGGCATCGTCGTCCAGCGCGTTGTACAGCGGCAGTTGCTGATACTCCTGGTTCGCGTCCGCCCAGAAGAAATCCGCGTCCAGAACGACCTTGTGGGCCAGTCCGTTCAGGTTCCACAACGGGCTCTGCACCTGGGAATTGACCGACCAGAACGGCAGGCTGCCGCGGATTCCCGCCTGGCCATAGGCCCGCGTCAACTCGGCCCCGGCCAGATCCTCCTGCCAATACGCCAGTTCGCCCAGCACATATGGAGCCAGCTTGACCGGCCCCAGCGGCAGCGGCAGATCCAGTTCCTGACGCGTCGCGGTAACCAATCCCTCGCGGTCATCGTACGGCGTCCCGCCAGTCAACTCCCACGGCAGCCAAGCCTGTGCCGGCTCGTTGGGCGGCGGCGGCAGCGTCGCGGTCCGCAACCGTTCGTAACCCACATTCGAATGGGCGTGCCAGCTGAACAGCTGGAAAATATTCTGCCCGATCAGAAAATGGTCGAACCGCGGCAGCCGCTCGGTCTGCGTAAAGAAGTCGTTCACGCGGGCATCGGCGGTGATACTCCAACTGCTGTTCGCCAGGTACCGCTTGAATTCCAAGCCCGTGATCTGGTCCTTCCGCTCGTCCCACTCCTGCTCGTAGTACTGTTCCAGGAAGTTGTTGTCCGTGATCCAGCCCACCTCGGCCGTCACCTGGTACCCGGCGGGCAACTGGTGGCGGTGCTGCCAGAACACGCGGCCGCGGTCCTTGGTGGTGGGCGTCAAGTCGCGGCGATCGCGGCCCAGATCGTCGTCGCCCGAGTCGTGGATGCCCCAGGCGTCGAAGGCGCCGCGGACCGGGCCGGGGATGGACAAGAAGCCGAAGCGGTCGTAGTCCAGGTGCGTGCCCAGTGCGAAGCCCCGCTCGCTCAAGTAATCCGTGGACAGCGACCAGTCGGTGCCTTCCGGCGGCTTGCGGATGCCCAACAGCTGGTACATGTCCCAGTCGGCCAGCGCCTGGAACCCGAACGTGTTGTCGTTCTTCAGCCGCAGGCCGTCCAGGTAGTAATTCGGCTTGACCAGGTCCGTGGCCATCACCGGCCAGTACAGGACCGGCACGCCGCTTAGGAACAGGAAGCTGTTGCGGCTGGTCGCCAGGTACTCGTGGTCCACCGCCGGTTCGCCCGTCTCGGGATCCGTCACAAACTGGCCGGTCAGCGGGTCCATCCGCGGCGACTGGACGTCCTGGAACGAGACCTCGCCGGCCTGCAGCCAATAGCGGGGCACTCCCAAGCGGCTGGAGGTCACGGCCCCGTTGATCGCGCGGAAATTGTGCTGGTCCAGCTGCTGCAACACTTCGGCTTTGAGCCGGACCAGTCCCTGGTATCCCGGCGCGGGCGTCAGGACTTCGGCGTTCAGCACGATCCCCCGCTGGGCCCGCACGTCGTAATACATCCGTTCGGCATAGATCACCCGGTCGCCTTCGCGGAAGACGATATTGCCTTCCAGGTAGAACTCCAGCGGCGCGTCCTTAGGCTGCAGTTTCTCGCCGGACGACTGGCCGCTCAAGTCCAACGAGTCCAGGCGGGCGGTCCAGATCACGATCCGATCGGTTTCGATATCGATCTTGCCGTCCGCCAGGCCCGGCACGTTCTGGATCCCGGAGACCACGACATTGACCCCCGACGAGATCGCCGCGATCGTCCCGCTGTTGTCCGGACTGGGATACACCTTGCCCTGCATCCGCACGTTGCTGCGCGATCGGATCACGATCTTCCGGACCGTGGGCGTCAAATCGGGTTGCGGCGGTGGAACCGTTTCAGCCGGCCGGCCGGGCGGGGTGGGCAGCGTCGGGGGGGCGGCGGTCGGGCCGAGCGACGGCCAGGGCACGGGGCCGGAAGGCAAGCTGGGCGCGACCACGGGGCCCGTGGGCGCCGGCGGCACCCAGCCGGGCAGCCGCGGCGAATACTGGGTCAGCATGATCTGGCCAGTCCCATCCGCCTCGCGGGCCTGGCAGCCGCGTACGTAAATCTCCGGCTTGATCGCCGGCTCGAACGCCGTACTGGGTGCTTGCAGCTGGACCTGAGTCGACGTGTAGAAGCGGCCGAACCACTGGTTGGCACGCATCGTGTCGGCGCCGCGCTGCGGCGCGGCGGACTCCGTGTGCCGGGACTCGACCGCCACGTCGCCTTCGAGGTAAGCCAGCACGCAGCCCAGTTCCCCGTTCCAGGCATCCGGCCGCTTGACCCACAGCACCGCCTGGTCGCCCCGGGCGTTCAGATTGCCTTGAGCAACCTGACAGTCACCTCGCAGGACCCAGACCTGGTACTCGCCTTCTTCCCACCAATTGGCCTGACTCGCCCGCACCGCGACCCGAGCACTCGGCTGCGGCTGTGGCAAGCCGACGTCAGCCGCCCGGCCCGCGGCCGCCAGCAGGCAGCAGCCAGCCAGCCACGCCAGGGCGGCGTGCGCCAGCGGGTGCGCACGTCGAACGCCGACGCGGGACCGCGTCGTGATGCGCGCTAGCGACCAGTGAGTTGAGCAGACGGGCGGCTTCAGGGTCAGGGCATCCTTGCCTGTTCCAAAACCAGTGCGGTCGGCCATGCCGGCTGGCCCGGCGGACCACGGCATCGCGACGAACAAACGGCCGCGACAAGACGAGACACGACTTCCGTCGGGGCGGGATTATAGGCACCTGCCAGCCCCGAGACAAGCCGGATTTGCAGCCGGTGCTAGCGTGACTTCACGGGCGCGGGTTGTTCAGCAAGTAGGGCGGATTGGCAATCCGCCCCACAATGAGAAAGTACACCGGATTGGCAGTCCGGCCCACGAAACACGGGAGCTTTGCCAGCTGGGTCTGGATCGTGCCGCGGCGCTCGGGGCGGTTCGCTACCGCCGTGGAACGAGCGGACGTTTTCGGCTCGGTGATAGCTTACCGGGCGGTCACCCGAACGCTTTCGCTGGCCTTCGTCTGCCAGGGGACGGCGGGCCACAGGATGGCGGTGCCGTCGCCGTCGGCGGTCAGCACGTGCAGCGAGTCGGATGAGAAGGCGACCGCGTTCACGCTTTGCCGATGCTGCTGCAGGGCCATGATTTCCCGGCCGGTGGCGGTTTCCCACAGCTTGGCCGTGTTGTCCTGGCTGCCGGTCAGGACGCGGCGGCCGTCCGGCGAAAAGGCGATCGACGTGATCCCGGCTGTGTGACCGCCGGACAACGGCCGGACTTGGCGGACGGTGCGGGCCGCCGGATCGAACTGCCACAGCACGGCCGTATTGTCCTCGCTGCACGTCGCGACCAGGTTGCGGAACTCTGGGTCGGCCGTCGGCGGTGCAAATGCGGCGGCGGTCACGGCCAGGGTGTGGCCGGCGAGTTCCAGGGACTGGCCCGCGGCTTCGTCAGCCAGGCTCCAGAGGCGGGCGGTGCGATCGTCGGAAGTGGTGATCGCCCAGACGCCAGCGGGCGAGAATGCCGCGTTGCGGAGGGGGCCGGTGTGCCCCGACCACGTGGCGTGGAGCTGAGCTTGGCCCGCCGCCAGATCCACCTGCCACAGTTTGGCTTTTTGATCGTCGCCGGCGGTCAGCAGTTGCCGAGGTTGCCCGGCGGCGGCTTGCTGGGGCGAGAACAGGGCGACGCGCACCGCCTGGCCGTCGTGCGGGCGCTCGATCCGCAGCGCGACGGCCGGCGGGGCGGTCGTCAGGTCCCAGATCTTGACGTCGCCCGACAAGTCGCTGGTCACCAGGTACCGGCCGTCCGGCGAGTAGCGGGCCGACGCGACCGCGCCGTGAGGACTGAACGTCATGACGGGGGCGAGTTCCGCTGTCAGGTCCCACAACCGGGCTCGTTCGCCGCCCACGGTCAACAATTGCGTCCCATTCGGGGCGAAACGGGCGGAGGACAAGGCTCCGAACGGACGCTGCCAGGCGTCCCGCGCGGGAGCCGAGGCCAGCGTCGGGCCGGCGGGCCAGCGGTAGACATCGATGGTCTGGGCGGCCGCCCACAGGATCAGCGCGGTGCGGCCGTCGGGCGCAAAGTCGACGGCGTCGACCTTCTCGTTTCCCTGATGCCCGGTGCCGTCGTCCAGCACGCGGGCTTGGACGCCGGCCACGTCCCACAGCCGCACGGAACGGTCGTTACAGCCGGTCAACGCCCAACGTCCGTCGGGCGAAAGGTCGAGTTGGGCGACGCCGTCCGGGTGAAGCAACGCCCGGTCCTTACGTTCCTGCCCCGTGGCGACGTCCCAGTGAGCCACCGTGTGGTCGTCGCTAGCGGTGAGCAACCCTTGTCCGTCGGGCGTAAAGGCGGCCGCCTGGATGCGGAATCCCGGCCGGTGACCGACCAACTCGAAGGCTTGCTCCCAGCGAGCGGTCGCGTCTTGCCAGCGCCACAGCAGACAGCATCCGCGGGCGTCTCCGCTGCAGGCCAGGCGTTCGTCCGGCGAAAACGCCACCGCCGTAACGCGGTCCCGATGGCCCTCCAGGACCTGCAATTGCTCGCCCGTGTCGGGATTCCAGACCTTGGCCGTATTGTCGTCGCTGCCAGTCAACAGCCAGCGGGCCGTGTGCGACAAGGCCATGACGCCGTCGCGGCCTGCGTCCTGCAGCCGGCTCGCCTGGGCAAAAGGCACCTGGCCACCCGTCGCACAGTCCCACTTGAGAATCGTGCTGTCGAACGCGGCCGTCAGGATCTGCTTGCCGTCGGGAAAGAACGCGGCCCGCATCGCCAGGTAATCGTGGCCTTCGGTCAATTCGCTGGACGTGCCGTCCGCCAGGTTCCACAGCCGGGCGGTGTGATCGCGGCCGGCGGTCACGGCCTGGCGTCCGTCGGGAGCAAAGGACGCGTCCAGGATGGCGTCTGTGTGACCGGCGAGCACGCGGAATTCAGCGTACTGGTCCAGGTCCCAA
Source organism: uncultured Planctomycetaceae bacterium (assembly GCA_903927685.1). The sequence goes on from CAIYOB010000714.1 coordinate 8,760, forward strand.
ACCTTGATGCGCTGGTCGTAGCCGCCGGACACGGCCCAGCGGCTTTGCCGCGCGAATTGAGCGGCGGTCACCCAGCCCCCGTGCCCGCGCAGCACGCGGACGAAACTGCTGTCCGCGGGCGTCCGGGCGAGGCTCCAAATTCGGACCGCGTTGTCATTTCCGCCGCTGATGATCTGCTTTCCGTCTTCCGAATACGCCACGGCACGGACGGCGTCGGTGTGGCCGGACAGCGCTCGTTGCAGAGCCTGGTCGTCGGTATCCGCGGAGGGCTCGACTCGATCCAGCCGGTTGCGAATCGCCGTGATGTCCGGCAGGACGCGGCCGGGTTCCCAGATCAGGATCCGCCCGTCATAGTCGCCGGACACAACGGTGCGGCCATCGGGCGAGAAGTCGGCGGCGTACACCGGGACGCGATGGCCGCGGAAGACGCGGCCGGCCGAACCGGCGCCGGCCTGCAGGTCCCAGACGATCACTTTCTTGTCGTCGCCTGCGGTCACGATTTGCTTCCCATCGCGTGAGAATCGGACGCTCCACACCGGCCCGTGATGTCCGCCCAGCGTCGCCAACGGCGCGTCGGCTTCTTGCCAAGACCAGAGGCGGGTGCTGCGGTCCTGGGAACTGCTGGCCAGTCGCCGGCCGTCGCGGGAAAACGCCAGGCTGAGCACGGGGCCGCCGTGCCCTCGCAGGGTCCGGACCGACTCGGGGCGGGCGGCTTCGCCGTTCAGCGGCCAGATGCGGATCTCGGCGCCGTCGGCGGCGGCCAGGAAACGCGAGTCGGGCGACACGGCGACGGCCAGGACGGGACTGCCGCCCTGCGATTCCCACCGGGGAGGCTGGTCCACCCAGGCCTTCCAGACTCGCAGGTTGCCGTCGGCGTGCCCGGTCACGATTACCTGTTCGTCGGCGGACACGGCCAGCGATTCGATGCGGCCGCCGGCGCGCAGGGTCAGGCTGTCGCGCTGGCACAGGTACTGCAGCCGGCCCCATTCCCAGTGCCGGCGGAAGGCGTTGGCGGGCTGGGCCATCGAGTCCAGGATGTCACCGGCGTCGAGAAACGCATTGTCCTGGATCTTTTCGTCCGCCAGGCCGATGCGGGCGATGTAATTCTGCTCTTCCTCGCGGCGGCGGGCGTTCTCGGCCTCGGTCTTGGCCTCGACCGCCTGGTCCCGCGCCGTGTTGGCCTGATTCCTCTGGCTGACCGCCTCCTCGCGGGCCTCGTCTGCCTGCCGCTTCTGACTCTGGGCTTCCGTCTTGGCGGCATCGGCCAACCGCTTCTGTTCCAACGCGTCATCGCGAGCGCGTTCCGCGTCGCCTTGAGCCCGTACCGCGTCGGCGCGGGCGACGACGGCTTCGCGGCGTCGGGATTCGATCAGGAACAGGGCTGCCGTCACGATCACGAAGATTGCGGCGACCAGCAGGCGGACCAACCGCCGGGCCCGCTTGATCCGCTGTTCGCGCGCATTGCGTTCCCGTTGCGCCGCCAGCAACTGTCGGCGGACCGCGGCGTGCGATTCGTCCCGCTGGTCCAACAGGGACAGGCCGAGATCGAAATCCGCTTTCCGCAGGGCGCACTGGGCGAACGCCAGTTGCGTCCGCGACACGCCCGTCGCCGCGTCCCGGTTGGCGTCCCACAATTGCAGCGCTTCCTGGAAGCCGAACAGCGCGTGGCTGTAATGCTGGTAGTCATCCGTCTGTTGAGCCAGTTGCAGTTCCTCGTCCGCCCGGGCCGCCATGGCCAGGCTCTCCGAGTGCGCTTGGTACTGGCGGATCGCCGCTTGAAAAGCCTGGACGCTGGCGAACCGTTCGGCCGGATCGGTGGCCAGCGCCCGATAGGCGACCTGCAGCAATTCGCCGGTCACGTCCGTGGGCTGCAGCAGGTTTTCCGCGGCGGCCAGCAAGCAGTCCATGACCGTCTTGCCGGCGTGCGGCGTCTTGCCGGTGAGGATCTCGAACAGGATCCCGCCCAACAAGTACACGTCGCTGTGCGGGCCGATCTTTTCGATCGGACCGGTGGCCATTTCCGGGGCCATGTAAGCCGGCGTGCCGCCCATGCTGCTGGACGAGGCACTCCGGCCGCTGTGGATCGACAGCGTGCTGGCCAAGGCGATGCCCCAGTCCATCACGAGGACTTCGCCAAAGTCGCCCAGCATCACGTTCTCGGGTTTCAAGTCGCGATGCACGACGTTGCGCGAGTGGGCAAAGGCGACGGCGTCACAGACCTTGAGCAGGACCTCCAAGTTCTCCGGCAGCGACTTGGAACTCATCGCCCGCGACCAAGGCGTGCCGCTGACCCGCTTCATGGAATAGAACAACGCGCCCGCCTGGTTTCCGCCCAGATCGTGCACGGGCACGATATTGGGATGGTCCAGGTCGCCGGTGACGACGGCCTCGGCCAGAAATGCACCCCGTTGGCTGTCGCCCTCGCGGCCGGGACGGAGCATCTTGACGGCGACGACGCGGTTGATCGAGGCCTGGCGGGCCGCGTAGACCACGCCCACGCCGCCTTCGCCGATCACCTCCAACAGTTCGTAATCCGCCGGCGTGGTGCCATCCTCGCCCAGGGCTCGGAAGGCGCGATTCTGAATCACCAGATTCGCCGCGGGCGGTGGTTCGCTGCTGGACAGATCCTTGATCGTATGGCCGATCCCCAGCCCGCGGTCGGTCTGAATCGAACGTTTCCAGACCTCGAACATCTGGCGCGAGGCGTCCACGGACAGGGAGGCCGGCACCGGAGGCGGTGGCGGCTCGTCGCCGGAGGCCGGGGCCGGCGGGCCGATGGGCGGGCCGCGATACGAGTCCAGGGTGTCCTTGACGAACGCGGGCGGCGCCGAGTCGGCGGGCAACGGGGCCGGCGTCTGGGCCTGAGCCCGGCCGACAATCGTCGCGGCAATCTCCTTGATCGACGGGCGGCCGTTCGACCAATCCGCCGCCGGAACCCTGGGGGCCGCCGGGCTGTCTGCCGCACGGTCGCTCGACGGCTCGACAGGCGGCGTGGACGCCGCGCGGCGCAGATCCGCAGCGCGGGCCGCCGGGCTCTCGAACAGGTCAGGAGCCATCAGTGTGCCCGTGATCTGTTCGCTCCAGGCGACAATCCCGCCGCAAACCGGACAGCGGCCGTCCCGGAGTTCGACTTCGTTCAGATCCGCGTTGCAGAACGAGCACAGTCTCATGCCGTTGCTCCTGACGTCGGCCGTGTGCTGCGGTCTTGCGAGCGATCCGCAGGCGTCTGTCGGGGACGCAAGCCGCCTGGCCGCCGGGGACGTTGCGCCAGGGCGGCGTGGACCCGCTGCTGCCATTCGGACCAAGGCAGGCAGGCGGCCAACGCCGCGCCGCTGGCCAGCGCCTGGCGGGTCTTCCATGGGCGCCCTGCTTCCGCCGGCTCGGACAGTGCCGTCGGAATTGCGGGGGAGGCTGAGGCCGGCGCGAATGACGCGAGGCTAGGAGAAGAAGCATCAATCCTCAACGTCGTGCCATCCGGCGCTGGCTCGGGGGCATCCGCTCGCGGAACGAGCGGACTGGCGTGAGGCTCGGCGGGAACCGGCTGGCTTGGCTCGACGTCGGCCGGATCCACGGGTTTCCCATCGCGGAGCATGACGTCGATAATCAGCCAGCTGGCGCCGTCCCGGCGGAGGTAATAGAAGCGGTAGCGGTCATCGGGCAAGCGGCCGAGCAGCTCGCGGATCCGGCCCAACTGGTCGACCGGCAGACGCACCACCGGTTGTTCCTCGAACTGGCCATCGCCGCGGGGCACGACCAGTCGCAACTCGACGACGTCTTCCTCGACCCGGCTGGCCTCCGCGCCGCCGCGGCCCCAGTCGGGCGACTCCAGGAAGACCATCTGGGTCCGGGACGCCAGCGGCGCCTCCGGCAAACCGACGAACGTTGGCAACGGCGTGGGTGCTTGGGCTTCGGGCGTGAAGAACTGCGGGGGCACGACGTCGTCGTTCAGGATCAAGCCCACGGACACCGTCGGCACCCGGATGTCGTCGGCCGCCGTCGGATCGATGTCCAACAGGTTCCCCAGCTGCAGCTGAAAGGTCTCGTTCTGCTCGATCCACGCGTCGGCCGCCACGGGGATCGTGACCGTCTGGACTTCGCCTTGGACTCCCGTAAACACCAGCTGGCCCTGGCCGTCCCAGTAATCCTGCTCCAGGATTCCTCCCGCGTGCAGGGCCGTCTCGTCGACGGTCGCGAAATTCAATTTGAAGCCGTCCTGGACGTCGTTGTCCAACGTGATGGTGAATGTAAACTCCGTCTGCCCTCCGCCCGTCCCCTCAAATTGCTCGGCGCCGCCGATGGTGACCGTCGCCGTATCTTCATTCACGATCAGGTACGCAGTGTGGTTGATTTCCCCTACGACCACTTGCGAAGATTCCGTCGTCAGCGTCAGCGAGATCGTCTCGTCGGGCTCCACCATCGAGTCGTCCGTGATGGTCAGGCCCGTCGCCACCGCCGTGCCGTTCGTCCCGTCGTACACCCCGCCGCCGATCGCCACGGTGGGCGTGTTCGTCCAGTCGGTGCTGGTCGCCGTGCCGCCCGTCACCGTTACGGCCACGGCCACGCTGTACCCGGCTTGGACTTCGCCCGTCACCCACAGGACGGCCAGGTTCCCGCCGCTGGCTTCCCAGTCGCCGGAACTGAGCTGGTCGAAGAACACAACCAGTTGATCGTCATCCAGGATGGTATACTGGGTGGCGACCGTCGCGCCCAAGGTCACCTGCGAGGAAGCCGTGGTCAGCGTCAGTCCGATCGTCTCGACCGGTTCCACCACCGCGTCGTCCGTAATCGCCAGGTGCGTCGCCACCGCCGTGCCGGGCGAGCCGTCGTACACGCCTCCGCCGATCGTCACGGCGGCGGTGTTGGTCCAGTCGGCGCCGCTCGCCGTGCCGCCCGTCACCGCGGCCGACACCGTCACGCTGTAACCGGCCTGCACTTCCCCTGTTACCAGCAGGACGGCCAGGTTCCCGCCGCTGGCTTCGGCGTCGCTCGAATTGGCCGTGTTGAACTCGACGGTCAGCCGGTCATCGTCAAGGATCGCGTACCGGGTTCTGTCCGTCGCTCCCAGCGCGACCTGCATCGAGGCGGTCGTCAGCGTCAGTTCGACAGTTTCGTCCGGTTCCACCAGCGAGTCGTCGGTAATCGCCAACTGCGTGGCCACCGCCGTGCCAACCGAGCCATCGTACACGCCTCCGCCAATGGTTACCGCCGCCGTGTTGGTCCAGTCGGCGCCGGTCGCCGTGCCTCCCGTCACCGTGGTGGACACCGTCACGCTGTAACCGGCTTGGATTTCGCCCGTCACCAGCAGGACGGCCAGGTTCCCGCCGCTGGCCTCGGCATCGCCCGAACTCACCGTGTCAAACTCCACCAGCACGTGGTCATCATCCAGGATCGTGTACGTCGTGCCGCCCACGACGTCCTCGTCACCGTTCGCATCGCCGACCGCGACCAGCTGGCCCGCGACCACGTCCAAAACGACGGTTTCGTCCGGCTCGACCAGGCTGTCATCTCGAATCGTCAGCCCCGGCACCGCAAACACGCTGCTGTCATACTCCCCGCCGCCGATCGTCAACACGGCCGGATCGCCAAAGTCGATCCCGCCGCCGCTGGCAGTGGTGGAGCCGTCCACCGCGACGTTAACCGTCACCTGGTAGCCGGCCTGCACCTGGCCCGTGACCAGCAGTTGCGGCAGGTTTCCGCCGCTGGCTTCGGCAGCACTGGAACTGGCCGTGTCGAACTCGACGGTCAACCGATCGTCATTCCGGATGGTGTACTGGGTCGTGGTTGTCGTCCCCAGCAGCACCTCCGGCGAATTCGTGGCCAGCGTCAGCTGGAGCGTTTCGTCGGGCTCGACCAGCGACTCGTCCATGATCGCCAACTGCGTCGCGACCGCCGTCCCGGCCGTGCCGTCGTAGGCGCCGGCCCCGATCGTCACCGCCGCCGTGTTGGTATAGTCGGCGCCGCTCGCCGAGCCGCCCGTGACCGCGACCGAGACCGCCACGCTGTACCCGGCTTGGACTTCGCCCGTCACCAACAGGACGGCCAGGTTCCCGCCGCCGGCCTCGGTATCGCTGGAACTGGCCGTGTCGAATTCCACCGTCAGCTGGTCATCGTCCAGGATTGTGTACTGCGTCGTGGTCGTGGCCCCCAGCGTCACCTGTGGCGAGGCGCCGGTCAGCGTTAGTTGGATGGTCTCGTCCGGTTCCAGCAGCGCGTCGTTCGTGATGGCCAGGTTCGTCGCCACCGCGGTGCCGGCCGTACCATCGTAGACGCCGGCCCCGATCGTGACCGCGGCTGTATTGGTCCAGTCGGCGCCGGTCGCCGTGCCGCCCGTCACCGCGGCCGATACGCTCACGCTGTAACCGGCCTGCAGTTCGCCCGTCACCAGCAGGACCGCCAGGTTTCCGCCGCTGGCTTCGGTATCGCTGGAACTGGCCGTGTCGAATTCCACCGTCAACTGATCATCGTTCAGGATCGTGTACTGGGTGGTGGCCTTCGTCCCGAGTGTCACCTGCGACGAAGCCGTAGACAGCGTCAACTGAAGCGTCTCGTCCGGCTCCACCAGCGACTCGTCCGTGATGGCCAAGTTTGTCGCGACCGCGGTACCGGCCGTGCCGTCGTAGACGCCCGCCCCGATCGTCACCGCGGCCGCGTTGGTATAGTCGCTGCTGGTCGCCGTGCCCCCCGTGACCGCGACCGAGACCGCCACGTTGTACCCGGCTTGGACTTCGCCCGTCACCAACAGGACGGCCAGGTTCCCGCCGCCGGCCTCGGCATCGCTGGAACTGGCCGTGTCGAATTGCACCGTCAGCTGGTCGTCATCCAGGATCGTGTACTGCGTCGTGGTTGTCGTCCCCAGCAGCACCTCCGGCGAATTCGTGGTCAGCGTCAGCTGGAGCGTTTCGTCGGGCTCGACCAGCGACTCGTCCGTGATGGCCAAGTTCGTGGCGACCGCGGTACCGGCAGTGCCGTCGTAGACGCCGGCCCCGATCGTCACCGCCGCCGTGTTCGTGTAGTCGGCGCTGGTCGCCGTGCCGCCCGTGACCGCGACCGAAACCGCCACGCTGTACCCGGCTTGGACTTCGCCCGTCACCAGCAGGACGGCCAGGTTCCCGCCGCTGGCCTCGGTATCGCTGGAACTGGCCGTGTCGAATTGCACCGTCAGCTGGTCATCATCCAGGATCGTGTACTGCGTCGCGGCCGTGGTCCCCAGCGTCACCTGCGGCGAGGCGGTGGTCAGCGTCAGTTGGATGGTCTCGTCCGGTTCCAGCAGCGCGTCGTTCGTGATGGCCAGGTTCGTCGCCACCGCGGTGCCGGACGTACCATCGTAGGCGCCGGCTCCGATCGTGACCGCGGCCGTGTTCGTCCAGTCGGCGCCGGTCGCCGTGCCGCCCGTCACCGCGGCTGATACGCTCACGCTGTAACCGGCCTGGACTTCGCCCGTCACCAGCAGGACGGCCAGGTTCCCGCCGCTGGCTTCGGTATCGCTGGAACTGGCCGTGTCGAATTGCACGA
>CAIYOB010000715.1 GCA_903927685.1 uncultured Planctomycetaceae bacterium
CCACGATGTCTGCGACCGCGTGGGCACGCTATTGGACGAAGCCCCCCACTTGAAAGACCTCACCTGGCTTGCCACGGACCGCATCCCGGAAGATCGCGCCGGCGACTGGGTCGCCCCCAGGATCCACGGCGAGACGCTGGCCGTCCTGCAATACACGTCCGGCTCGACCGGCACGCCCAAGGGCGTCATGCTGGCCCATCGCAATCTGCTGCACAACGTGTCGCTGATTACCTACGGGTTCGAGCCCAGCCGTCAGGCCTGCGGCGCCTCGTGGCTGCCGACCTACCACGACATGGGCTTGGTCGGCGGCGTGCTGTACTCGGTGTTCTTCGGCCGCTATTGCGTGCTGATGTCGCCGTTTGCCTTCCTGCAGAAGCCGGTCCGCTGGCTGCAGGCGATCACCCGCTTCCGGGTCACCGTCAGCGGCGGGCCGAATTTCGCGTATGACCTGTGCACGCAGAAAATCACCGACGAGGAGATGCAGGGCCTGGACCTGAGTACCTGGGACGTCGCGTTCAACGGCGCCGAGCCGATCCGGGCGGCCACGCTGGACGGATTCGTCGAACGGTTCGCGCCGGTGGGATTCCACCGCGAAGCCCTGTATCCCTGTTACGGGATGGCCGAAACAACGTTGATCGTGACCGGCGGCAAGAAGAGCGAGCCGCCCGTCGTCCGGACGTTCATGGGCAAGGCCCTGGACGAGCATCGCATCGTGCCGGTTGCCGAGGACCATGAGGACGCCCGCAAACTGATCGGTTGCGGCCGGATCCCGCCGGGCCAGCAAGTCCTGATCGTCGATCCGGTGCAGTACCGGCAGTTGCCGGACGACCGCGTCGGCGAGATTTGGGTGGACAGCCCCAGCGTCGGCCTGGGGTATTGGAACAAGCCGGGCGCGACGCAAGAGACGTTTCAGGCCAAACTCCGCGACAGCACCTCGGGTACGTTCCTCCGCACCGGCGATTTGGGCTTCGTCCACGATGGCGAACTGTTCGTGACGGGACGCCTCAAGGACTTGATCATCGTCCGCGGCGTCAACCGCTACCCGCAGGACATCGAACTGACGGTCGAACAGGCCAGCGTTCATCTCCAGGCCGGGGCCGTCGGCGCCTTTGCCGTGGATATGCACGGCCGCGAACGGCTGATCATCGTCAGCGAGGTCGAGCGGACGCGCCGCAAGGATTGGTCCGATGTGATCGGCGCGATCCGCCGCGCCGTGACCGCCGAGCACGAACTGCCTCCCGACGGCATCGTCCTGGTCCGCTTCGGCTCGATTCCCAAGACGTCCAGCGGCAAGATCCAGCGGCACGCCTGCCGCAGCGATTTTCTGGAAGGCACGCTGTCCGTCGTCGCCCAGTGGTTCGCTTGGGACGACGAGCAAGCCGGAGCCGCGCCGGCGGCCGCTGCCGTTGCTGCCGCGCCGCCTCCGCCGCCCGCCGCGGGACTGCCTGAGGTGGATCCCCAAGTCGCGGCCATCGTGCTGGAACAAGTCCGGGCCGTGGCCAAGGAGCGCGCCAAGGTCCTGCATTTGGACACGAATATCGTCGCCGATCTGGGCCTCGATTCGCTGGAACGTCTGCAGATCGCCAATTCGCTGGAAATGGTCTTCGGCGGGCGGTTCCCCGAAGCCGTCCTGTCCCAGATCGAGACCTGTCGCGAAGTCGCGGCGGCCATCGAGAAGTACATCGGCAAGAGCGCCAAGTCGCAGGTCAACGTCGTCCGGCAGGAGCCCGGGTACCAGCCGGCACCGCAGGCCGCGTCCGAGGATGCCTGCGATTTCAGCCAGTGGCCGGAGTACCGCAAGCTGCGCAATACGATGGACATGCTGTCGGCCAGCGGCTTGACAAATCCCTACTTCAGCGTGCACGAGTCGGTCACCCGCGACACGACCGTCATCGACGGCCGCCGCTTGATCAACTTCTGCAGCTACAACTACCTGGGCATGTCCGGGGACGAGCGCGTCTCACAAGCCGCCAAAGAGGCGATCGATCGCTTCGGCACCAGCGTTTCGGCCAGCCGGCTGGTCTCCGGCGAAAAGACCGTGCACCGCGAACTGGAGTCGGCGCTCGCCCGCTGGGTCGGCGTCGAGGACGCCATCGTCTATGTCGGCGGCCATGCCACGAATGAATCGACGATCGGCCACCTGTTCTCGGCCGGCGACCTGATCCTGCACGACGCCCTGGCCCACAACAGCATCATCCAAGGGTCGCTGCTGTCGAGTGCCCGGCGCCGGGCCTTTCCGCACAACGACTGGCAAGCCCTGGGCGCCGTGCTGACCGAAGTCCGCAACGAGTACCGTCGCGTCCTGGTCGTCGTCGAAGGCGTCTACAGCATGGACGGGGACTATCCCGAGATCCCCAAGTTCGTGGAAGTGAAGCAGCGTCACCGGGCGCTGCTGATGATCGACGAAGCCCACTCGATGGGAACCATGGGAAATCACGGCCGGGGAATCGGCGAACACTTCGGGGTCGCACCGTCCAGCGTCGATCTCTGGATGGGCACGCTAAGCAAGTCCTTTGGCAGCTGCGGCGGATACATCGCC
>CAIYOB010000716.1 GCA_903927685.1 uncultured Planctomycetaceae bacterium
CCAGCAGATCAACATGCGTCAGCCGCCGCCGCTGGACCAAGGCTTCGTCTCGCTGGGGCAGTTCGAGTTCCGGCCGGATGCTCCCGCGGCGGTCGAGATCGGCACCCGGGACGCTGGCGGCAACGCGCACGCCGACGCCGTCCAGTTCCTGCCCGTCCCGTAGTGCGTAGAATTGGCATCACTGCCGGGATTACGGAACGCACCACGCCATGCGGCGGGCGAAATCGGCTTGAAAGTCCGGGCGCCAGCGACTGACGGTGGTGCGGGGGTCGAGAGCCTCGGAAGCGGGCAGGTCGCGGTACCAACCGTCCGGCTGACGCTCGTACTGGCCGCCCCAGCCGGGCTGAGTTGGATCGTCCGGATCGTTGCCGCCTGGCGGCAGGAAGAAGAACCAGGACGGCGTGTCGCCTTCCTTCAGGCAGCCGTGCGGGTTCGGCGCCGTCCAAGTCTTCAGCGGATACAGCTCGCCCAGCGGCCCGCGCGAGCGCACGTTCGCTTCGATCCAGGCACGGCTGGTCAGCGACTCGTCGCCCGTCAGATACATGCCGCGGAACGTGCCCTCCCGCCTGTCCCGGCCCGGCGGGGCCTGGGCGAGGATGTAGAACAGGCCGGGGAACTGCTCCCGCATCCAGTCGGCGATTCCGTCCTGGTCGGCGATGTCGTACACGCGAAACCGACTCACGAACTCCCGCAACCCCGCCTCGCCGCGATCCTGTTTCACCCGCCACAATGCTTGGGCGAGATCCGTCTGGCCGCCCCAGATGACGATGTTCAGGCGTCGCTCGGCACTGCCGGCGTCGATCCGCTCGGTCAGGAACAACGAGCCCTCCGTGTCGTGCCCCGCGCCGATGTGCTTCCGGCCGCGCTGGGGATTGCCGGATTTGACGCGCTGCCGCAGCGTGCCGGCCTCGGGCCAGGGGCCGGCGTGCTGCTTCAGGTTCGGCAGCGCCCGTTCGTAGCCGCCGATGATCTCGCGGATCAGGTCCGGCCGGGTGACAGCCCGGTCCAACTCGCCCGGCGTGCCCGCGGCGCTGGCCAGCAGGACCTCGATCTCGAACTCGTTGGCGTACACCAGCAGCCGCACCAGCGACTGCTGGTCGTCCGGGTCGCCGCCGATGTCGGTCAGCACGGCCAACCGCGGACGCTCGGCGGCCGACGGAGCAGAAGCGACGGCCTGGGACAAGGCAAGCAGTCCGATCAGGTTCACGAGAATTGCGTGTGATCTGTTCATGGTTTGGACACCGAGAGCCTTTGCGGACCCCTACCGCGCCGTCGAGGCGCTCTTCCTGGCCTTTCCCGCTTTGCCCGCCAACGGGTACTCGGGGTTGTCGGTATGGGCCTCTTGCAGAATGCCCCGGATCCGGGCGACCGCGCCCGGCTGTTGTGCGGCGACGTTGTTCTGCTCGGACGGATCGGTGGCCAGATCATACAGTTCGAGTGTGCCGCGGGAGACGTGGTGAATCGCCTTCCACGAGCCCGTGCGGACCGCCTGCTGGCCGGCGCGTTCCCAGTACAGGTATTCGTGACGAGGCTGGGCCTGCATGTCGCCCCGCAGCGCGGGCGCGATTGACAGTCCGTCCGTGGGCGGACATTCGGTTCCGGCCAACTGGGCGAACGTGGGCAGCAGGTCGCAGAAAGCCACCGGCAGATCGCAGGTCCGGCCGGCCGGGATCACGCCTGGCCACCAGGCCAGGAACGGCTCGCGGATGCCGCCCTCGTAAAACGTGAACTTCGTTCCCCGCAGCCCGCCGCTGCTGCCGAAAAACGCCGGGTCGGAACCGCCTGCAGTCGCCGGCCCGTTGTCGCTGGTGAAAATCACCAGCGTCTGGCGGTCCAGCTCCAATTCACGCAGCGTCTGGAGAACCTCCGGGAGCTTGCGGTCCAGGTGAGCGATCATGGCGGCGCGAGCCGCCTTGGGCTGCGGGCAAGGCCCGACTTGCCCGTCACCGGGAAATGACTGTTCCGCGAACTGCCCCGCGAACCGCTGCAGGTCCTCAGGCGGTGCTTCGAGCGCTTTGTGCGGAACCCGGAACGCGAGGTAGACGAAAAATGGCTGCCGGTGCTGCTTGCGGATGAACGCCAGGGCTTCGTCCAG
>CAIYOB010000717.1 GCA_903927685.1 uncultured Planctomycetaceae bacterium
GATCCTGCTTCAACCGCTGTTCAATGTGGGCTGCCGCATCGCGAGCGTCAGCGTTGATCGAGTCGGGGATTCCCCTGCGGGCGGCGAGCGATTTGAGCGCCGCGAGACTCTTGCGCCCGCCCACATCGCGCAGGACGAGAGCCATGCCGAGATGCGCCGCCGGCTGCTCCTTGTTGACCGGCTGCTTCAGAATCGCCAGGGCCAGGTCTTCCGACGGTGGACCGAACTCCTGCATGATGAGTTGGTTGGCGTGGAGCCGGTCGAAGCCCCGCTTCGATTTGACCAACGCCAACGCCGCTCCACAGACCGCGGCGTGCAACTCGGCGGGAATCTCCGCGGCAGTCGCGAGCCATTCGGCCCCATGCTTCGGACGACTCAGTAGTCGGCCGGCAGGGATTTGAGCTGTTCGAGCGTGAACACGGGGCCTTCCTTGCAGACGTAGACGGGGCCGCAGTTGCAGCGGCCGCATTTGCCGACACCGCACTTCATCCGGTTTTCCAGGCTCGTATAGATGTCGCGGTCCGCCAAGCCCATTTTCGCCAGCACGGGCAAGGTGAACTTGATCATCACGGGCGGGCCGATCACCAGGGCCACCGAGTTGTCCGCCGGGATGGCGGCACGCTCGGTCACGGCGGGAACAAAGCCGACTTCGCCGGTCCAATCGGGCGTCTCGCCGCCCGGATCGACGCAGCTCACGATCCGCACCCGGTCGTATTCCGCCCAGCGATCCAGCTCCTGGCGAAACACCAGGTCCTGGACTTTGCGCGCCCCGTAAACGATGGTGATGTCGCCAAACTGCTGGCGGTTCTCCAGCGCGTACCAGATCGCACACCGCAGCGGCGGCATGGCGATTCCGCCGCCGATGAAGATCAGATTTTTGCCGACCCACTTGTCCATCGGATAGGCGTTGCCGTAGGGACCGCGAAAGCCGACGGTGTCGTTCTTCTCCAGCGACCAGAGGGCCTCGGTCACGCGGCCAGTTCGCCGGAAACAGAACTCGATGAAGTCCTTCCAGTTGGAGCTGGAACAGATATTGAACGTGGATTCGCCGTAGCCGAACAGCGAGAACATGCCGAACTGGCCGACGCGAAACTGAAAGTCGCGGCCCCGCGCCTCGTCGCGGAATCGCACCCGCACGGACTTGACGTCGGCCGTCTGCTGCCGCACGTCCAAGACTTCCATCAGATCCGGTTGGTAGATACTGGTCATCTCAGCTCGCCTCCGCCTGGACGGCCTCCAGCACCGGCAGGACTCCCAGGCTGACCGGACAATTGCGGGTGCAATTGCCACAGCCGGTGCAGAGGAGTTCGCCGAACTTCTGGGGATAGACGTGGAATTTGTGATAGATCCGCTGCCGTTGCCGCTGGGATTGGACGCCGCGCGGGTTGTGCCCCGAGGCGTGCAGGGTGAACTGGTTGGCCTGGCAGGTGTCCCAGTTGCGGACCCGGGCGCCGCAACTTGGTCCGCCTTCGTCGACCATGTCAAAACAATGGCAGGTCGGGCAGCCATAGGCACAGGCCCCGCAGCCCAGGCAGCGGTTGGTCCAGGCGGGCCACTCGGCCCGCTCGAACGCATGCTCCAGCAGCTGCCCGACGCGGGCCAGGTCCGCGCGCCGTTCCGGGCCCGGCCCGGCGCGGCCCGTGCGAGTCGAGGCTTCGGTCTGGCCCGCGAACAGGCTCTGCCCTTTGTCGGTCATCCAACGCACCTCGAAGGCGTCGCCGCCGACGTCCAACAGCAGCGCATCGCTGCCGCGGGGATCGTCGGGCCGCGAGCCGACTGAGGTGCAGAAGCAGTGGGCGTCATGCTCCGTGCAGGCCAGCGTGACAACGGTCGTCAGTTCCCGGCGCCGGTTGTAGGCGGCATCGCGGAAGTCCCAGTTGAAGACGTGATCCAAAATGGGCAAGGCGGCGGCGTCGCACGGACGGGCGGCCAGGACCACCTGCTCGACCGCCGGCAGCGGTTCCGGAACCAGGTCGATCTGCTTGCCGCGGACGCGGTACTGAAACAGCTTCTCGTGCCGCGGGAAGACGACTTCCTTGATCGAGTTCAGGGGCCGCACAAAGCCTTCGAGCTGGACCTGCTCCGGGCTGCGCACCGGTTGATAGCTGACCAGGTTCGGGCGGATCTGAACGGGCGCGAAGACCCGTTTACCTTGGCGAAGCCAGGATTCGACCAGCCGGCGGAGCGCGGGTTTGGAGATCACTTGACTCATGGTTCGATGTCGCCTCCGCTCAACGGATGAAGTCTTCCTGGTCCTGCTGGGAATAATGGCCCAGCACGGGTTCGGCCTCTCGAGCGGTGCCGGCTCGATAGCCGAAGTCCGCCTCGGCGGCCCGGGCCAGCGACAGGTTCAACAGCCGCAGGTCGATGCCTTCCGGACAGACCCGCGAACACTGGTCGCAGCCGACGCACCGGCTGGCCAGGTGAAACGCGCGGACGATGTGCCAGGCGAAATTGCCCTTGAGCGTCGCCGAGGTGTCCAGGCAGGTCGGCCGGTTCTTGTCGACGATGCACCGCTCGCAGTAGCACAGCGGACAGGCTTGCCGGCATGCATAGCACTTGACGCAACGTTCCAATTCGGTTTTCCAGTAGGCCATCCGGCTGGCCAGGGGCTGCTCCAGGAACTGGCGGAGGTGGGCATAGCGGCGTTCGGCCGGCTGGTCCTGGTTGTCGGCCTGGCCGATGGTCACGTCGGCGAACCGCGGCTGGTGGGCGTCGCAGACCTCGCAGCGCGGTTCGGCCATCCCGTCGCAGGCGACTCCGATCACCACCATTTGCGAACGATCGAGCTGCGATTCCTGTTCCAGCACGACCAGGGCCCGTTCATCGCAGCCCTTGACCACGATGGCCGGCTTGCCCAGCGCTCGGATCTCTTTCCGCAGCAGGTACTTCACCAGGTTCGTCCGACATTGTTCGTTCCAAACCAGTTGGCCGACCTCGTCCGGATCGGTGATGAAAACCGGATAGGGCTCGACGGCCCGCACGGCCTGGCCGTACCCGATCACCACCTGGACGGTCCCGTCTTCCAGGAGCCGACGGCACGTTTCGCGGAGTGGTTGCAGCATGGTCAAGCCTCGCAGATTTCCCGGTAGGCGCGGTAGGGTCCCAGAGCCCGGATCTGGGCGGTAATCTCGGAGATCACCTGCTGGAATTTCTTGCCTTCGGCCGCCGAGATCCAGGCGAAGTGCACCCGCTGGCTTTCGATTCCCAGCGTGCCCAGCAATTCGCGGAACAGCATCCAGCGGCGGCGGGCGTGGTAGTTGCCGCTGGTGTAATGACAGTCGCCGGGATGGCAGCCCGAGACGACCACGGCGTCGGCCCCGATCTCAAAGGCCTTGACGATCAAGTTGAAATCGATCCGGCCCGTACACGGCAAGCGGATGATCCGCACGTTGGCCGGGTATTCCAGGCGATTGGTGCCCGCCAGATCGGCCCCCAGGTAGGTGCACCAGTTGCAGACGTAGGCCACGATCTTGGGCTCGAAGCCCCCCGTGGCGGTGTCGGAAGCGGCAGCGGTCATCGCAGGCTCTCCACCATCGCGTATACCTGTTGTTCGGAAAACCCTTCCAAGTCGGCGCTCTTGGATGGGCACAGCGCCACGCACGTGCCGCAGCCCATGCACAGGCCGGGGTTCACCCGGGCCACGCGGCGGACCAGACGCCCCTGGCGGTCGCGGATCTCGGCCGCATCGATCGCGTGATAGGGGCAGCCCCGGCGGCACGTAAAGCAGCCGGCGCAGTGGGCTTCGTTGATCTGGGCGATCTCCGGCTCGCGATGCAGCCGGTCGCGGCTGAACATCAGCAGCACTTTGCCGGCCGCGGCCGACGCTTGCGACACCGATTCCGGAATGTCTTTGGGCCCGTGGCACGCGCCGCAGACGAACACGCCGGCGGCATTGGTCTCGACGGGCCGCAGCTTGGGATGGGATTCGCACAGGAAGCCGAATTCGTCGTAGCCGACGTTGACCTTCTGCGCCAGTTCCTCGACGCCCGGCGCCGGCCGCATCGCCGAGGCCAGCACGACCAGGTCGGCGGCGATCGTCAACGGCTCGCCGGCCAGCGTGTCCACGCCGCGGACGATCAGGCGGCCGTCTTCCTCCGTGATCTTCGAGACACGGCCGCGGTGATAGTGCGCGCCGTCCTGTTCGATCGCCCGCCGCACGAACTCGTCGTAATTCTTGCCGCCGGCCCGGATGTCCATGTAGAACACGTGGGCCTGGCCGTCATGCACCTTGTGCTTGTACAGCATCGTGTGCTTGGCGTTGACCATGCAGCAGATCTTCGAGCAGTAGGACAGGCCCTTGGCATTGTCCCGCGAGCCGACGCAGCTGATGAACACTACGGTCTGGGGAATCGTTCCGTCGGACGGCCGCCGCAGTTCGCCGCCGGTCGGCCCCGAGGCCGAGACCAAGCGTTCGAACTGCAGCGAGGTGATCACGTCGGGATAGCGGCCGTAGCCGTACTCGCCGTAGCCGTTGACGCGGCTGTGGTTCTGGTTGTGGAGCTGCTGCTGGCCGATCTCGTACAGCTGGTAGCCGGTGGCCAGGATGATCGCCCCGACGTCTTCGCGGACCAGTTCGTCCTGGTCCTCGAAGCGGATCGCGCCGGCCTGGCACTTTTTGGCGCACAGGCCGCAGCGGCCCTTGGTCAAGCGGAGGCACGCGTCGCGGTCGATCACCGGCCGCGCCGGGACGGCCTGGGGGAACGGCACGTAAATCGCCGTGCGATTGCCCATCCCGTAATCGAATTCGCTGGGCGTTTTCTTCGACGGGCAGACGTTCCAGCACTGGCCGCAGCCCGTGCACTTGTCGATATCGACGTAGCGGGCCCGCTTGCGGATGGTGACTTGAAAGTTGCCCACGTAGCCTTCGACCTGTTCGACTTCGGAGCACGTGTACAGGGTGATATTCGGATGCTGGGCCACCTCGACCATCCGCGGCGTGAGGATGCACTGCGAGCAATCGAGGGTCGGGAACGTCTCGGACAGGCCCGCCATCTTGCCGCCGATCGACGGCTCGCGTTCGACCAGCGCCACGGGCACGCCCGCGTCGGCGATGTCCAAGGCGGCTTGAATGCCGGCCACGCCGCCGCCGATCACCAGCGCCTTGCGGGTCACAGGGACTTGAATCGGCGCCAGGGCCCGGTTGTGGCGGACCTTGGCCACCGCCACGCGGATCAAGTCCACGGCTTTGGCGGTCGCCAGCAGCTTGTCGGGATGGACCCACGAGCAGTGCTCGCGGATGTTGGCCATCTCGATCAGGTACGGGTTCAGCCCGGCGTGCTCGGCGGCTTTGCGGAACGTCTTCAGGTGCATGTGCGGCGAGCACGAGGCGATCACGACGCCGTCCAGTTGTTCGGCGGCGATCGTGTCCCGGATCAGTTTCTGGCCGGGGTCCGAACACATGTACTTGCAGGTCTGCGAGCAGCGCACGCCGGGCAGCTGGGCCGCCTGTTCCGCCACGCTCTGCACGTCGACATTCCGGGCAATGTTCTCGCCGCACCAGCACGTGAATACACCGATCCGAGCCATGGCTGACCTACTTCCTCACTACGAAGTGCCGCGGGATACCCAAGGCCGCCGGCGTCAGCCCCAACGCCAGGCCCACCAGATCCGACAGGTAATAGATCACCAGATCGTGCGCCGCCGCGTAGCGCTGGTTGATCGCGGCCTGCTTCATGTCCAGATTCACGTGGCACATGGGACAAGCGACGACCAGGCAGTTGGCCCCGTGGGCGGCCGCATTGCTGAGAATCCGGTGCCCCAATTCCAGGACCGTGTCCTCGTTGGACATCGTCATCCCGGCGCCGCAGCACTCGGTCTTGTAGTTCCACTCGACCGGCTCCGCCCCCAGCCCGCCGAGCAGGTTCTCCATCGAGCTGGGATGCTCGCAGTCGTCGAATTGGACGAGCCCCGGCGGCCGCGTCAGCAGGCAGCCGTAATAGCAGGCGGGCCGGAAGCCCTCGAGCCGCTGGACGGCCGCCTTCTGGATGGACTCGGACCCGATCCGCTGGAAGATCTGGATCAGGTTGCAGATCTGGGTGTTGCCGCGGACGTCCAATTCCACGATCGTGGAGATTTCTTTCTGCAACGCGGCGTCGGCGGCCAGCAGGCAGCGGGCCTTCATCAGCTGGACGGAGCACATGGGACAGGGGGCGAGCAGTTCGTCCATGCCGTCCCGCTCGGCCAGGCCCAGGTTCCGCGCCGGCAGGGCCACGGCCAGCTTGCGGTTCAGCGAATGGGCCGCGGTCGCTCCGCAGCAGATCCAGTCATCCAGTTCCCGCAGTCGCACCCCCAGCGCCGCCAGGCACGCGCGAACGGACATCTCGTAGTCGTTCGACGAGCCGTGCAGCGCACAACCGGGATAGTAGCCGATTTCCATGATCAAGTTCCGGAGGGGAGGTTCCAGGTGGGATGCGGCCAGCGGCCAAGCAGCTACGCGTGTTCGACGCTGTCTCCGTTGGGATGCCCGTTGCCGGGCCCGGGATCGGCCAGGCAGCGGGCGAAGATCCGGCCCACGAGCTTGCGGTCCTTGACGCGGCGGGAACGCAGGTGCAGTTTGCCGCGGCGCAGCAGTTGCGGCGCCAGCAGCGAGTCCTTGAACAGCAGCGGAATATTCAGGTCGCCCAGGAAGCCCTGCGTCTTGAAGTTCCGCACCAGGTCGATCTCCGCCAACCGCCCGTTGCGGCGGATGTTATCCAGAAACGCCTGTTGGAACAGGATCGTGCGGCGCTGGGCCGGCGAGGCCACCGCGTGCTCGATCGACAGCTGTCGCAGGGCGTCCATGACTCCCGCACAGTCGACGTTCTTGGGGCACCGCGTCGTGCAGGTCTGGCAGGACACGCATTCCCAGATCGCGCTGGCGGCCAAGGCTTTGTCCAGCCGCCCCAACTGCAGCAGCCGCAGCAGCTGGTTCGGCAGGATGTCCATCCGCTCGACGACCGGACAGCCGGCCGAGCACTTGCCGCACTGGTAACAGTCGTGAACCCGGGTGTGGGCCAGGTCTTCGACGGTGGCGAGGTTGGGCGAGGCTGTCATGGGAGGGCTCCGCGAGGTTGATTTCCGTGGCGTACGCTGGCGATGCAGGCTGATCCTCGGGTGGCTGGGGTCGAGTGCAGC
>CAIYOB010000718.1 GCA_903927685.1 uncultured Planctomycetaceae bacterium
CGAATGTTGCGGCCGTCCGGTGCGGCGAAATCCAGCCGTAGCGAAACGCCCTCCGGCGGCCACTTCGCGTCGGGCGCGTGGTGGCGAACACGCTTCCACGCCAACCGCTCGACCGGCTTGCCGACCTCGAAGCCGACGAACTGGAAAGCCGCCGGGTTCGCTTGCAGACCGTCCAGCCATTCCGGCCGCAGGAAGGCGTAGTTCGGCTGCCCCGTCAGCCCGCCGATTTCGTACCGTTGGCCGTCGATTTCGACGCTCGCCTCCGGCTTGACGCCGCGCAGGATCGAGGCACCGGTGACCAGCTGGTCCAGCCCCACCGTGGCCGCATTGGGCGCCAGGCGAAACGTCCGCGCGAGCAGGCCGTTGGCCAGCACCAGTTCATTCGGCCCCGGCCCGCGAAAGACGCCCGCCTTGAATGGAGTCGCATCGAGCAACCAGTCGGTCGCCGGCCGGACGGCGCGGCCGGACCATTCGGGCAGTTGCCCCAACTCCACCGCCAGCGCAATTTCCTCACCGGCGATCGCCCAATTCGAAAAAACGAGCCAAGCGAGCGCACTGCCAACCACAGTCCAGCGAATCATGGATTCCTCTCCGTCGCTCTTACTAGCACCCAATGGATCGGGCGACGCGTGCTTTTTCAAAGGGGATGTCACCATTGACGTCGGAACGGCCCCAACGAATAAAGGGATCAACGAATGACAGAATCATGGACCCGCTCCCACTCCGGCATTCGTTGACTCCTGCATTCGTTGGGATCCGACTTCCCATAACCGAGAACTGTCACAGTCGATGTTCGACTGGCGGTTTCCCATTGGGTGCTAGGCGGTCAACGCCGCGTGCCTGGGGTCGAGTCCAGCGAGCCCCCAGTTGCCCCAACCTGTAGCATAGCTGCACGACAGGCTGTCAACTAGCGAGGGTGAATGGGGCAGAGGGTGAATGGGGCAAATGGGGTTTCGTGCAGCCAGGCGGTCTCGACCGGGGCGACCGAGCGGTTCCGTCAATCGCGCCGCCCCGCGCCGCTCGGTACCAGCGGATCCAGGTCCAAGTCGAGCAAGTCGAAGTCCCACGCCTCGTCCAGGTCGAAGACCGAGGCCCGCTCCGTTCGAGAAATAGCTGCCCGATTGTCGCCTTTCGCTCCGCGAAAGGACGTTCTTTCGCGGAGCGAAAGACGAATCTTCTCGCACGATGCTAACGTCCCGGCAGGCCCAAGCCGGCCGGGCGTGGTTGTACCGTCTGGTCGGGCCAATCGTCTTGGCGTTGGCTGACCGTGGACGTTTCATCCAGGTCCAAATCGGAGTCCCCTAGCTCGGATTGGTTGCCCGCCAGGTCACAATCCAGCAGCACGGCGCGAGCCCGCGACTGGAGGGCGATGGCGCCGCCCTGGCCGGCCTGGTTGTCTGACAGGACGCAGCGGTCCAGGCCCAGGATGCTGTTGTCGAAATCGGCGATGGCCCCGCCGCACCGCCAGGCACGATTGCCGACGAACGAGCAGTTCTTCAAGACGGCGATCGTCGCTTCCAATTGCGATGCGCGGCTCACCGCGGCCACGGCGCCGCCGTGGCAATCCGAGCGATTCCCGGCAAAGCGGCAGTCGGTCCAGGCGGGACGCGAGCCGTAGTCCAGATAGATCGCTCCAGCCCGCCAGTGGGCTTCGTTGTTCTCGAAGACGCAACTGGAAATCGTCGAGCGGACGCCGACGCGGTCGACCATCGCGCCGCCGTAGTCGGCGGTATTCTCGACAAATCGGCAGTCGCTGAATTCAGGCGTCCCGCGATCATAGTTGTACACCGCTCCGCCCTCGACGGCCCGATTGTGCGTGAACAGGCAATTGCGAACCACCGGCGAGAAACCGGTCGCTCCGCCCATCGGACCGGCCTGCGGCGCACGCCGGTAATTGACCATCCCGCCGCCCTTGGCATCGTAGGTCCGTCCGTCGGCGTTGCCGTCGCGAATCACGAAGCCGTCCACGACCGCGTGGTCCGCTCCGATCAGCACGTGATACGCGTTGTCCGCCAACTCGCCCTCGCGGCCGATATCCCCGCTCAGAACCGTGGGATTCGCCTGCCAGTCGCGTTGCGAGCGTTCCGTCTCCTGGCCGCGAAATCCACCGTACAGTTCGACGCCCGGACGCAGGACGAACGACGCGGAACGATCGTCGCCGCTGGTCGGTCGGTACGTGCCCGCCGCGACCCATAACTCGGCACGGCCTTCGCCCGCGGACGCCAGCGCAGCGGGCAGGGAGCGGAAGGCGGTTTCCCACGACTTGCCGTCCCCGGGCTCTGCCGCGTTGCCGGCGCGGACGTAAATCCGCGTCACTGGTCCGGCGGGAGCGGGCGGCCGCGGCTCGGCGTCGAAGCCCGGCCGGCGGCCCATGCCGACGGGCGGCCGAGCCTCGAGTTGCTTCAGCACTTCATCCGGGACGGCGGCCGTATGGCCGAGCGCCTTGCACGGCGAGTCAGCACGCAAGCCGTAGTCGCCCTGGTCGGCGTCCACGAACTTCGGATCGCTGTCGATGCTGTTCGTACCGGGGTAACCGCCTTGGACGCACGAAGCGCTGACCTGCGGATCGTTGTCGTGCCAGTTGAAGATCTCGGCCGGCCCGTTGTCGCAGCGGTCGCCCCAGAGGATACAGCCGACGACCAGCGGGTTATTGGCGGGGCCGGTGCCCTGGTACAGCGCCGCGCCTTCCTCCCGGGCACTGTTTCGCGTGAAGGTGCAGTAAGCGATCCGCGGCGACGAACCGCCGTCGTTGCCGATCGCCCCGGCGCTCGCAGACCGATTCTCGGCAAACAGGCAGTTGACCAGGGTCGGCGAACAGCCGAAGTCGTTGTACATCGCGCCGCCCTTGCCGTCACACGAGTTGCCCAGGAACGCACAGGTCCGGAATACAGGATGCGTTCCCAGGTCATTGGCCACCGCCCCGCCGCGGCCGCGAGCGTAGTTGTTCAGGAATTGACAGTTCACGATCTGCGGCGCCGGAGTGGACGTGTCGGGACGCGGGGGAAAGTCCCGGCTGACCATGTTGTAGATCGCGCCGCCTTTGCCGGCCGAATTCTCCTTGAAAAGGCAGTTGCGGACGGTTGGGGCGCATTGGTAATTGACCATTCCCGCGCCGGCGCTGGGATTGGCTCCTCCCAGGATCGCGTCGGGGGTGAGATGGATGGGCGGCTGGCCGGGAAGACCGCCGGACGGTCCGTCCGCACGCTCGCGCGGCGGCCCTGCCGGACGACCGCGACGCGGCCCGCCCATCGCGCCCGCTCCGCCGGCATCCAGGGCGTATCCGCCGGCGATCGTGAAACCATCCAGCACGGCATCGTCGGCCCCCATAACGACGTGCCAGCTGTTGTCGCTGGAGTCGCCCCGACGGCCGATGTCGCCGGACAGGATCGTGGGATTCTGCTCCCAGCGGCGGTCGTCCCGGTTGGCTTCAGTCCCGGCAAAACCGCCATAGACGGCGACGCCGGGCCGAAGTCCGATCGACACGCCGCGGTCCGTGCCCGCGGTCGGCGGGTACGTCCCGCGTGCCACCCAGACTTCGCCGCCGCCCAACCCAGCCGCTGCGTCGATGCCTTGTTGCACGGTGGCAAAGGCCGTCGCCCAATCGCGTCCGTCGGCGCTGGCTGCGGCCGTGGCGGCGTTGACATAGACGCGCACCGAGCCGCCGGTCTTGGCCGCCGATGGACGAGCGTCGGCCGCGGTCGGCAGAGACGCGCCGTCGGCCGGCGCGACTTCCAACAGATCTCGGCCGACGATCACCTCGCCGCGCACGGCGTCGACCAGCGCCAAACGCGTCGCGGGCTCGTCCACTTCGCCAGGCGCGATGTGCGTCAGTACCAGCCGCCGCACGTTGGCCTTTCGAGCCATCGCGGCGACGTCCTCGGCCGTGGCGTGCGCTTGCGGGCCGGCGGCGTCGTGCCGAGCCTGCGGTACCTTCGCGCCACCCGGGAAACCTTCGCGGGCGGCGTTGGCTTTGCGGCGGATCGCCGCGCCCGAGTCGATGACCAGTACATCGGCATCCCGGGCCAGTTCGACCAGGCTCTCGGAGTACGACAGATCGCCGGAGATGACGATCGCTTGCCCGTCGGCCTCAAAGCGATAGGCGACCGTCTGGATCGTGTGATTCACGGGGGCCGTGGTGACCTTCAGGCCGCCCACGGTCAGCGATTCGCCGCCGGACAGCTCGCGCACCGTGACACGGCCCAAGTCGTCCAGCGAGCGGCCGACTCGCTGCAAGCGGTAGGCGACGTCCTGGGCATAAAACTCCTCGCCGAAAGCTACCAGCTTGGCCGTGCCCGGGGGACCGACGATCTCCAAGGCGCCGCCCATCAGTCGTGCGTTGATCAGCAGGGGCAGGGACTCCTCGTTGTGGTCCAGGTGATGATGGGTCAGCAGCAGGGCGTCGATCTGCCGCGGTGTGATCCCCGCTTGGGCCAGTCGTGCCTGCGTGCCGTTGCCCATGTCGACCAGTAGGTATCGGCCTTGGTACTGGATCGCGGCCGACGGGCCGGACCGGTCCGGATCGTAGCGCGGGGAACCCGTCCCGATCAGAATCACGGAGAACCTTGCTGCCGGCCGGAACCCCGACTCGAAGCTGGGTGCCGGCGCCGCGCTCGCCGCGCCATTCGTCATGACCGCCAAGGGCGCGCCCGCCGTCGTGCCGCCGAGCAAGCGGATCATCATGGGCGGCATCGGCATCGGCAAGATGGGCAGC
>CAIYOB010000719.1 GCA_903927685.1 uncultured Planctomycetaceae bacterium
ACGGCACACTCCGCGCCCGCTACGGGACGGTCCAGGTGGTGGCGAACCTGTCGCCTCGGCCGCTGCCCCTGCAGCAGGTTCAGTTGGCTCCCTGGGGTTTTGCCGCGACCGCGCCGGACGTTGTGGCGGCCAACCTGCAGACGCTGGGCGGCCAGGAATTCGCCGGCGAAGGCGTGTCGTTCGTCGCCCGGGGAGACAACCAGCAGGCCGAAGTCTGGGTCTACGCCCGGCCGAGCGAACGCGTCGCGGTCCTGACGCCGGCGGCTCTTCCGGCCGGAACGGCACTGTTCCTGGATGGCAAGACTCCGCTTGCGACGACCGGCAGCGAGCGAATCTGGCAGTTCACTCTGCCGCCGCGGGCGGGAACTCAACGCGTCTCGCCGCCGCCGGAGCTGGCCGCTCACGCCCCGTGCGATTGGCCCCGTAAGCCGGCCATCGGCGTGCTCGACCTGCCGGGCGTGACGCCCGTTTGGACAAAAGTCGGCGCCGGTGACTGGCTCCGCGCCCTGGAGCAATCCGGCCTGGTCCGCCGCTGCGGGCTGCCCGTCCGGCGAGTGACGTCGGCCGAGGAATTGGGCGCCCTGCTTCGCGCCGGACCGACGGACTGTTGGGCGGTCATCAATCCCTACGGCGAGATCTTCCCGACGACAGGACGCGGCCAGTGGCGAGCGATGCTCGATGCGATCCGGGACTACGTGAACCGCGGCGGCTGCTGGTGGGAAACGGCGGGCTACTCGTTCCATCAAGCGGCCTGGCGGGAGGAGAACGGCTGGCAGTTCGAATCCGTGGGGCCCGCGGGAATGGCCCAGCTGCGCTTGCCACTGGAGGGCGGAGAGGTCGAGCAACCCGCCGAGCTGCTGCAGGTCACGGCCGCCGGGCGGGCGTGGCTCGATCCCCAGTTGGCGGCTCGCGTCGCCACGGCGGCCAGTCCCGTGAACCGCGGACTCGCCCGGGGCCAGCAGGACCCGGGCCATGTGACCCTGGTGGCCGGCCGCGAGATCGACTGGCTCGGCGGCTATCGACTCGACGGCTGGGGCTGGCTGTGGCGGATCGGCGGCTTCTGGCCCAACCCCGACGTCGCCGTGCCCGTCACGCTCGCCGCTCTCGAGCACCTGGCCACGCATCTCCCCGAACCCGTGCCGCCCGGCGGACCGCGGTACGTGTGGTCGGGAACCCTGCGCGGTCCGGAGTGACGGACGGCTCGGGACTAGTGCATTGTCGAGGCTAAATGTTGGGGTGCCTGGGGTCGAGTGCAGCGAGTCCCCAGTGGCAAGAACTGGGGGCTCGCCACTCGTACCTCGCGGCTCGACCCCAGCCACCCGCGCTGTGTCAGTCGCCGGGACGGAACGCCGCCGCCGTCAGCACTTTCAATTGGTGCGGTTGGAAGCTGGCCGCAGCTGCGGGCGGGGCGGGGGTCGCCGCCGCGGTGAATGGATCGAGCCACTCGCGGGTTCCGCGTGCCGCCACGCCGATCTGGACCGTGACCGGCGACTCGTCTTCGTTGAACAGGAGGTAGAAGTCGCGTCCGCCTTTCAGGACGTGGCGGTATCGGATGCTGGCGGACGGCGGCGTGAGGGTCAGATCGGGCTCGACCAGCGCGTCGATCGCGGCCGGCAACTCGGCGGCCGCCGCCACCAGGCGAGCGCCCGGCAACTGGGGTGCCAAGGGCGAACTGCCGACGATTATCAGCCGCCCGCTGGCAGCCAGTCGCTGCAAAGCCGGCAGCGCGGCGGCCGGGACGTGCAACGCGCCGTCCAGGATGACGGCCCGGTAGTGCTGGCTTGCCAGCTGCACGCCGTCGGGCTCGACGCGGGCGTCGTCGCCCAGGTGGCGCGCCTCCAGATAGTTGAAGTCGCGCTGGTGTTGAAAGCAGACTTGGGCCGCCTGGTCCGGCAGCCGGGCCGGCTCGGCCAGAATCGCCACTTCGCAGACGTGGTGCGAGTCGGTGTTCAGCCAGCACAGGCGGCGGCAATAGTCGGCATACGGCTGATAGCGGCTCCACCAGGCCGCGTGCGGTCCCACGTCCGGCGGACGCTCGTCCTTGCGCGGCCCGCGCACGGAGTAGTAGAACGCATGCGGATAGAGCAGATTGTGGCCGCGCACCAAGCACCAGCTCGCCAGCCACTCCATCTCGTCATAGGTCAGTTCATGCCCATAGGCGCCGTACAATTCGTTGGCATTGCGGCGCCGGCCGAGATGAACCATGGCGCTGGACGCGCATTTGGCCGTCGTCGAATCGGGCCCTTGCAGCGATTTAGGCCCCGGCACCACCATCCGCCAGACCAGATCCTGGCCGGGGATTTGAAAGTAGCGTTCGGCGCCGATGTCCATCGAGCCGCCCGGATGGCCGGTCAGGGCGATGCCGTGGCGATCGCACCACTGGCTGAGCCGGCGGTAGTAGTTCTCCTCCAGGCAGACGGCGATGGCCCGCTGATAGTCGGCCCGATGCTGCGCCGCCGCGGGGCTGTCGTCGTACCACAGGTCGGCCAGCAGCGGCTGAAAGTCGTACCCCAGGATGCGGCTGACCTGCTCGAGCAACGCGGCATTGCCGGGCTGCAGGCCTCGGGCGCTGCCGCGGCCCGTCGGTGAGGGCTCGTCGGTGAAGATGCCCAGGATCGTCTTGCCGAAGTGCTGGCCGAAATCCCGGGCATAGCGATCGTAAACCAGCTCGATGAAGCTCGAGACGGCCTCCGGATTGAGGATGTCGCCGGCGGGCGGCAACTCTTCCCGCAGCCGGCCCGTTTCCTCGCCCAGGTAGTGCAGGCCGCGGATCACGCCGCCCGTCGGCCGCTCGACCACGGCCACGCGCTGGCCCTGCGGGCGCTCCAGGGTGGCCACGAGCTTCCAACCCATTTCCAGACAGGGGTTTTCGCCCGGCTGCAAATCGATCTTCGCCAAGCCGCGCGCCGCGTGGCTCGGGTTGCGGGCCACGACCTGCCCGGCCGACGAGCCGGAGGGGTACATGCCCTCGTCGTACAGCACGACGTACATGCGGCGGCGGACCGCTTCGTCCACGGCCACGTGCATGGCGTGGAGCATGCGGGGCGAAAGCCAACCGAGGTCGCGTGGCAGGCCGATCCGCGGATGGATCACGAAGCCGTACACGCCGTGGGCCTCGAAGTCGGCAATCTGCCGCACGATCTCCTCGTCCTGCAGGTCGTCGTTCCAGAACCAGAACGGCATGACCGAGAATTCGCGCGGCGGGTCCCGGAACTCGGCCAGGACGTCGGCGGCGGCCGCGGCGGTCGGACACGTCCAGCCCCAGCCCGCCACGCACGCGGCGCTGGCCAGGGCCAGGGCCGTGCCGCGGACAACGTTTGAAAACGACACTCGGTTCATCGTTCACCTGCAGGTTCTTGACAGGGGTTGAGGGCTCCGCCCGCGGCGCCGCTGCGGACAACACAGGGGACGCCTGGCTGGGGCTGCGATCCGGCCGGCCGGCGGCGGTCATTGCCGCTGCGCCCCCTCCTGGTCCTCAAACCGGCCGGCCAGCATGCCGCACGCCGCGTGAATGTCTCGACCGCCACTGTAACGGCGGACGACGGGGACCGCAAGCTTGGCGGCCAGGGCATCGCGAAACGCCCCCAGTTCCTCGGGCGAGGGCGGTCGGAATTGACCCGTCGGATCGTTCACGTCGATCAGGTTGATCGTGATCGGCAAGCCCCGCGTCAGTTCGGCCAGCCGCTGGACGTCCTCGTCGCGAGTGTTGACGCCGGCCAGCATCGTCCAGGCCAGAATCACCCGCCGCCCCGTGGCTGCGTGGTACTCCCGCAGCGAGGCGATCAGTTCGTCCGTCGAATATGCGCCCTCGACAGGCATCAACTGGCGGCGCTGCCGCGGATCCGCCGAGTTCAGCGAAACGACCAGCCGGTAGATCTGCCGTTCCGCGGTGAAACGGCGAATGGCGGGCACGATCCCGACCGTCGAGATCGTGATGGCCTTGCCGCCGATGGCCAAGCCGCACGATTGCCGGAAGAACTGCGCCGCCTGCAGCACGTTGTCGTAGTTGAGCAACGGTTCGCCCATGCCCATGAAGACCACGCCCCGCACGGGATGGGGCGAATCGGCCCGGATCTGGATCACCTGGTCGACGATTTCCCATGCGGCCAGATTGCGGCGGAACCCCAGCCGGCCCGTGGCGCAGAACACGCAGCCCATCCCGCAGCCCGCCTGAGAACTGACGCACACCACGTACTTGCGGTCCTCCGGCCGGTGCAACAGCGGGATCCGCACCGCCTCGAACGGTTCCGGCCCAGTTCCCCGAAACAGATACTTGGTGAACCCGTCTTGCGGCGAGACCGTCTTGTCGACCAAAGTCAGGTTGGGGATCACGGTCCGGCGGCGGACTTCGTCCAGCAAGGTGGCCTTGATGCCTTCGTCGGCTGCCGGCAGTGTGCCGCGGCGGATGACCGTCGCATGAATCTGCTGGGCCTGGCGCAGAGTCAAGCCGTCCGGCGCCAGGCGATCGTGCAACTCAGCGGCGGTAGTACTTTTCAAAACGATCGGCATCGCAGTACCAAGGTCAAGCAAGAAACCGGGACATAGCACTCTAATTCGCCAAGCCCAATCCGACAAGGCCTGCGGCAGTACCTGCGGCACCTGCGGCAGTCCCTGCTGCGGCAGTCCCGCGGGATACCGCCGGGCCGTTGCCGGGCGTCGGCCAAGATCCTCGTCTTAAGCGACAGAGCGGCAGGTCGAGCGGAAAGAAACAACTTACCCGCTTCCTGGAAGACGTGATTCCGTCGGCCCCTTGCGTTCGCGCCTCATGATTCTACCCCCCATGATTTTACCTTCCCGTACACACCGAAGCGCAGGAAAGACAAAATCATGGTGGGTAAAATCATGGCTGTCTCTGTTTCGTCGTTTTGGGAAAGACCAATTTGGGTAACCTTGTTCCCGCCGGTCGCCCAGGTCGAGCCGACTCCGCGTTCGCGACGGCAACGGCGGGTAGCGCGGCGGGCAGATCAGGGATCGCGGCCGTTGTCACCCGGAGCCCCGCCGACAGCGTCACTCAGTTCCCTCGCCCGGCGGACGATCTCGAGGAACTCGTTCCGGTAGCCGGTCGCATCTCCGCCGGCCGCTGGCTGCGCGATCTCCAGGACGCGGGCGTAGCTGGCATCGCCTTGGAACTGCGAATTGCGGAGCAGCATGCCAAACGACGCGACCGCGGCGGCGAAGCGGAAGTCCCGGCTGGCCTGGTCGAATGGCGGGCCGGCGTCGCGGAGGGGGAACTCGAGCTTGCTGCTGACCTCGCCCTCAGGCGGCTTGAAACGGATCTTCAGCGTCAGCCATTCGCCGCTCCGGGCCGCCTCGCTCGGTTGGCCCTTCGTCTGGTAGCGGAGATCGTCGACGGGCGGGACCGTCACGCTTTCGGCCGCGTCGGCGGGCAAGATTTCATACAGCGCCGTCACGGTATGGCCCGCGCCGATTTCCCCCGCGTCTTTCTTGTCGTCGTTGAAGTCTTGCGCTGCCAGCAGGCGGTTTTGCCAATTGCAGCCCTGCGCCGCCGTTGGTCGAACCGTCCGCGTGCAAGTCGTCCAGGACATCCCGGATCACGGACCGACGGTCGCCCGTCGTCGAGTCCAGCAGCAGTTCCGTGGCTTCGGCGTA
>CAIYOB010000720.1 GCA_903927685.1 uncultured Planctomycetaceae bacterium
CGACCACAGCAGCCCCGCAACCAGGCGCCCCCGTGGTTTCGGCGGCAGGGGCGTGAGCAGGTCGGGCATGTCATAGTGCTCGCTCTTCAGCCCCGCGGCGCCCACTTGACCGAGGGCGGTGCGGTACACCGTGTCGATCCGCTCGAGTCGTCGGGGGATGAAGTCGGCTTCGGGCTTCTCCTGCACAGCCCGATCAGCCCGCCAGGCAAAGGCCCAGGGCGCGAGATCCACCGCTTGGCCTGCGAGGCCATCCAGGGCGGCCTTCTCGCTCACCGCAGGCGTTGCGGCGGGCAGGTCCGCCCACGACGTCACAGCGGCGCCGTCCGAGGGAAGGACGCCGGGCAACAGGATTATGAGCAACAGGATGGCCGCCGGCGTTGTCCGTGGTTCTGTCATGGTTTGCCTCCGAGTTGGCTGTGTCCTCTGCGGTCTGAATTCGTCGTACCCATCCGCGCGGCCTCCGAAAACACCGCCGATCACCTTTCGCTGTCAACAGCGTGAAGGGCCTGTCGCCGCTCGTCAATAGTTCTCGATTCGCCGGTCCTGCCGTGGCTTGTCCTGCCGCGGCTTGTCCTGGCCGTGGCTCGTGTCAATCGCGGCAGCGATCGGCTACAATCCGGTTGGGCAGTCGTTCCCGGCTCTGTCACCGCCGGCGAGATCCGCAGGGGGGATTCCGCATGCCGCTTCGAGATCATTTTCGTCCTCCGCTGAGCGAGGCCAGATCGTGGGAAGAAGTCCATGGCCAGTGGCCCGCGGTCTTCGTCCACCAACTTGGCCCACTGCTTCCTTCTCAGTACCGATCGCCTGACAGCAACTTGCCGTCGCTGCGGTGGCCCAATTGTTGAAGGACATCCAACGCGATGCTGGCGTCCAGCAAGGCGACGTGGCCGTCGCCAAAGGCGAACTGACAGCCGCCGGGATGGATGCTGGCGAAACCGCCGACGGGGAGAACCGGACCCGGGGGCGGAGGCTGGCCGGCGGCCGGTTCGGGAATCCCCTCCGGATACCCCCACTCGCCATCGGCGTTCTTCCAGAACCGTGGGGACGCCCGATTGATCGCACCGCCGGGCATGCCGGTGGTGTTCAGGGGAATCCCCGTGTTCCGCAACGTGGCGCTCGTTCCGGACATCCAGCCCAGATCGCCTTGCTCGATGATCTTCTCGCCCAGGAACAGGGTCTGCGACGCGCCGTCGGTCAGATCGTCGAATGCTACGCGGCTGTTCAGAA
This sequence comes from uncultured Planctomycetaceae bacterium, assembly GCA_903927685.1. Next base: position 1,228 of record CAIYOB010000720.1, read on the forward strand.
AGAACACGCCGTGATTGGTCGTGTCAATCGGCCTTTCCTGGTCGTGGTACACGGCGGCATACGAACTGTAACCCCCGCCAGGCGCCGCTTGGGAAGGGCAGTCCAACGTCCAGATTACCATGTCGTCCCGGGCCTCGGCGTTGTTGCGATGGTACACGCCGACGCGGCGATCGATCAGCGCGGCGACGCTCTGCTGCTCGAAATACGGCAGCAGTTGAACGAGCCAATTGTGATGGTAGCCGAAGGCGTGGTTCTGAATCGGACCGGTGCTCTCCAGCGTCCCGGGCGGATACACGTCGTTGGCCAGTTCGTAGTTGTGCACTGCCGTGATCAGCTGGTGCAGATGCTGGGCACACTGATATCGCCGGGCCCGCTCGCGGGCCCCCATAATGGCCGGCAGGAGCAGGACGACCAGCAAGCCGACGACGATAATCACCACCAGGACTTCGAGCAGGGTGAACGCAGGCTGTCGGGGAGCGTGCTGAGTTCGCATCACGGACGGCCCTCCGCCGGTTCGAGTGGCACGGTCAACTCGCGAGTTTCCAGCACGCTTGCGTCGCCGGCTGCCGGGCAGCGGGCCTCGACCACGATCCGCCGCCGCGGCGGTTCTCCGGCGACGGATTCGACGCGGATGGTCGCTCGAGCTTGCTCCGGGGCGCCGCGCAGCTGAAGTTCCACTTGCCAGTCTTCGCCCGCATAGTCGGGCGCTGCGGCCAGCCGGGCCCGGGCTCGTTCGACGGCCGATTCGGCCAACCAGAACGCTTGCAGCTGGTGGCCTCGCAGCCGCATCTGCCGCTGTTCGGCGACCAGCGACGTCGCCAACGACACGGCCAGCGCGGCCATCACCATCAGGCAGACGATAGTCATCAGCAGGGCGGCGCCCTGCCGTTGGCCGCGGCGGAACACGCCGGTCCAGACAACTGCGGGTCGGCTCATGGCTCGCGCCTCCCCTCGTCCACCGAGCCCACGGCTGCTTCCACGCGCTGCCGCAGGATTGGGTCGAGTTTCGCACCGCGTGGCGGCCCCTGCCAGATCTGCACCGTGACGATCGTCGATCCGGGCGGAGGCAGCTGCCAGGTGACGCTGGCTGCGGGGCCGAACCGGAACGAATCGCGCTGGACGACCTGGTCCGACTCGGTGACGGTGCGGACCAGGTCCGCACCGTGGCAACGGTATTCAACGGCCCGAGAGCCGGCGCCGCGGAAGGCGAATCCCGGAGATTTTCCGTCCGCGTCGGGCAAGGCACTCACCTGGGACGCGGCATGCGCATCGCGGCGGAACTGCAGCGAGAACCGGGCAACGGACGCATCGGCGGCGATTCCCAATCGCGTCTCTTTGTCGGCCCGATACATGCCGTGCAACAGGACTCCGCAGACGCACATGATCACGCTGGACACGCTGATCGCCACCAGCAACTCGACCAGCGTCATACCACGAGAGCGGTGCTTCATGGTTCACTCCCTTCCCGTTGGTGCCGCCAGGCGGTCAGTTGCACCGGAACGCCGTACCGGCCGCTGCGGTCCTGCCAGCGGAGGGCGACCCGAATCTCTTTTGCCGGCGGTTCGCTTGGGGCGGACGTGACCGCGATTTCCAGTCGGGCGTCGGGCAGGTGTTGCCGGGCCAGCTCGGACAGCCCCACGCTCGCCGCCCGCTCGGGGGTCAGCTCCGCGAACGGGATCACGGACAGCTGTTCCAGCAAGTTCGCCGCCTCTTGCCAGGCGACC
>CAIYOB010000721.1 GCA_903927685.1 uncultured Planctomycetaceae bacterium
GTCGGCAGCTTCGAGTGTGCCGCCCTGTTTCAGCACGTCCAGGCCGGCGTGGACCGCCGAGCCCATGCGCAGCGCCTTGGCGTCGGTCTCCGGCCGAATCTGGTTCTCGTACTCCCACCAGTGCCGACGGCGGCACCGTTTGAAACTCGTAGCCCGGCTATTCGTAATCAGCGACTTCGACATCGATCCCTCCTTTCTCCACCCGATGACGCCTCCTTTTCGGCAAACAGCTCGGCGATCGGATCGTCGAACAGGATGCCCCGAGCTTGACGAACTTCGAGGAGGATCCCCTCGTGGATCGCAGAACGCTCCAACTCCGCTCGAACGGCCTTCGGCTTGCAGATCAGTTGCCGCCGGAATCTGCTATAGCAGGACGGACATTGACCTCGCCGCAGTCTGCCCGGGTTACCGCAGTTAAGGCACTCGCCCGCCTTGACACGGGCCAGGACCAAGTCCTGCTTCTCCGGTTTCGCCTTGATCCCCTTCATCACACACCTCTCGATGACTGAATACATGGACACCAACCTCCGCTTGCGGGAGGTCCTGGACAACGCCGATGATTCAGGGCGTCCGCGGGTCGCCAAACTCATCGGAGCGGGCCAGAAACTGCACGGATTGTATCGCCTTGTGACTCGTCTTCAACTTGCAGTGTGACACACGCGTAACATACGTGTAACATATTCAGTACGCATGTACACCTAAGCTTTTGAAGCACTAGGGAATTGCGTCGCGACAAGAATTTTGATAATTTTTTTCCGCATGAGCACAAAACAAACCGAACCATGTCTGTCCTGCCGCAAACGCAAAGAGATTTACGCCCGCGGGCTGTGTTCGTCGTGCTACCAGAAGTGGCGGCGGGTCATGAAGTTGATTCCGCCCCATCGCCACGAGGAGGCCGAGCAGAAGCTCGTTGCGGAAGGCAAGTTGCTCGCCGTCGACGTCGGTCCGAGGCCGGATTCCAATCCGTTCGTGGTGCACCTGGCGGAATTCCTGACCAAGAGCGAGCGTGCGGCGTTAGCGGAAGCCGCGGCCATCGAAGCGGAGCAATCTGAACCAGCCGAGCCCGTGACTCCGCCGAAAGAACGGGGAAGACCCAAGCCAACCGGGAACAAGCGGAAAGACTGAGCGGGCCTGTCAGGGCAAACGCAGGAAGAGTGGGGAGCGAGACGGGGGTGTGACCAAAGGTGTCACGCGACATGCTAGCAGTGATGGAATACTAAACACATTGTCACTGCTACAAGGGTCGGCACCAATGCGTCAGATTCGCTATCGATTGTGGAGCGTAGACCCGCTCAATCCGGAGGACGAGCGGCCGTTTTCTGAGACCTTAACCCTGCAAGCCTGCCGGCGGGTCATTGCCGTTCACAGCCTGGGGGATGATTTCCGCCGGGTCTTGATCGCCCGGCCCGAGGAATGCCAGATCCCGGCTGGCCACGCCTACACCTGCCAGGTTTACGCCGCCCAGTCCGGCAGGATATTCCTCCGGAAGGTTCGAGCGGTGGATGCCTACGCGGCAGTTCGAGACTGCATCCGGCGTTTCCGGTCGGGGATCGACCAAATCGCCGTGTGGGTGTACGGCGATGATCGCGAAGCCGGAGCGCCGCCCATCCTGCGGGTCGACCGCGAAGGAAAAATGTGGAGTACGAGAAGAAACGCGTCCTGATGGGCTGGCCACGCCGGCCCAGAACGGCACCGGGAAGCAGAATCGACCGCGGGCGCCCGCCCGGCAGGTTTCTTCCAGTGCATAGCGCGGACATAGCGCCGGCCCTTTTCTTGGCCTTGGCGCAAGAAAAAATCCGTTGACGCAAATCGTTATGCGTCAACGGATTAA
>CAIYOB010000722.1 GCA_903927685.1 uncultured Planctomycetaceae bacterium
GCCGATGACCTCGGCTACGGCGATCTGAGTTGTTACGGCTCGCGGGAGATCCGCACGCCGAACTTGGATCGCATGGCGGCCGAGGGCGTGCGGTTCACGAGCTTCTACGCGCAAGCCTTCTGCGGTCCCAGTCGGGCCGCGCTGATGACGGGTTGTTATCCGCTCCGGCTGGCGGAAATCGGCAACCGAAAACACCACATGACCGTGCCGCATGCGCGCGAGGCCCTGCTGTCGGAAGTCCTGAAGCGTGCCGGCTATGCCACGGCTCAGATCGGCAAGTGGGACCTGGCGGGGCATGTGCCCGATCGCTTCGAGTACCCCGAAAACGCGCCGCGGCAACGCGGCTTTGACTTCCATTTCGGTACCCCGGCCAGCAACGACGTCTGGGCCCAGACGGCCATGTTCCGCGACGGCCAGCCGGTCGAGGATCCCGTCGACCTGTCCGAGTCCACCACGCAACGCTACGCCGACGAGGCACTGCGATTCGTTCGCGAACACACGACCCAGCCGTTCTTCATCTACCTCTGCCCGAACATGCCGCATACGGCGCTGCACGCCGGCGCCGCCTTTCGGGGCGGCTCGCCCCGCGGCCTGTACGGCGACGTCGTCGAGGAACTGGACGCTCACGTCGGCCGGATCCTGGACGCCCTGCGCTGCGCGGGTGCGGACCGCAGCACGCTGGTCTTCTTTACCAGCGACAACGGTCCGTGGCTGAGCCAGGGGGGCGGACGGCGGCAGCGCGGGGCCTTTGCGCGGCGGCAAGACGTCGACATGGGAAGGCGGCGTGCGCGTGCCGGCGATTGCCTGGTGGCCCGGCCGCATCGCCGCCGGCCAGACCTGGGGGCGGATCGCCGGTACGCTCGATCTGCTGCCCACGCTTGCGCAGTTGGCGGGCGGCGAACCGCCGGAGAACGAATTGGATGGCCGCGACATCTCTTCCTGGCTGCTGCGCGGTCCGCCCGACGAAGCCGACACGGCAATCCATCTGTACCACGTGAACACGCACCTCCAGGCCGTCCGCCAAGGCCGCTGGAAACTGCACCTGCCGCGGCCCTATCCGGTGCCGTGGCTCAGTCCCGGTCTGCGACGCCCGCACGTCGCCGAAGCGGATCGATTCGCGGTCGAGACGCCTCTGCTGTACGACCTGGAGTCCGACGTCGGCGAGCAGCAGGATGTCGCCGCGGAACATCCCGACCTCGTGAAGACGCTCCTCGCGCTGGCCGACAAGGCGCGGAGCGAAATCGGCGACTACGACCGCGTCGGCAGCGAGGCACGTTTTTTCGACGCCGGCCCGCCACGGCCGGACATGAACGTCTGGAAAGTGAAGCAGGCGAAAACCCCGGCGCGGTGAGCTTCCGCCGCAGCGGAGTCCGTTCCGGCTGCCGTACATTCCGAACCAAGGAGTATCAAGGAATCCTCTATGCCGTCTCAACTGGGCATCTATTCCGTTCTCGCTGCGGTCCTATTTCCGCTGGCTGCAACCCGGGGTGGGCAGCCGCCGCGGCCGAACTTCATCGTCATCTACACCGACGACCACGGCTGGGCGGACCTGGGCGCGCAGGGCGTACAGCAGGACATTCGGACACCGAACCTGGATGCGCTCGCGGCCGGCGGAGTCCGCGCCACCAACGGCTACGTCACGGCGCCGCAATGCGTGCCGTCGCGGGGCGGGCTGCTGGTAGGCCGGTTCCAGGGACGCTTCAACCTGGACAACAACGGGTCCTCGCTCGACGGCTTCAACCGGCAAACCACCATCGCCGCGCGGCTGCAGACGGCCGGGTATGCGACGGGCATGGCGGGCAAGTGGCATCTCGGGCTGCCCGAAGCGATCACTCGGCACGGCTTCGCGGACGTTTACTGCAACCAAGGCGCCGGCGGCAAGGCTTGGGCGAATTTCGACCTGGAGGGCAACTCGCTTCCCGGCGCTGTCGTGCCCAGTCCGCGGTATCACCTGGAAGCCAACGCAGCCGCGGCCTGTGCATTCATCAAGCGGCATCGCGACCAGCCGTTTTTCTTCTACCTCGCCTTTCGCGCTCCGCACACACCCTTGGACGCGCCGCCGAAATACACTGCGCGTTTTCCCGGTCCGATGCCCGAACGCCGCCGCCAGGCCCTGGCGATGATCTCGGCGATCGACGACGGCGTGGGCTGCGTGATGCAAACCCTGCGCGAGCACGGTTTGGAGGACCGCACGCTGTTGTTCGTCATGGGCGACAACGGTGCGCCGCTCAAGATTCACAAGATCGACTCGCCGTTGAACGGCGACGCGGGCGGTTGGGACGGCTCGCTGAACGCGCCGCTGAACGGGGAAAAGGGAATGCTCAGCGAGGGCGGCATGCGCGTCCCGTGGCTGGCGTATTGGAAGGGCACGATCCCCGGCGGCCAGGTGTTCGACCAGCCCGTGATCAGCCTCGATGTTGCCGCCACCGCCGCCGCGCTGGCGGGCCTCGAGACCCAGCCCGGCGAACTGGACGGCGTGAATCTGCTGCCGTACCTTCAAGGCGCAATTAAGACACCGCCTCACGAGGCCCTGCTGTGGCGCTGGACGGCCCAGTCCGCCATCCGCGCCGGCCAGTGGAAGCTGCTCCGCGGCGGCGCCCGCGAGTACCTGTACGACCTGGCCGCCGACCCCGGGGAGAAGCAGAACGTCGCCGACCTGCATCCCGAGATCGCCAACCGCCTGCGGGCTCAGCTGACCGCCTGGTGCTCGGAACTCGATCCGCCCGGGTTGGCCACGAGTCCGATGGCGCCGACCTGGAACGATTACTTCGACTATTACCTGGAAGGCAAGCCGGCTCCCGCTCCGGGCGACCAGCTCCGCGGGCAGGCCGCCGCGCCCGAATTGCAGGGCTGGCTGGCCCGCAACGGCGTCCTGACCGTGACGGACGGGGCGTTGCAATTGACCCGCGAAAGAACTCCGAACGATGGTCCGAACGCGAAAGGGGCGTTCCTGGCCCGCGCCCAGTTCCAGGCGGCCGGCCCGCTCACCGTGCGGTTGACACTCAAGTCCGCGACGGCCGGCCAAGCCGCGATCGCCTGGCGAACGGCTGAGCAGAAGGATTTTGTACCCCAAAACCGAGCGGTTTTTCCACTCGCTGCGTCCGCCGATTGGCAGACGCACGAGGTGCAACTCCCTGGGGCGGGAACCGTGATCCACCTCCGCTTGCATCTGCCCGACGACGTGACGCTGGTCCGCCAAGTCGAACTCCAGCCGGCCACGGGCCGGCCGGTGCGGTTGTTTGGGCCGCGGTAGAACTGGACGGTCGCCGGCCCGTGCAGTTGTCCCTGCCGCCGGTTCTTGATCTGCAGCCTGGTGCGTTGTCCAGGCTGACTGTTGGGGTGCCTGGGGTCGAGTGCAGCGAGCCCCCAGTGGCAAGAACTGGCGGCTCGCCACTCGTACCTCGTGGCTCGACCCCAGGCGTCCAGCCCCAGTTCTTAGCCTGGACAACGCATCAGGCCGTCAGCCTCGCGAGTCGCAACGGGCTGGGAACGAGCGGAATTTCAGGGCCCCCGTGAAACGCGTTTCAGATGGTTCAGGATATCGGCCGATTCCCGTTCGATGATCTCGCCGGCACGCGTCGTCAGGTACGAATGCTCGCCAAACCACGTTTCATAGCTGCCGCCGGCAAATGCCTTCGCCGTGGGCACGTACCCGTGAGCGCCGTTGGTCTGTTCTGCGACCATCGTATACCGGAAAGGCGATTGCCTCTTGATGTTCATCCCGATTTCGCAGAACAGCTCGGTGGGATTGGTCACAATCGCGAACTCGTTGCCGATGCAGATCCCCGTGAGGAAGCATGGGTAGCTCGGCCGTTCCCTCTCCTGCATGTCGTGAAACGCCTGCCGGTAGTGTTCGAGCTGTTGGGGCCAGTTGCGGGCAATCTCCGCCTCCTCAAGTTCTGGCTGCTCGCGTCCCGGCATTGGCAGTTCCCGGCTTTCGATTGCCAGCCACGGATCGGCGAGCGGGGTGAGTTGTCCAAGGCAGCCGACAATGCCTTCGCCGAGTTTTTCGCCGAACCGCTCCCGCTCCACGCTGTAGATGGGATTCACGTCGCCACAAGCGCCCGGCAGGAACAGCGTGGGCACCGCATAGCCCAATCGTTCTTGAACATGCTGCTGAACATCACCGGGATAATCGGCCGAGATGACGGAAGCCCGCGTGTTGGCGGCGTGACAGGCGAAGTTGTAGACGACGGCCCGATACCTTCCGTCCGGGCCGCTCACTGCCAGCACGGCGAACTCGGGATCGGCACAACTCTCCGCCGGATAGCGATTGGCGTCCCCCGGAGCCAATTGCCAACGGTTCCACGCTTGCCCGTCTTGGACGACTCGTCGACACTCGCTCACGCCCTCGGCGGTGCCTTTTGCCGTGCCGAGCTGGCACGGCGCGAGATCGCGGGCCGCCAGCGCCACCGCCTCCGCAATCGGCGTCACCAGTTGGTCCTGGTAGTAGCTCCACAGGGGGCCGCTGTGCGTATGTGAAGAACAGATGATGACGTTGTCCGCAGGAATGCCGGTGGTTGTCTCGATCTGCCGGCGCGCCCGCACCACATGCTCCACTGGGTATTTCAACGTGTCCAAGGTGACCATCGCCACGGTCCGGCCGCCTGCCGAAAGAACCAACGCCTTGACAAACAGGCGTCGGTCCACCGACGACGATTTCTGCGGATTCGGCGAGCCCGCCAGCACGACGGGCTCGGGGGGAGTGATGTCCACGCTGCCGACACCGGCAGCGATGCCGCCGTCGGCTGGCGCGGCCGCCAATCTCGCGAGTGGAAAGAGGACGACGACAAGTGCCAGTATGTGTTTCATGAATCAACGGGCCCGTCGGTGTCGCCGCTCGGACCGCGCTAGGGCTCGACGGTTACCGACACGCGTTGCAGTTCGTTGCGGCCGGACTTGGGCAGCGGCCGCGGCATCGGCTGGGCGGTGCCGCCGGCGTCGATCGTGCGGCAGCACAGCTCGTACTGTCCGGCGGCCGGCACGGTCAGCAGGGCCGCCCAGTGCGCGATCGCGTTCCGCAGCGGCCACATCAGCGGGCGCCCGTCCGCGTCGAACTGGCCCGGGAGCGACGGCAGCGGGCCGTCGGGCAAGCCGCCTCCCCAGTGCTTCGGCGGGGGCAGGATCTCGGCGTCATGCCAGTCCGCGCGCGTCAGGTACGGGTCGTCCGCGGGCCAAGGCGGGTCTTTCGCCAGCAGGCAATACTGCACCTTGCTCAAGCCGGCCGCTCCGACTTGGGCGACGCCGGTCAACGCGGCCCAATGGCCGGCTTGCACGGTCTGCGGCGTCTGCAGGAAGCGGGCGAAGGTCTTCAGCGGGCTGTCGACATCGTTGTTCTGACCCGCGTAGGTGTCGTTCGGATTCGGGTCGTTGGTCAGCACGACTCGCTGCAGCCACTTGATCGACTTGAAGCCGTATCCGTCGGGGACCACCAGCCGCACGGGGCCGCCGCGTTTGGGGGCCAGCCAGTCGCCGTTCATCTTGTAGGCCAGGATCACGGGCTGTTCGCCGGGAGGGTCTTCGAGCACGCGGTTGATCGACAGCGAACTCTGAAAACCGGGTCCCGGCTTCGCGGCGTCGCTGTTGTAGCCGTGGTACCAGACGCGGCGCAGGTTGGCCGTCGGACGTGTCATCCAGATCACTTCGCGCAGCGGCACGCCTTCCCACAACCCCATCCCGTTGACTTGCCCGACGTTCAGGCAGGTTGCCACTTTCAGGTACCGCACGGCGTGCTTTTCGGCCAGGGCCATCAGGCCCGCCCAATCCAATGCCGTGCCCAGTTCCTTGGACAGCGGCCGCTCGATCCGGACATCGCTGCCGGGATCGGCGACGACTTCCAGCTGCCACGTATCCTGCTCCAAGCCCGCCGCGCGGCGCTGTTCGACGGTCATCTCATACGGCGGCGGCTTGCCGCGGCCGCCGCCTGCAAACCGGGACTCGGGCGTCAGGTACTCGAGCTTGGCGACGGCTTCGGCGAGCAGTTGCTCGCCTTCCACCCCGGAAGCCAGCGCCGGAGCCAGGCTCAACCCCGCGACGCCCGCCGCGCCCAACTGCAGGAAGTAGCGTCGCGTGACGTCGTGATGTTCTTGTCGCAGCAAATCACGGTCCTTCATCGGGAAGCCTCCCAGGGACGATCAAGTGGCAGAGTTCCCCAGGATACCAGCCGCCCGAAACACGGGAAAGAGGCGATGCCCACGGCTTGCGTGCCCCAGTTCCGTGGGTGCCTGGGGTCGAGTGCAGCGAGCCCCCTGTCTCTGCCCCTGGGGGCACGCTGCACTCGACCCCACCCTGGGTGTCCCGGTTTCGGCTCGTCGCGGGCCGTCACGGCGGCGACGTCACGGGCTCGCCGGCCGGCGGCGCGATCGGCTCCGGACGCGGCTGGTTCCGATTCAGGCGTTCGACCGGGTTCTCCAGGTTGAACGTCTCCTCGGCGGGCCGCTCGCCCACGGGATAGCGGGGCGTGTTTTCGCCCGGCGGCAGCGACTGCGGGAACTCGCGGCCGCGGCCCAGTTCGCCCAAGGGCCCGAGCGTGCAGAATCGCTCTTCGTAAAACCGCACGCCATGCGTTTCCAGGATCGTCCCGGTCTGCCGCTCGAGGGTGGCCAGCTGGACATTGTACAACGACAGATACTGGGCCTCCGAGCCGATGGCGTTTCCCCAGTCGTTGATGGCCAACAGGGTGTTGATGAACTGCGTTCGCCCGGCCAGGTAGCTTTCGATCTGCAGGTTCAAGTTCAGTCGGGCCGCGTCCCGGGTCTGCCGGGCGAGATCGTACTGGGCCCACGCCTTGTCCAGCGTCCGCAGGCTCAACGCCAGTTCGTGGGTGATGGCATGCAGGCCTTGCTGCAGGTTCGCCCGATCGCGGGAAATGACCAATTCCTGGCTGCGGAGCGAAGCCCGCCCGCGGCGTAAGCCCAGCGGAACTGAGAAGTTCACGCCCAGCGCCCAGTCGGTAAACTGGCCGGCCTGCGAGCGCAGGTGCGAACCGTCCGGCAACTCGCCCTCAATCCCGTTCCAGCGATACAGGCCGACAGCATCCAACTGCGGATACGCTTCGTTGCGGACTTGCAGCAACAGCTGCTGGTCGGCCTCCAGGACCAGCTTCAACTCGACCAAGTCGGGCCTCCGCTCGGCGGCCAATTCCAACAGCGTCGGCCACTGGAACTCTTCCCGTTGCGTTGTCGGCGGCGAGATGGGCACGATCCGCTCGCCGTCCATCGGCGGCAGTCCCAGCAGGTTGCGCAGGGCTGCTTCGCGATCCAAGGCGGTGTTCTCGGCGGCCACCAGAGACGACCGGAAGTTCAACAGCGAGACCCGCGCCTGGGCCGCCACGCTGGCATTCTCGATGTGCACGTCCAACGCCGCTTGCGCCCGATCGAATGCGAACTGGGCTTGTTCCACCTGCCGTTGGCGGGCCCAGACATCGGTCCGCGCGGCGACCAACAGCCAATAGCCCTCGATCACCCCGCGGACCAACTCCTGCACGCCGTCTTTGAACTGGAAATAGGACCGCTCGGCATCGATCCGGGCGAGCACAATCGGCACGCGGTTGACAGCCCAGCCGCCGCCCTGCAACAGCGGTTGGGTGTAGCTCAGGTCCAACGACGACGGGCTCCGGCGGATGTCGAAGTCCGTTCGATAGGGATTGGCCAGCACGCCGAACCTGGCGGTTCCGCCGGACAGCGTGGTCTTGGACAGCCCCATTTCGTACAGGTAACCGTCGCGTCGATTACCGCCCAGCAGCCACTGGTTCCAGTCCTCGACGAAGCCGATCCCCGGGGTTTCGTCGCGGTTCCACGTGTTGTCGATCTGCAGCGTTGGATCAAACCGGGAGACCTGCTGGTCCACCTGGTTATTGACAATCGCCGTGTCGTAGATCGTCTGACCGCTGGAGACGGCCGAGGCGCCTGCCAGGACGCGCACCACCTCGCTGTTGGCCAAGGCGATCCGGATCGCCTCGTCCAGCGAGAGCGACCGTTCGGGCAGGTCCGCCTCGGGATTGGATACCGTTGCCGGCGGCGGAACGTCGGGGATCGTCAGCTGGGGCAACTCGCTGGGGTCGCGAACCTCGATCGTGGACTGCCCCGGCGGGAGAAACGACGGAAACCGTTGCGCGGGCGCAACGGGTGCGGACGCTAGCACGAGGGCCAGCGCGAGGGCTGCGGCAGCGATACGGCGCGGATCGGCAGTCATACCGCTATCATCTTCGGCCCGCCGCTGCCGGTTACTCCAACTTTCCCGGTTCTACCGGTCGAATCGATGAAGCGAGTTCTGCCGTTTCGGCAGCATGCAACGAGGACCAGGCGACGTCGATGTCCGGCGTGTCCTGGACGATCAGCCCGTCCCGCAAGGCGATGATCCGCTTGGCGTGCCGGGCGACATCCGGATCGTGGGTCACCAAGATGACGGTGATCCCGTTGTCTTCGTTCAGGCGGCGGAACAGTTCGATGACTTCGCGGCTGGTCCGCGAGTCCAGGTTGCCGGTCGGCTCGTCGCCCATCAGCAGCGACGGTTCGTTGATCAAGGCCCGCGCGATGGCCACCCGCTGCTGCTGGCCACCCGACAACTGGCCGGGATGATGACCCAGGCGATCGCCCAAGCCGACCCGTTCCAGCATCGCGATCGCCCGCCGGCGGCGGTCGCGGGCCGACACGTGAGCGGCGTACAGCAGCGGCAGCTCGACGTTTTCGATTGCCGAGGTCCGCGGCAACAGATTGAAATTCTGAAAAACGAAGCCGATCCGGCGATTGCGAATGCGGGCCCGCTGGTCCGCGGACAGGTCACCGACTTCCTCGTCCGCCAGGCGATAGCTGCCCCGCGTCGGCCGGTCCAGGCACCCCAACGTGTTCATCAGCGTGGATTTGCCCGACCCGGATGGGCCGACCAGCGCCAAGTACTCGCCCGACTGGATGTCCAGCGAGACGCTGCGCAGCGCCTCGACCTGGACCTCGCCCAAGTCGTAGATCTTGCAGATGTCACGGAGTTCGATCAGGGCCATAGACGGTTACGCTGCGGGTGGTTGGTGCGTCCGGGGGAAGATGCGTCAGGCATGCGAACTTCCATTGTCGTCGTCGGGTGCTAGCAGCCCCGGGCAAGTGCTGTCGCGGCAACGCTGAAGTTGGCAGTGCGCGACCCGGCCGTGGCGGGTCGGAGTGGACATCCCCTGGAACATCTACGATGTCAGCGTGTATCATCGCCGTTTTCCCGCGTACGATCAACAGGATTGCCATGAACGCGAAGACCGTCGTTTTCGTCTGCACCGCCAATTACTACCGCAGCCGATTCTGTGAACACTGGTTCAACTTCCACGCCGAATCCAACGGGCTGAACTGGCGAGCGACCTCCCGCGGCCTGCGGACCTGGATGGCCGACGGCTACGGGCCGATTGCCAGCTTTACCGTGGACCGGCTGGCCGCCCGCGGCATTCCCTTGAACGGCGAAATCCGCTTTCCCTTGTCCCTGTCCGAAGCCGATTTGCGGACTGCGGATCTCGTCGTGGCGCTCAAAGAAGGCGAACACCGGGGCATGATGCTGGAGCAGTTTCCCGAGTGGGCGGACCGCATCGAGTACTGGCACGTGGACGATATCGATTGCGCCACCGCCGACGAAGCCCTGCCGTTGTGCGAAGCCTACGTCGAGGCGCTGGTGGCCCGCTTAGCTCATGTACCAGCCACCGTTGATGTTGATCGTCTGGCCAGTGATGTAGCCATTGGTTGCTAGCAGTACGGCCGCGTCGGCGACTTCACCGACGGCGCCGAAACGCCCGACAGGGATCAGGTCCGCACGGGCGTGGGGATTGCCGGTGACCATCTCGGTCTCGATCAGCGCCGGGGCGATGGCATTGACGGTGATGCCTTCCTTGGCCAGCAGCAGGGCGTAGGAATGCGTCAGCCCCAGGATGCCGGCTTTCGAGGCTGCGTAATGCGGCCCCACCACGCCGCCCAACTGGGCGGCCACCGAGGACAGATTGATGATCCGGCCCCAGCGGGCCGCACGCATCTTGGGCAAGACAGCCTGGGTGACCAGAAAGACGGACTTCAAGTTGATCGCCAACACCTCGTCCCAACTCTGCTCCGTGATCTGGTCGAGCGGCTGGGGACGGGTGATGCCGGCGTTGTTCACCAGGATCGAAACCGGTCCCAACTGCCGTTCGACCGCGGCGACGAGTTCCGCCACCGCTGTCGCCACGGACACGTCGGCGGCGACCGCAATCGCCCGGCGGCCGAGCGATTCGACTTCCGCCTGCGTCGCCAGCGCGGCTTCCTGACGCTCGCGGTAGTTGATCGCCACGTCGGCGCCGGCCCGGGCCAGGGCCAGCGCGATGGCCTGGCCGATCCCGCGACTGGCGCCCGTCACCAGCGCGACCTTCCCCGCCAGCGCCTGGTTCATGTCGTCCCCTCCCGCAAGTCGGAGATCTGAATCGAGACCCGGGCGAGGTTCACAATCAGCAGCGCCAGCACGGCGACCGCGGCGGACAGCAGGACGTAGATCAGCCACGGCAGACGTTCGGTCAGCGGCAACGGCTCGGGCTCGTAGCCGGGGTTCACCTGGCGCGGCCCCAGCGTCAGCCGCTCCGGCGGCGGGGCGATTTTCTGCGGCAAGTTGCGGGCAAAATCGTAATTCGGCGCCTCGGCCTTCGGGTGCCCGTAGTACAGCCGCCAGGGACCGGTTACCGCCGCAGGCCGTTGGGCGATGACGACCCGCGCCGGAGCGGCGACCTTGACCGTCTGCAGGTTCAACGCCTGGTTCGCATTGTCGGTCACGACCAGCCGCAGGCGAGCCGCATTGACTTCCTGGCCAAACTCGGCGACCAACTCCTGCTTGGGCTCGCCCGCCCGGCGCTGCCAGACACCGGTGGTCACCCGCCAGAACCGCTCGTTGCTGTCCGGCGGCCCGCCCGCCTCGATGTAATAGTTGCGCACAAACGCCTCGTCGGCCACCGCGACCAGCAGCCGATCGACGGGCACGCCGGTGCCTTGCAGGTCCACCATCCAGCGCGAGCCCGGTCCACCGTCGGCTCGCACCGGTTCGCGGGCTCCGAACGGGACTTGCCGCACGTCCAATTCGCCCGGCACTTTCACGCGGCGGCGGACGACGTATTCACCGATTTCGACGGGCTGGGTGTCGTTCTGGGGGTCGCGATGCACGGTGATCCTCAGATAGCGATAGCGACTGGGGGTGTAAGCCAGCGTCTTGTCGACAAACGGCTTGTCGCCCGCGGGAAAACACACGACAAAGTCGTCGACCAGCTTGTTCCACGCGTTCCCATCGTCGCTGCCCTCGAGCAGCACGCGGCGGCGGAAGTTGTCGCCGGGCGTGTTGACTTCGACTTCGTTATGCTGAGTCGGCTTGTCGCCCAGGTCCAACGACAGCTGGCTCGTGCCCGACGAGTCCGGGACGCGATTGAACTCGGTGGCCGCCACGGCTTCCGTCGTATCGATTTCGTTGCGGACCCGCAGGGCGTACGGCACGTCTCGCAGCTGGCCGTCGTACAACCGCAGGTCGGCCAAGTCCACGCGCGCGGCGTCGAACACGCTGGGCGGCAGCACCAGGTCGAGCAACGGAGCCTGCCCAGGACCCGCGAGGGGCACTTCGGCAAAGTATTTCCAGGCCGACAGCGACTCGGCGTTCCGGCCTGGTTCCACCGCGGCCGGCTTTGTGGCCGGTTCCGCGGCGATCCCCAGCCCGGCCCCCGCCGTCATGAACCACCAGGCCAGGCAGCACATTGCGACCCAGCCCCGCTGACGAAGCATCTCGATCCGCTTACTCATGATCGTTCGACTCCTGCGTTTGACGATCCACGCTGATCCGTTGATAGGCCCAGCCCGCCAGTCCCAGCAAGATCGCCAGGATGAAGAAAGCCAGGATCCGGTAGATTTCCTTCAGGCCCGCCATGTCGTGCAAGAACACCTTGCCGATCGTCATGGCAAAGATGAACAACGCCGTCCACCGCACCGCGGGAACGCGCCGTGCAAACCCGACCGCCAAGACTCCTAACGCATACACGGACCAGAGCGCCGACAGGGCGACTTGGCCCAGCCAACGCATCCGGACCTCGTCTTCGCCGCTCAACTGCGAGTCCGCCCAAGCGTGAAAACATCCGTAGGTATCGACGGACAGGACAAACCACAGCAGCAGCACGCCCAGCACGCCCGCCAGCGCCGTCAGGACCTGCTCGCCCCGCTTCAGTCCCGCCCAGTAGCGGCGAGCCACAATCACCGACCCCAGCCAGCACGCCGTCACGCCCAGCGCCGGGACGGCATACTGGTTCACAATCGGGAGCACCAACTCCAGGTGCCGGTGCGGCGTGTCGACGAAGACCAACCGGCTGACGGCTAGCCCACCGACGGCCGCCGCCATGCCGCGCAACGCCGGCGACCGCGTCCGGAGCCCGAACCACCACAGCGCCGCCGACTCGGCCGCCCACCCCAGGGCAATCCATTCGGCGCGGGCTTGGATTGGAAATGTCAAGGCGATGAATCCGACCGCTGCGGCCAAGGCCGTCAGCAACTGCCGGCCATCCTCCGGCCGGCGGCTCAGCATGATGCGGCCGAGCACGACGTAAACCATCGCCATGCCCACCGCCAGCAAGCCCAGCCAGTCGCGATAATCGACCCGCAACAGGATATAGGCGGCCGTGAACCACAGCGTGGCGTTCAACATTAGCCGCGCCAAGTCTTCCCAACTGGCCATACGCCGCCGGAAGACGTGAGCGGTCAAGCTGTGCAGGACGAACAGCAGGTAGATGACCAACTGGAAGCTGATCGCCCAGGCCAGCTTCTCCGGATGGTAATTCTGGGCGTGCCACATCCAGAACAGGCCCTGGGTACCCAGCAACGCCGCCGTGGCCAGTCCCGCCCAATGCCGCCATAGAGCCAGGACGACAATCCCCGCGTCCAGGACGGCCAGGTAGGTGAACAGGGATTGGTACTGGTCCACGTCGGACCGCATCAGGATCGGAGTCAACAGGCCGCCCAACAGGGACATCCAGGCCAGGGCCGGCGCGTTATACAGCACGGCCAGCAAGGCGGATTCCACAATCACGGCCAGCAGAAAGCCCGCGGCAACTTGTTGCGGCACCAAGTGATAGAAGCCAAACGCGCTGTAGACCGACAAGAACAGCACCATGACGCCGGCGGAAGACAGCATTTGCCCAAAGATGCGCCAGCGGCGGCGGTCGTATCGCCAACCCGCCACCGTCAAACCTACGCCGGCCAGCAAGCCGATCGCCACGCGCCCAATCGGCCCAATCCACTGGTTTTCGTAGGCGTACCGCAGGAAGAACGCGGTGCCAAACACCAGCAGAACCACGGCGACCCAGCCCAAGCCTTTGCGGCCGATCAACAGTTCGAGATTGATCGCCGGCCGCGACGCCGCGACCTCGGCATCCCCGGCCGCGCGGCGTTCTCTCGGCGCCGCCGGACCGCTCGTTGCTTCGACAACGGCCGCTTCGACGACCTCGACAACCTCAACCGGTTCCGCCACCTCGGCTGGCACGCCAACCGCACGGGCCGCCGTTTCCAGTCGGGCGAGTCGCCGTCGCAAGTCGCCGACGCGGCGGAACAGGATGAACACCAGGATCAGCGCCGCCAGCGGGACCAGGACCACGACCGTCAACAAGAGGATCGCCAGCAGCCCGAGCAGCAGTTCCTCCACTTCTGGTTCTCCTCTCAAGAATAATCGAGTCGACTCTGCGATGGCCCTAACGCGATAAGTGGGCGGCCGCGGGCTAAGGCGGACCGGGATTTTTTTCCAGCTACTTCAGCCCGTGCTTAGCGAGCTTGTCGCGGAACGTCGAGGCTTTCATCCCCAGCGACTGGGCGGCGGCGGTCTTGTTGCCGCCGCAGGCTTCCAGGGCATTGAGCAGCAGTTGCTTCTCCGCATAGTCCATCGCGGCCTTGAATCCGCCCGCCGCCATGGCGCCGGACGAGCCGTTGCGGAAGGCGGGTTCGCTGTCCGAGGGTAGGCCGCCGATTTCCGCTTCCAGCAGTTTCGCCGTGATCTGCCCGCCACCGACCAGCAGCGAACGTTCCAAGGTGTGGTACAGTTCGCGGATATTGCCCGGCCAGGCGTGCTGGGCCAGGACCGCGACCGCCGCCGGCTCCAGATCGTAACCGCTGCCGCCCGCCAAGCGCCGCAGCAGGTGCTCGGTCAGGGCCGGGATGTCCTCGCGGCGCTCGCGGAGCGGCGGAACGCGAATCCTCAGGACATCCAGCCGATAGTACAAATCCTGGCGAAAGGTGCCGGCCGCGATCTTGTCCAGCAGGTTCAGCTTGGTCGACGCGATGATCCGCACGTTGGCCTTCAACAGCTTGGCGCCGCCCACCCGCTCGAAGACCTTTTCTTCGATCGCCCGCAGCAACTTGGCCTGCTGCTCCAGCGGGATGTCATCCACGTCGTCCAGGTAGATCGTGCCGCCCTCGGCCAATTCAAAGCGTCCTTTGCGGCCCTGGTCCGCGCCGGTGAACGAACCTTCCTCGTGGCCATACAATTCGCTCTCGATCAGCGTCGGGGGGAACAGCGTGCAGCCGACTTTGACGAACGGCCCGCGGCCGCGATGCGAGTGGCGATGAATCACCGAGGTCAGCAGGTCCTTGCCCACGCCCGTCTCGCCGACCAGCAGCACGTTGGCATCCGTGCGGGCGCTGATCCGAATCATCCGCTTGACGCGCTGCATGGCTTCCGACCGGCCGATGATCTCGCGGTCGATCTCGTCTTCCTCGGGGCTGGCAGCCAGATCCGGCGCCGGTTCTTCGCCCGCCTCGCGGCGCTCCTGCTCGATCCGCTGGATGATCGGAAACAGGTCCTCGTTGCGGAACGGCTTGGTCAGAAAGTCCGTGGCCCCCAGCTTCATCGCCTCGACCGCCACGGGAATGCTGCCGTAGGCGGTCATCAGGATGAAGCGGACACCGGCCGACGCGCTGTCCTTGACGCGTTTGAGCAGCTCCAGGCCGTCGATCTTCGGCATCTTGATGTCGGTCACGACGACGTCGAACAGTTCCCGCTCCAGCAACTCCCAGGCTTCCTGCCCGTCGGCGGCGGTCACGACTTCGTGTCCCTGGCCGGACAGATCGTCCGCCAGCGTGATCCGCTTGATCTTCTCGTCGTCAGCAACCAGGATTCTCATCAGACTGTGCCAATCACTTTCCCGCGACGATCAGGTCCAGCCGGCGGTTGCGTTCTTCCAGGGACAGGCCGCCACTGCCTTCGATGGTCATCCAACCGTTGTAGCCGATCTTGTCCAGTTCGGCGCGGATCAGCGGCCAGTCGATACTGCCGTCGCGGATATCGACGAATTCGCCGCCGTGCCCGTCCGGCTTCAGTTTGAAATCCTTGACGTGGCATTTCACGATCAGCTTGCCCAACGCCCGGATCCATTCCTCCGGCAACGCGTACTTGACGTGATTGCCGATGTCGAAATAGCACTGGACCCACGGGCACTGGAACGAGGCGATGAAGTTGGCAAAGAACGCCGGCTTGACCCACAGGTTGTTCCAGACGTTTTCCAAGGCGATGATCACCCGGGCCTTTTCCGCCACCGGGATCAGCTTTTGGACGGCTTTGCGCGAGGCGTCCGTGGCGTAATTCTGGGCTTCGATGTACTGCTGGTACGGCCCGTTGTCGCCCGCGACGACCCGTTTGACGTGGCCGGTTTTCTCGTCGAATTCGATGTCGAATTCCCAAGGCTCCGGCATCTTCATCCCGCCCACGCGGCAGGGCACCAGCAGCAGCGCGTCCGCGCCGTAGCCGGCGCACGCCTGGAGCGCCGTCTCGACGTTGGCGATGTCGGCGGCGACTTTGCTCTCGTCGGGGTTGTTGAAGTTGGCCCAGCCGAACAGCACCGCGTGGATCGGCATGCCTAGTCCTTCGGCCACCTTGCGAGCCGCCTCGGCTTCCGCCCGGGAGATGTTCCAGACGCCCGATTCGATGCCCTCGAAGCCGGCGGCTTTCCAGCTGGTCAGCGTCGTTTCGTCGGGCTTGCCGATCAGGGCTTTCTTGAGCGTCGTCTTGAACGGCGCCGCCTGCAGACGGCTGGCCGCCAACAAACCCGCTCCGGCGACGGCCGAGGCCGCCAAGAAATCGCGTCGATGAATCCGGGTCGTCATGGTCAGTTCTCCCTCGGTTGAAGTAGGTCAAGGCCGGTTGACTCGCGTGCTACACCCGTTCCGTTGCCATTCTATAACGCATCCGGCCGAGAATGGCAAACGCAACGACGGCATCGTCCAGTCCAAGAACTGGGGTCGTTCGCCCGGGCAGGGTCGCACACCGTCTTGCGCAGCGGGCGAAAAGACCTTAGAATCTGGGCCGGTGAGCGAAACCTCGGACCGGTTCCTTGAGTTACGGACGACAGGATCAAGATGCCAACGGATCTGCTGCGGATTGTGGAGTCGACGACCCTTGATGCCGAAGTGATCGCCAGCCGGACGGCCCAGATTCATGCCGACGTGCTGGGCCGGTCCAAATACCTGAACGCTCCGAACTTTACCAAGATCCATCCCGATGACTTGGCGCTCTTGTTCGCCGCGTACGACGAGCGGTTCTTTGGCGGGCAGGTCAAGGAATCGCTCGGCGCAATCCCGCTCCGGTTCCGCTTGTCCAAGCGGATGACGAGTTCCGGTGGCAAAACGACCCGTTTTGCCAACCGGTCCAACGGCAAGCAGTGGTACGAAATCAGCGCCTCGACGACGATGCTGTTCGGCTGCTTCACCGCCGAGGACCATCGTCCCGTGACGACCAGCGGCATCACCTGCCGGGACCGCTTGGACGCGCTGCAGCGGGTCATGGAGCACGAGATTGTCCACTTGATCGAAATGCTGGTGTGGGGCGAGTCCAGCTGCTCGCAGCCCCGCTTCCACTCCATCACCTGGCGGTTCTTCGGCCACACGCAGAACAAGCACAACCTCATCACGCCGAAGGAACGTGCGTTCGTCAAGTTTGGCATCAGGCCGGGCGTCAAGGTGCGATTTCGTTTCGACGGCATCGAGTACGCGGGGGTGGTCAACCGGGTCAGCAAGCGGGCGACGGTGTTGGTGGAAGACCCCCGGGGACGCCGGTACACCGATGGTAAGAACTACGCCAAGTTCTACGTGCCGGTGCAGCTGCTGGAAGCCGTGAAGTGAGATCGGCGCGTGGCTGGATCCCAAGGCCATCTCCCACGGCGATCCGCCTGGTGATCTTCATGGCGTTTCCTTCGGCGTCTTGCCGCCGATGCGCAGCGTGTTGACTTTCTTGCCGTCCTCGATGAAGGCCACCGCTTGGTACGTGCCCCTGGGGGCTGACACGATCAGCGGGCAGGCGAATGATGCGCCGGGCGTGGGCTGGGACGTGACAGCGTACCGCAACTGGATGACTCCCCGCTCGACCGTGACCCCCTCGACCTTGTACTCGCAAGATGCGTTTCCCCGCTTGATCGCTGTCAGGATGAGGTGCGACTTGAAGGCGTCCTTCGGCAGCCGGTGAGATTTGTCTCCCATCACCATGGCCACGCCGAAAACCCGATCGAACCCAGCCTGATCATCGATGACTGCGAACGAAGCGGGGGCGTCCGGTTCGAATTGGTTGGACACGAAGTAGCCGGAGTACGTGTCGAACGCGAGCTTGGTCGGCTCGGCAGCCCCAGCTGAGGCGGTCAAGATTGTCACCAGGATGCTGGATGTGAACAAGACGGTCTTCATCGCGGGCCTTTCCGGTTGGGGGACGAACGGGTGTCACAATTCCCACCAGTGGACCACAGCCTCAATGGACTTCCAAGTCCCCCGGCCTCTCCCCCGGCCTCGCCTCCCGGCCTCGCCGCACTTGACGCCAGGCACTCCAAGCTCAGGCGTCGCCGGCGCACCAACTGGCGCTCGTCCGCGGGAACTGCGCTTTGTCCTGGCGTCGAGTTGATGGTAGACTGGCGTTAGGCTCCCCAATCAGGATCGCGTTATGCCGGCTGACGTCCTGCAAGGCTTGGTGCGTTTTCCGACCACTCGCTGGTCGCTGGTGGACCGTGCCGGGCGTGAAGGGCCCGAATCGCAACGCGAGGTGCTCGGCCAATTGCTGGCCCGCTATCTGCCGGCGTTGCGGAGCCACCTGATTCACAGCAAGCGGCTGCAGCCGGCCGACGCGGACGACGTCTTGCAGGATTTTGTGGCCGGCAAAGTACTGGAACGGGATCTGATCGCCAAGGCGGATCAGCACTTGGGCAAGTTCCGCACGTTCCTGTTGACCGCCCTGGACCGCTTCCTGCTGAACCGGATCCGCAGTGCCCAGGCGCAGAAACGGGCCGTCGGGGCCGCGGCCAATCTGGGCGACGACGACGACTTGGTCGCTGCGGGCGGGCGGGCCGACGCGTACGACGTGGCCTGGGCGCGGCAGGTGTTGGACCAGGCGGTGGGCCGCATGCGGACGGAATGCCAGGCGGCCGGCCGTGAGGACGTTTGGGGTCTGTTTGAGTGCCGAATCCTGGCGTCGCTCGCTCCCGACGCCGCGCCGGTCGAGTACGGCGAGCTGGTTCGCCGCTTCGGGTTTCAATCCCCCAGCCAGGCCTCGAACACGTTGGTGACGGCCAAGCGGATGTACGCCCGCATCTTGCGCGGCGTCATCGGCGAGTACGCGCGGGATGCGGCCGAGGTCGAGGCCGAGATCGACGAGCTGCATCGCGTGCTGGCGCGGGCCGGGTAACGGACACAGGTGCGATCATGACGCGGTTTGATACCGAAACGGCGGGGCCTCGCTCGCTGGCCGGCTTGCTGCAGCTCGGCGAGTTGGGCTCGTGGACCGCCGCCGAACTGGGGCCCATCCTGGAGCATCAGTTGGACACGCCCCTGGACATGGACCTGGGGGCGGCCGCGGCGGCGGAAGGCACCGGCCCGGATTGGGCCGGCGAGCCGCCGCCCCGGCGCTGCACGTTCCGCCAGTTGTTGCTGGCCCCGCATCCGCCGCTGCCGCTGCTGCAGCGCGTGAAGCAGTTTGCCAAGGTCTGCCGCAGCCAACCGGACGGGCCGCTGCCTCACGAGGTCGCTACGGTGCTGTACCTGGCGGCGATCGCGGCGGCCCGACGGCATGGCGACCGGCGGATCTCGACGCTGGACGATGACGCCTGGCGGAACGCCGTCGATTGGGCCCTGGCCCAGTCGTGGCTGAACGCCGAGTTGTGCGCGCTGTTGCTGGAAACCCGTCCGTAATCCGGATCGACTGCGATGACCGACCACCCCGCCCCCAACGACCTGCCGCTGCCCGGCCTTTCGGTGTCCCGCGTCGCTGACCTGGGGCAGCTCGGCGAGTATCGGCTCGTTCAGAAGCTGGGCCAAGGCGGCATGGGGGTGGTGTACAAGGCGGTGCACACGGAATTGGATCGCGTCGTGGCGGTCAAGGTGCTGCCGGCGGGACGCCTGGACGACGAAGACTCGATCGCCCGTTTTCAACGCGAGATCCGGGCGATCGGCCGGCTGGATCATCCGCACATCGTGCGCGCTTACGATGCACGGCGGATCGGCGCGACCCACTTCCTGGTGATGGAGTTTGTCGACGGACCGGACTGGGAGCACTTGGTGGGCCGGCACGGGCCGCTGCGCGTCGCCGACGCCTGCGAGCTGGTCCGGCAAGCCGCCCTGGGACTGCAACACGCGCACGAACACGGCTTGGTCCATCGCGATATCAAGCCTTCGAACCTGATGCTGACCAGCCACGGCCAGGTCAAGATCCTCGATCTGGGCCTGGCCCGGATCTTGGGCAGTACGACCTCCCAGGCGCTGACGATCAGCGGCCAGATGATGGGCACGCCGGACTACCTGGCACCCGAACAGGCCAACGACAGCCACGCGGTCGACATTCGGGCCGACCTGTACAGCCTGGGCTGCACCTTGTACAAGCTGCTGGCCGGCCGAGCCCCGTTCGAAGACCCGACGCACGCCACTCTGTCCGCCAAACTACGGGCGCACGAGCGGGAAACGCCGCCGCCGATCGGCGGCTTTCGCCGCGACCTGCCGAGCGGACTGGTCGCGATTCTCTCCCGCCTGCTGGCCAAAGACCCCGCGCAGCGATGGGCCACGCCGGGTGAACTGGCGGCGGCCTTGGTCCCCTGGGCGGCGGACAGCCAACTGGCGGCGCTCGCCGTTTCCGGAGAAACGCAAACGGTCAAGGCGTCGCTCGGCCCGACGGTCGTCCAGCCGGAACGGCCGGCGGGACAGCGCTGGCTGTGGCTCGCCGGCCTGCTGGTCGCCCTGGCGGCGTTGGGTGTGGCAGGGCGGGGCGTGGGACGAGCCCTGCTCGCGCGACGCGAGCGAGCAGAGCCGGCGACCCTTGCCGCTCGGCCATCGCCTGCGCCGACGACCGGGCCGGCCTGCAGTCCGGCGAGCCGGCTCCCCGGGTGGATCGTCCTGAGTTGGACGCCCGTGCCCGCGGGGAAGCCGAGTCTATGGCTCTTCCGGCCCGATGGCAGCCGGCGCATTCGCTTGACCGAGGATCCCGCCTGGTTCGACATCCAGCCCGCGTTTTCCCCGGACGGACGCCGGCTGGCTTTCGTCCGCACCCGGCCATTGGGCGCCGGCAGTGCCATCTGGATCTGCGCCGCCGATGGGACCCGCGCTCGGCAACTGGTCGCCGCTGAGTCGGCTGACGAGCGAATCGTTTCGCCGGTCTGGCTGTCCGATTCGCAATTGGCCTACGTCCGCGACCCGAAGATCGACCGCCAGCCGGACATGGAACTGTGGCAAGCCGATGCGGACACGGGAGCCACAGAGCGAGTCTTGGCTCTCCGCGACCTGCTGTCCGGCCGAGGAGCGATGCTCACCGATGCCTCGCCGGACAGCGGCCAACTGCTGGTTGCGGCGCAGCGCGGCATCTTCTGGGCGACCGCCGACGTCTTCCTGCTGGATCGGCGCCAACGCACGATCCGCCCGCTGTGGCAAGATCCCGCCGACGACCACAAGGACGCCCGGCCGCGGTGGTCGCCTCACGGCGGCCTGATTGCGTGGCACCACAATTTCACCGCCGGCAGCCAGGCCAAGACCATTTACTACGGCGTGGCTCTCGCCCGGCGCGGCGCGGACGACCGCTGGAACGTCGAGTTTCAGCCGGACGAGCAAGCCTTCGTCACGCCGCTGGCGTGGAGTCCCGACGGCGAGCGTCTGCTGTGCGCCCGGCGGGATGCCGGCGAGGCCAAGCGGCAACAGCTGGTGCTGATGGATACTCGATTCCGCGTGACCGACCAGCTGTTTGTCCTGGAGGCCCCCGGCTGGCATCCGGAGGACCGCGATTCCGGGAACATGGCCGATTGGGCCATTGTCCCCGACGACGTGCCGTTGCCGAGCGATGACGAGCGATGAGCGGCGGCGTCCCTGTCTCGCCCCGCGCCCGGAATTGAACGAGGGCCTGGCGCTGGCCGTGCACTTGCCGCGGGCGGAACATGCTGTCAAGGAAGCGGCGAAGGAGCCGCCACGGTGACCTGCAGCGCGGTCACCTGGTCAAACGGGAAGCGTTGAACCTCCCGCACCGAAATCCCCGCCCGCGGCCACGCGGAGCGCAGATCCTGGACGAAGCGAGCCACGCTGCGGTCGTCACCCAGGACCAGGCACCAGGCCCGGCCGCACGCCAGCACCTGGCGCCGTCCTTCCGCGGACAGGACCGCCGCGGGACGGAGCGGCAGCGGGAACAGGCTGGTGCGGCGCTGGTCCAGGCGGTACAGGCCCAGCACCGGCAGCAGGCAATACTCGCGCCGCAACGGCTCCGAGCTGTCGTACCACCGCTCGGCCTCGATCAGCCCGCTGCGGACAAGGACCGGAACATCCGCGTCCGCTCGCTCGCGGATCCAACGCACCGCCGCGCGCCAATCCTGGTTGCGGTCCGCGATCACACGGCCGTCCTGCCGCCATTGCGCGACCATCCCGCCTCGGTGCAGAGACAACGCGACGACCGTCACGGCCAGCACGCAGCGCCAGCCGACGGAGGGGCACGCGGCACAGCACAGGGCGGCACCTAGAAGCGGCGCCACCGCGGCCACCATCAGATAGCGGCGAAAGAACAGCGGCGCAGCGCCCTGGGCCGTCGCGATCCAGGCGATGGCCAGCGGGACCAGGAACCAGCACAGCAACAGCAGCGGCCAACGCAGTTGACCCGTCCCCGCCGGCGCGCCGGCGCGTGGGCGGCGGAAGATCCACGTCCCGAGCCAGGCCACCGCCAGGATGACGAGCGGCCAGAGGACATAGATGTCCAGCGGAAACACGTCGGCGACCTCCCAGACCCGCCACCACGCCCGCGGCCGGACAAACGTGCTCCACGCCTGCCGCCGCTGGGCAATCTCCTGCAGATGCGGCACCGCAGGCAGCAGGCCCAAGCCCAAGATCGCCAGGT
The DNA here is from genome assembly GCA_903927685.1 of uncultured Planctomycetaceae bacterium. The sequence goes on from CAIYOB010000722.1 coordinate 22,333, forward strand.
CGGCGGCGAACGGTCGCCAGCGATAGAACCCGGAGGCGGCGACGAGTCGCGAGGACTCGGGGTGCGGGTACTGGGGGCTCGCTGCGCTCGACCCCAGCCTGGGTTGCGCGTGCTGGGGGCTCGCTGCGCTCGACCCCAGCCACCCCGGGACGGCCCCCAGCCACCAGGCGACGGAGCTGCGACCAAGGTCGAAGCCTCTTAACACCGCGTAAAACACGACTTCGCCCGCCACCAGCAGGACCGCCGTGTAGTGCAGATAGAACAGCGCGACGCCGGTGGCGATCCAGACCGCCCGCCACACAACGCGGGGGTTGGCCACCAGATGCGCAAAGATCGCAACGTGCAACAGGCCGACCAGCTGGACCAACGCATACGGCCGCGCCTCCTGGCCATAGAACACGCAATGCCGATCGACGGCTACCAGCAGCGCTGCGAGCAATCCGGCCGGCCAGGACCCTGTCCCGCGGACGACGACCAAGCACGCCCCCGCCACCAGCGCGGTCCCGGCAAGAACCGAAGGCAGCCGCAAGGCTAGCTCGCTCGCCCCGGCGCACTTCGTCCCCGCCCAGACGAGGCCGAAATAGGCGGGACTGTAATTGCCGACCGCGGCGCGCGGAACCAGCTGTTCAGCGCCGCCGGTGACGACCCACGAGGTGTGCAGTTCATCCAGCCAGAGACTCTCCGTCGCCTGCTGGATCCGCAACCAGAATGCCAGCCCGACGATCGCCGCCAGCAGGCACCCGCGCGTCCAGCGGCCCTCGGGGAGATTCGTCGGCATCGTCTTCTTGCCTACCGCACGTATTCGGCATCCAAGCGGTAGTACACGCCGTTCAGTCCACTCACGGGCTTGAGACGCGTATCGACCACGAGCGTGCCCGCCAGCCGCCGCTTGCGAAGCTCAAACACGGTCCGCAGCGGGTCGCGCAAGGTGACCTCGACCATGTCCGTCAGCTTGGGCTGGCCGCCGAAACAACAGGTTCCCAGATCCGGGATCAGCACGAACCGCTTGATGTTGTACTGCTGGCCGTCGGGATACAGGTAGCCCTTGATAAACACCTTCTGGCCGTTCAGTTCCAACGCCTTGGGAGAAACCGGCAGTTGCGGAGCCTCGGGGACCGGCTGCAGATCGTCGAACGAGATCCGCTGGAAGCCGTCAGGCACCTCCGTCGCATACGCGACCGCATGGACCACGCTGCCGCCGACCAGCAGGAGGCCGCTCAGCGCCAGCCCGATCAACGCCGCGGTCCGCCCCGACAGTTCCGCCGGGTACCGCCGCAGTTGGCCCAGGGCGACGAAGCCCAGCAGGATGCTGCACGCGGGCAGAACCAGCAGGATGGGCGCCATCAGGGCCGTAAACGACAGCAGGCCCAGCACCAGGCAGAATACGGCCGATTTGCTCAACGCCCGATACGGCTGAATGTCTTCGTCGTATTCGGAAGGCTGTTCGATAGTCTCAGCACTGCTCATGTCGCGTGGTCTCAGTTCCGCGGTTAACAACCAATCAGGTTCTGCGCCCGACGCCAGCCAGGATCGCCCACTGGGCGACAAAAAACACACTGCCGACGAGCCAGAATACGAGTAGACAGGTCCAAGGGTTCAGATCGTTCGCCACCGTGCGGTGCAGAACGGGAAGCTTGGCCGCTGAAACCGCGGCCTTCTCCAGCGACGGGGGCCCCGCCGGGTCCGCCTGGGCCCCGCTGGCGACTTGATCGGGAGGCGATTTCGCTTCGGCTGTCGGCGATTCGGTGGCAGCGGTCGCAGGCGTGGCGGGCGAACCGCTTGCCGAGCTGCCTCCAAACGGGAAAAAGGTCTCGGCCCGCTTGAATGCCTCGGGATCGAGCTTGGCCAGCTCGTCCAAGTGTCGCTTGGCCTCAGGCTGCGGGCAGGCCCGCAGGAAATTGATGATGGGCACCCGCACCCAACTGGATTTCTTGTCGGCCTCTGTGAACAGCTTGGCCAAGCGTTCGACCTGCGACCAGTCCTCCCACCGGGCCAAATCCGGGATGACCAGATCCGCCAATTCCGGCCGGTCCAGCAGGCAGTGCAGACCCGCCAGAATCCGTTCGCGCGGAATGGCCTGGGTCTCCGTTCCCAGGAACCGCAAGGCCATGATCGCGGCATAGGTGTCGGCGTACTCGGCCTTGGTATTCTTGAGGAACAAGTCTTCCACCAGTCCCATCCCGTCGTTCCCGGCCAGCATCAGGTAGCAGCCCAGCATGGCGTCCAGGCCGGCACGGACTTTTCGATCCTCGTTGCGGAGCAGTTGTTCCAGCATCGGCAAGTCATCCTTGCCGCCGCAGGCACTCAGCATCACCATATACAACCGCTTCCGATTCAGCGGCGTCTCGGGATTGTGGAGCCAACTCACCAACTGGTCGTGGTTCATCTTGTCGCGCAGGTCTTTGAGTTCGCTATACGGAGCCTTGGCGAATTCGTCGTACGCGTCACGCGACAGCAGCGGTTCGGAATCTTCGAGGTAGTTTTGAAAGAAGGCCAGCCGCTGGGGGCCTTTTTCCGGCAGGCCGCCGAGCTGCCGCAGATACACCATCGCCCGTTCGGAGACCTTCAGCGGCGTGGTCCAGTCGTAATTCGGACCCCCGGCGCCCATGATCAGGAACAGGTCGCCGACCTGTTCCTGGCCAAAGATGATGGTCCGGACCTCTTTCGTCTCGTTTGCGCCGAGCGTCCCCTTAAGAACCTCGCTCACCTCGAACACGGCCTTGGGGACATCTTCGCTCAGTGCATGCGCCGTCTCGGGTTCCGGCAGCTTGCTCAAGCGGGCGAGCACCACGGCATCCATCGACGCCATCTCTTCGCTGATCGTCTGCGACGTCACGGTACAGAACGGACAGGCCCCGGCGGGCCCGGCAGCCAGCATCGCCATGAGCCATGCGGAGGCGACGTAACGGTTATTCCACACGGCCTGGCCTCGAAGGATTAAGCCTTCCATAGATTCTGTCAATCTCCCCTCTGCGCCTGTGCGCGTCATCCCCGGATCGCCGGGGTCTGCAGGGTCACCAACTCGCGCGCGGGCGAGAGATACAAGGCCCCGGTGGGACAGGCGGCGATGCACTTGGCTGCCAGCGGCCCGAGCGCCTGGTCCATGGTCCCGTGGAACGGCACGCCGACCCGCACGTCAAAGCCGCGGCCGACGAAGGTCAAGCCCAACCCTTCCTGCGACTCGGCTGCGATCCGGATGCACAGCTCACAGTTGATGCATTTGCCGGGTTCGTACTGGACCGAGCCGCCCCGATTCACCACCACAAACGCTCGCCGGCCCTCTTGATACCGGCCTGGATCGGCGCCGTACTGGGCGGCGTAACGCTCCAGCCGGCAACTGCCATGCGCCTGACAGCCGCAGGCCAGGCAGCGGTGCGACTGGTCCGCCGCCTCGTGCGCTGAAACGGCGTCCACGGCATAGCTCGCGCCGTCCCGCCGCGGCAGGTCGGCCGTGCCCGCCAACAGCTCCGGCAACTCGCCGGGCTGGACTTTGCCCATCCGCGACGAGAACGGACGCTGGACGGGCGTGATCAGCCGGCCGGCCAGGAATTGGGAGATCGCCGCTGCCGCTTCCTTGCCGTCCGCCACGCTGCGGACCACCAGCGCCTTGCCGCGAACCGCATTGCCCGCCGCAAACACGCCTTTCCGGTTTGTCTCGTACGTGCCCGCCCGCGTCTCGATGCCGCGCGATCCGACGGCCAGCCCCCACGCCCCCACCGCCGGCTTGTCCACCGCCCCGCACGCGACCAACACGGCGTCGAACTCCGCGGTCAAGGCAGCGAAGGGTAATTGGACTCCGACCCGCGTACCAGCCCGCAGTTCGACGCCCAGCCGAAAGATCACGCCGACTTCCGCGTCCAGCGTCTTGCGCGGCAGCTCCTCTTCAGAGAACTCGAGCCGCAGCCGGCCGCCGGCCGCCTCCCGCGCCTCGAAGACCGTGACCGCATGGCCCTCGCGGCGCAGGTGAAACGCCGCCGCCAGTCCGGTCGGTCCGGCCCCGACGACCGCCACGCGCCGGCCGGACGCCGGGCGGCAGGGCGGCAAGTACGGATCGCGCGACGCCAGATCCCGATCGGCCACGAAACGCTTCAAGTCGCACACTTCCACCGGCCCGTCGGCGGCCTGGCGGCGGCAGCCCTTTTCGCACGGCTTGGGGCAGACCCGGCCCAGGATGGCCGGCAAGGCGATGTCTTCCTTGATCGTGGCGATCGCGCTCTGCAAGTCCTCGGCGCCGATCTGCCGCAGCATGTGCGGCACGTCCATGTGGGCCGGACACGCGAACACGCAGGGCGCGACGCAATCGCCCACGTGGTCGCTCAGCAGCAACTCGAGCGCGGTGCGGCGCAACCGATGGACTTCCGGTGTCTCGCTGGCCACGCGCATGCCGTCCGCCACGGGCGTCCCGCAGGCCGGCACCACGCGGCCGTTGTCCAGCAGCTTGACCACGCACACTTGGCACGAAGTGGACGGCTTGTAGCCTTCGAGGAAGCACAGCGTGGGGATCTCGATCCCCAGTTGCCGCGCCGCGTCCAGCACGGTAGCGCCCACCGGCACGTCAATCGGGCGATCGTCAATCGTAATCGTCGGCATCTTGGCTCTCTCGCTCACTCGACATACACCGCCTGCTCGGGACACACCTGGCGGCAGGTGTCGCAGCGGGTGCACGTGTCCAGGTCGATTTTGTGCCGGGCGTACGGCGTCATGGGGATCGCGTTCACCGGACAGTTCTGCGCGCACAGCGTACAGCCGATGCAGCGCTCGTTGATCTTGTACGCGACCAGATCCTTGCACTTGCCGGCCGGACAGCGGCCCTGCAAATGGGCTTCGTATTCGTCGCGAAAGTAACGCAAGGTCGATAGCACGGGATTGGGGGCCGTCTTGCCCAGCCCGCACAGGCTGCCGGCGCACACGTCCCGCGACAGCTGTTCGAGCAGTTCTAAATCGCCTTGCTGCCCCCGCCCGGCGCAAATGCGATCCAGGATGTCCAGCATCCGCCGCGTGCCGACCCGGCAGAACGTGCACTTGCCGCAGGATTGGTCCTGCGTAAAGCGGAGAAAATAGCGGGCGATGTCGACCATACAGTCGGTGTCGTCCAGCACGACCAGCCCGCCGCTGCCCATGATCGCGCCGACCTGGGCCAGCGCCTCGTAATCGATCCGGGTATGCCCCAGTTCCGCCGGCACGCAGCCGCCCGAGGGGCCGCCGATCTGTACCGCCTTGAACTTGCGGCCGCCCGCCACGCCGCCGCCGATCTCGTCGACGACCTGGTAGATGGTGATCCCCATCGGGACTTCGATCAGTCCGCCGCGGGCGATCTTGCCGGCCAAGGCAAACACCTTGGTTCCCTTACTCTTCTCCGTGCCATACGCCGCGAACGCCGCCGCGCCGTGACGCAGGATCCACGGCACCAGGGCGTACGTCTCGACGTTATTGATCAGGGTGGGCTTTTCCCACAAGCCGCATTCGGCCGGATACGGCGGCCGGAGATGAGGCATCCCGCGGCGGCCTTCCATCGAGGCCAGCAGCGCGGTCTCTTCGCCGCACACGAACGCGCCGGCGCCCTCGCGGACGCTCAATTCCAGCGAAAATTCGCTGCCGAAGATGTTCGCGCCCAGGTACCCGCGCTCGTGACAGATCTGCAACGCTTCGCGGACCCGGCGGACCGCTAACGGATACTCGGCACGGATGTACAGGAAGCCTTCCCGGGCCCCAATCGCCAGGGCCGCGAGCGCCATCCCCTCGATGACCCGGTAAGGAAAAGACTCGAGGATCATGCGGTCCATGAACGCCCCCGGGTCGCCCTCGTCGCCGTTGCAGACCAGGTACTTGGTGTCCCCGGCGACGGCGCGGACCTTCTGCCACTTGATGCCGGTCGGAAAACCGGCCCCGCCGCGTCCCCGCAGGCCGCTGTTCTGGATCTCGTCCACGATCGCCTGCGGCTGGTTCTGCTCCAGGCAGCGGCGCAACGCGGCAAACCCGTCGTACTTCAAGTACTCGTCCAGGTTCGTCGGGTCGACTTGCCCGCAATACTCGGTGGACAGGTGCTTCTGCGGGCCGAGGAACGAACAGACGGGGCCTTCGCGCGGATTGATCGCGTGCTGCACGGCCGGCTCGACGGCCTGTTCATCGGTCAGCAGCCGGTCCAGCCAGCGGCGCGTCGAGTAGCTCATCCGCTTCCACACGCCGCGCGGCTTGAAATGCCGCAGCACAATCGACTCGACGTCCTCCGCCTGGACGCGGGCGTACAGGTTGGATGGGCCCTGCAAGGGGACGACTTCGACCAACGGCGTCTGATGGCACATCCCCACGCATCCCACGCGTTTGGCAGTCGCCGCCGCGCCGCTGTCCGCCAGGACTCGGTCCAGCGCATCGCGCACCTTGCCGCTGCCCTGGGCCACGCAGCACGAGCCGAGTCCGACGCGGATCTCGCCCTCGAAGCGGGCCGGTGCGCGGTGCTGGGCGGCCGCCTTGCGCGGCGTGCCGTTCTGATGATCCAAAAAGTCCCGGAGCACGTCGTGGATCATCCGCGGCGTCAAATGGCCATACGTCAGGTCGTCGATCTGCACCACGGGGGCCAGCGTACAGCAACCCAGGCAGGCGACGCCCTGCAGCGTGAACATCCCGTCGTCGTCCGTGTCCTGGCCGCTTTTCAGGTGCAGTTCTTTCGCGATGGCGTCCCGTACCAGTTCCGCGCCCTTGACGTGACAAGCGGTGCCGACGCAAACCTGGATCAGGTGGCGGCCGACGGGCCGATGGCGGAATTGGGTATAGAAGCTGGACACGCCCGCGATCGAGGCCGGCGTGATCTTGGTCAGCGCGCACACCCGGCGCAGGGCCTCGTCGGGCAGGTAGTGGTAGTGCTCCTGCAGCCGCTGCAGGATCGGAATCACCGCTTCCGGCCCGCCGCCGACCTCGTCCACCGTGCGGTCAACGAACGTTAAATCCAAATCTGGCATGATGTTCGGTTCAAAGGACGCGGGAGTCGCCAAAGACGCCGCACTAGATTCTAGTCGGTTGGAGCGCTGGAGGGAATTGGCGGTGGAAAGACAGGCTGGAAAGACAGGCGGTGGAAAGACGAACCGATGCCAGTGGGCAGGTCCCCAGCGTGGGAGCCTCTGCAATAAACCGTAGGAAGCGGAGAGAACCCGGTCGTCATTGGCCCGCCCGCACAACCTCGACCCAGTGCTTGGCCTCGACACCCAACGCGTCGCGCAGCTGATGCCGGCAGCTGATCCCACAGGCGATGACGGTCTTGCCCTGGGCCACGGCTTGCTCGACCGCCGGGAACAACCGCTGCCCGCCGACGGCCAGCGAAAGATCGTAGTGTTCGTAGCCGAACGATCCGGCCATGCCGCAGCAGCCGGAATCGACTTCTTCGCAGGCTACGTCCGGCAGGCGAGCGAAGTGGCTGTGGATGGCCGCCGTTCCGAATTCGGCCTTCTGGTGACAGTGGCCGTGTAGCAGGAACTGGCTCGCGGCCGCAGCCAACGGCGCGATCCGCCCGGCGGCCACTTCGCGATCCAGGAACACGTCGATCATCGTCACGCACGCGGCGACGCGGCGGCCCAGTTCGGCGTCGTCCAGTAGATCGGGCAGGTCGTCGGCCAGCGCGGAAGCACACGACGGCTCCAGGCACAGGATGGGCAGCCCCTGGCGGGCGTACACATCCAGCTTCTGCATCGTCTTGGTCCCGTCCCGCTTGGCTTGGCGGACCAGCCCCTTGGACAGCCGCGGCCGCTGACAGCAGCCGGCTCGGGCCAGCACGACTTCGTAGCCGCAGCTTTCCAGCAGTTCGACGGCTGACACGCCCACGCGCGGCTCCAGGTAGTTGGCATACGTGTCGTCGAACAGGACGACTCGGGGCCGCGCTTTCGAGGCCGGCTGACCCGAATCCCCCTCGCCGCTGACTTTCTGCCTCGCTCGCCGCGCCCGCAACAGCTGGGCCAGCGTCCGCGTGGCGAACGGCGGCATAGCGCGGCGGCGGTCGATGCCGGCGAGCTTTTCCAACAGCCAGCCATAGCCGGGCAGGCGGGCCGCGAAATTCACCACGTGCGCCAGCGGCCCCGCCAGCCAGCGTGCCATTTGGGGCATATCGCCGATCATTCGATAGCCCAGCGGCGTTCCGTGCCGGTCGTGATGCAGCTGCAGCACTTCGCTTTTCAGCCGCGCCATGTCGACCGCGTTGGGACATTCGCTCTTGCACGCCTTGCATGCCAGGCACAAGTCCAGCACTTGCTTCATCCGGTCCGAGGCCAGCGCCGCGTCACCCAACTGGCCGGACATGGCCAGCCGCAAGGCGTTCGCCCGGCCGCGCGTGGACGCTTCCTCGTCCAGCGTCGCCCGAAAGCTGGGACACATCGTCCCGGCGTCCAGTTTGCGGCAGGCCCCCACGCCGTTGCACTGTTCGACCGCGCGCTGAAAGCCGTCTTGCTCGCGATAGTGGAACAGCGTCGTCACGTCCGCCGGACGGTACCCGTCGCCGTATCGCAGGTGACTGACCATCGACGGCGTGTCGACGATCTTGCCGGGATTCATCAGGTTCGTGGGATCGAACAGGCCCTTGATCTGCCGGAACGCCTCGTACAGCCGGGGACCGAAGTACCGCGGGACGAACTCGCCGCGCACCAGCCCATCGCCGTGTTCGCCCGCAAAGACGCCCCCGTAGTGACAGACCAATTCGAACGCCCGGTTGGCGATCTCGACCATCTTGCGGCGATGCTCCGGCAAGTGCAGATCGAGCCGCGGCCGGAAGTGAATCACCCCGACGCTGGCGTGGGCGTACATGGTTGTCGGCACGTCCAAGTCGCGGCAAACCGCCTGCAACCGCTCGACGTATTCCGCCAGCACTTCGACCGGCACGCAGGCGTCCTCGACGAACGCTTGCCCCTTGACCGGGCCGGGAACGTTGCTGATCAGCCCCAGCCCCAGCTTGCGGACGCTCCACACCTCGGCCTGCCCGGCCTTGTCGGTTCGCACGGGCCAGGCGTAACCGATCCCCCTGCTCTTCAAGTCGGCGACGACGTCCTGGATTCGCCGCCGCGCATCGGCCGCATCGCTGCCGAACACTTCCACCAGCAGCACCGCCTTGGGTTGGCCCTCGAAAAACGTCGCCAGCCGCCGCGTGGTCGGGTTGACCAGCGATTCGCGGATGACCAGTTCGTCCAGCAGTTCGACGGTGCTGACCGGGTGCGTGAGGATCTCCGGCAGCCGGCGCAATGAGGCGAGTTCGTCGTCGAAGTGCACAATGGCCAGCGCCGTGGCCGCCGGCAGCGGCGTCAGACGCAGCTTGGCTTCCAGCACGCACCCCAGCGTGCCCTCGCTGCCGACGATCAAGTTGGACAAGTTCCAGACGCGGTGCCCGTCCAAGTTCCGGCCGCCGATCGGGCCGGTATAGCCCGCGCCGTCGACGAACTCGTCCAGGTTGTAGCCCGACACACGGCGCATAACCTTAGGGTAGCGAGCCAGGATCTCGTCGCGATGGGCGGCGACAATCTCGCTCACCCCGCGATAGATCTCCGCGGCTCGCGTGCCGCCCTGGCTGCACCGCCGCCACTGATCGTCGCCGACCGGTTCCAGGTCCAGCACCGTACCGCCCGCCAGGACCACGCGGCAAGAGATCACATGATCGATCGTCTTACCGTAGACGATCGAGCGGGTTCCCGAGGCGTTATTGCCGATCATTCCGCCGACCGTGGCCCGGTTGCCCGTGGCCGGATCGGGAGCGAAGTGCAGCCGGTGCGGAGCCAATTGGGCGTTCAGCACATCCCGGATCAGGCCCGGCTGGACGCGGGCCCAACGCTGCTCGACGTTCAACTCCAGGACCTGGTTCAGGTACTTGGACACGTCCAGCACCAGCCCCGTGCCGAACGTCTGCCCCGACAGCGACGTCGCGCCGCCACGGGGCGTGATCGGCACGCCGCAGCGTCCGGCCGCCGCGACGGCTGCGATGCAATCCGCTTCGTCCCGCGGCACGGCCACACAGGCCGGCAGCATCTGGTAGTGGCTGGCATCCGTCGCGTGCAGGCCGCAGCTCATTGGATCGAAATACAGTTCGCCCCGCAAGTTGGCCCGCAGTTCCCGCTCCAGCGCTGCCACGGTGTCAGGCGAAGGACGTGCATCGGAAGGACTCACCTCAAGCTCCCCTTCAAGTTTCCTGAACTGACGCTCGAACCAAGCATTATAGCCCGCCTCTGGCCGCCGAGACACCGCCAAGTCACCCTTGATTCACATCCCCGCGTCAGGTTGCGGTGCCGGCGGACAGATGCTTGCCCGGGTGGCTGTGAACGAGTGCAGCGAGCCCACCGTCCGCGGCGATTCCGGAGGCTCACTGCACTCGACGCGGGCCACCCTTTGCATCGCCGGCGGCACCCTCAGCGAATGCGGGCGACGCGCCTCCCAGCCCGCCACGTTCCATCACGTCCTGGAAAACCGCCTGGAGTTCCCGCAGGTGCTGTCCGGTGGCGGTGTGGATGATGACCGCTTCGCCCCGGCCGGCACTTTCGACCTTGCGGACGCCGAAGCCCAGTCCCTTCAGCCGCCGCCGGACCTGCGAGGCACCCAACCGAACGTGCAAGCGGTGGCCTTTGATACCGGTCATGTTTCCGCGCTCCGAGCCAGGGATCCAGCGACGGCCAGTTGCACCAGCTTGCCACCGACGCGGCCGGCCGGCAAGGGGTGGCGTCGGTCAGGCAGGCGGGGCGTCGCGGGGTGTTGAACCGCGCGGATGGACGGGGTAGACTTGGTGCCGTCAAGCTGCTTCAACGCGTAAGCTGTCGGCTGTCGCGATCCGCCGGTTGAAGGTATTGCGGCTCCAGTCCCCTTCTTTGCCAGCCCGGCTGACGAGAAACAAGGAGAGATCATGAACCGTCCCCAGCCATCGAAGCGACGCGAATTCCCTTGTGCCAGCGGACAGGAACCGAGCCTGAACGTGTTCGCCCTGGCGGCCCTGGCCGCGGTCTGCTGGGCCTCGCCCGCGCGGGCTGAGCATCCGGTGCCGTGGGAGGTCAAGTTCCTGGCCATCGACGCCAATGAAGGCTGCGACATCGCCGACCTGGATGGAGACGGCAAGTTGGATGTCGTTGCGGGCCGCAGCTGGTACCGCAACGGCGAGTGGATTCCGCGGCCGGTCCGGATCATCGAGGACAACAACGGCTACGCCCGCAGCAACGGCGAGTGGGCGTACGATGTCAACGGCGACGGCCGGCCCGACGTGATTTCGATGGACTTTACGTCGAGCCAGGTCTACTGGTACGAGAATCCCGGCGGCGACGCGCTGCTGCAGGGTTACCTGTGGCCCAAGCATCTGCTGGCCGACACGGGCTGGGCCCACAACGAAGTCAGCTACCTGATCGACCTGACCGGGGACGGCAAGCCCGAATGGTTCTCGAATCAGTGGAACAAAGACAATCCGACCGTGATCTGGACGTTCGCCACGGAAGAGCGTGACGTGCAAGTCCAGAAGGGGAACCGGAGCGAAACGGTACGCCAGCCGATGCCGACGCTGGTCGGGCACAAGATCGGGGACCTCAACGGCCACGGCGTCGGCTTTGGCGACGTCAACAACGACGGCCGGGACGACATCCTGTTCGGCCTGGGCTGGTTCGAGCGTCCCGCCGGAGATCCGCTGGCGCAGCACTGGACCTACCACGCCGACTGGGAGAAGAAGCACGCCGCTTGTCCAATGCTGGTCTACGACGTGGACGGCGACGGCAAGAACGACGTGATCAACAGCGTCGCGCACGGTTACGGCATACACTGGTGGCGTGGGCTGGGGCCGGATGCGGAGGGGAAGTTGAAGTTCGACGAGCACCTGATCGACGACTCGTTCTCGCAGCCCCATTGCTTCTGCCGGGCGGACCTGGACGGCGACGGCGCCGGCGAGTTGATTACCGGCAAGCGGATTCGCGCTCATAACGAGAACGATCCCGGCGCCGCCGAACCGCCGATCATGCGCTACTACGTTTGGGATGGAAAGAAGAAAGCCTTCGACGGCTACACGATCAACCTGGGCCAGGTCGGCGGCGGGTTGCAGATCCGCACCGCCGATCTGGACGCGGACGGGGATGCCGACCTTGTGGTTGCCGGCAAGGAAGGCACCCAGATCCTGTTCAACAAGCGACGGTAACCACAAGTTTCGACGCTCGCCTTTGCGTCGATCGCCCAGGCGGGACCCGGCCTTCACCAGCCGCTGGCCAGTCGCTGCCCGGCCACTCTCGCTGTACTTCCTGCGGCGCGGCACACGCCAGCTCCGCGCACGGGCTGGCCGAGAGGCTTTCCGTACGTCAGCTCCCAGGTGCTGGGGAAGAGTCGTTCTTCCGGCCAATTGCCGGTATCGTCAACCGGCTACGCTGCCGAAACTGTCAAATCCGTGGTGGCACCTTGGCGGCAATCCGCAGGGCAAATGAACGGATGGGTCTCCAGCAGATTCAGGGAGGCCAACCGATTGAATTCGTTGAGATGGAAACTGCAGTTCCCATCTGCCGGAGAACCCGGCAAACACAAGTTCCTCTCTTCAAGAGCCGAGGAATCAGAGGTCCCAATCGGTTGGCCTCCCTGAATCTGCTGGAAATCCAAATCTTGACCTGCCCCACCCAAAGGGTGAAGGTCTTCTGCTACTGCAAATTCTGGGGGCTTCGCACGAGTTTGCGGGTGGATTTTGGCAAGCAGAGCCTGATCTGGGCCCAGTGCAAGACTGGGGGCTCGCCACTCGTACCTCGTGGCTCGACCCCAGCCACCCAACCCCAATTCTTAGCTTGGACAACGCACTAGCCGCCAGCCAGGATCTTCTTCAGCCCTGCCAGGGACAACTTGACGCATTCCATCGGCGAGACGCCGGGCAGGTACGCTTCCTGTTCGATGGTGTACCATTCGGTGCCACCGGCCTCGACGCAGGCCGCGAATACCTCGGCCCACTTGACGGAATCCTCGCCGATGATCGGCCGGCCTTGGCCGCCGACGACGGTGGGTTTGCAGTGGATGATCTTGCTGCGGCCGGGGTACTTGCGAATCAGCGCGACCGGGTCCTGACCCGCGGCGGTGGTCCAACCGACATCCTGCTGCAAGACGACGTCCTGGCAGGTGCGCTGGGCGAACAGTTCCCAATAGGTGGTGTCGCCATCCTTGTTGAATTCGTGGGTGTGGTTGTGATAGCCGCAGGCCATGCCAACCTTCTTCAACGCCGCGGCGGCCTGGTTCATCAGCTCTGCAAATTCCTTGCTCTTAACCGGGTCGGTGAAGCGACCATCGCCGGGAACGCACAGGTACTTGCACCCGATCGTCTGATGAAACTCGACGGTCTTGGCCAAGGCGTCGCCGGTCAGCGTGCCCGCTCCGATATGCGTCCCGGCAACTTTCAGCCCGCAGGCGTCCAACCGCTTGCGAAGGCCTGCCGCATCGCTCCCGTACTTGTGATATCCGGCGAATTCGACCGCTTCAAAGCCCATCTCGGCCACTTGCTCCAGGACGCGGTCCAGGTCTTTGCTGCAATCATCGCGAACGGAGTACAGTTGGAGCGCCACGCCTGGTTTCTTTGGCGAGGCGTCATTCGCCCAACCGCGGGCGCTGCCGAGTCCGACCAGCATGGCGCCGGTGGCGGTCGTCTTGAGCCAATCGCGACGGGAGACGGAAAACGCGGTGCGAGTCATGAGTCAGTTCCTTCCAAGAACGGTGCAGAATCACTGATGGCGGCCAGGACCATCGGGAACACGGTATGGCGCAAGCGACTGGCCCTCGTTGCGAATTCAAGAGTATACCACGCCGAGCCACGGCGTGCCTCAGCTTCAGCGGATCGGCAACCGGTGGTTCCCGGCGGCAAGAATCGCCACCCGGCAGCCGGCGACAGCGGTATGCGGGGCAACCGCCAAGGGCCGTTCGCCGCCCCCCGCACAGTTTGTCCGATTTAACGCTCGGTCAGAATGCAGGTAGGACGGATTGGCAATCCGTCCTACGCCCCGCACAGTCTGCCTGGTTTAACGCTCGGTCAGAACTCGGCTGAACTGCCGCTGCGAACAGGCCGATAAGCCGGATAGGCTTCAAGACGGGATCAATCCGATGTTCAACACACTCCGGATCCACGACATGGTTGCAGACGAGATCGGCCGGATACTGGCGGAAGACGGGGTTGATTTGACCGCCGACGAATTGGCAGCGCTCCGCGAGTTCATCGAAGAGCTCGAAAGCGACACGGACGGCGTCGAGCCGCTGGAAGTGCTGCGCCCGCTGCGGGAAGCCGCGTGAATCGGTGCGGTTGCACCGTCGCCAAACGAAAACACCCTTCCCGAACTTGAGTCACAGGAAGGGTGTCATGAGTTCTAACTAATTACCGGGCTGGCACTTGCTAGCCGGGTAGTTGCTAGCCGGGCATTTGCCGGTCTAGTATCGCCGGCCGCCGCCGTAGCCGCCGCCACCGCCGGACCGACCGCCGCCGCCCGACCGACCGCCACCGCCGTATCCGCCGCGGCCGCCACCGCCGCCGCCACGGTCTTCGCGCGGGCGAGCTTCGTTGACGGTCAACGCCCGTCCGTCCACTTCCTTACCGTTCAGGCCGTCGATCGCCGCTTGAGCTTCCTGGTCGCTGCTCATCTCGACGAAGCCGAAGCCCTTGGAACGTCCCGTGTCCCGGTCGCTGATCACCTGGGCGGAGGTAACCGTTCCGAACGCCTCAAACAGCCGTTGCAGATCGCTGTCCGAGGTGTTGTAGGTAAGATTGCCGACATACAACTTTTTAGCCACTTTGGGCCTCCTTCAAAAAAACCGCAACACACGCAAGACCCAACACGGGCTAATGCTGCTGCAGACTCCTCCATTAGATCGAACGCGAAAGAAAAGGCAAGAGGGACTTGCCGGATGTCGCCTGGAAACTGTCCCGAGCCGGCGAATGCCGAAAAACGGCCTCCGGCCCGGCGCCGGGCCTGGCCATCGGCGGCTCGGAGCGTTGCCAGGGGCTGGTCAAGGTTCTTCAGCGGGCGTTACGGCTGCCTGCGGCGGCAGGGACGGCAGCCAGGTGCGGCGAAGGTGGTCGAACAAGTGCTCCCATTTGGAACGTTGCTGGTCGTCCAGGACTTGCCCGATCTCGCGCCGGATGGCATCCAGTTCCGCCTCGACTTCCGGCTGGACACGGACTCGGATCCGCAGTAAGACTTGCTGACGCTTGGCGATAATCTGCTCGATGCTCCGGAGTTGGTCGTCGCTCAGCTGCAACGGCCGCCGCAGGCGCTGAGCGACCTTCCCCGGCATGGCCTCGGGGTGGTGGATCGATTCGAGCAGGCCTCGCCGGACTCCGAGCAAGGTGACGCCGACGCCGGCGGCGAAGCCCGATCCAAACACAATCAGCCACAGCAGCCAGTTCAGCCAGCGGCGGCGCGGCGGGGTGCGGAGTGGGAGCGGCGGGGCGAGGGAAGTGTTCATTGCATCACCGGCAGGATGGGCTGAAACAGGCATGCCAAGGGGTCGGACGCGAGGACGCCCTGATACGACGCCACGCTGAGCACGGATACGGCGACCGCGAGGGACAGCGCCGAGGCCAGCCACAGCGTTCCGTCTCTCGCCGCGGGGCGGTCGCCTCTCGGGCGTACCGACGGTCGCAATGTGGCGAGCACGCGTTCGGCCACATCGACGACGGGCACCGGCTCGCGACGGGCCAGTTCGGCCAGGGATTCGAATTCGTTCCAGCGGTCGCTCATGGTGTTTCTCCCCGGGCTTCCCATAATCGCCGCAACCGGCGGCGGGCGCGAAATGCCTGGACCTTGACCAGCGATTCGCTCCAGCCGGTCAGCCCGGCGATCTCGGTCACCGAGCACTGCTCCAAGTACATCAGCGTGATGACCAGCCGGTCGCGCGGCGCCAATTGAGCCAGCAGACCGTGCACCGTCTCCGCCGCCTCGCGCTGGGCGCCGCCCGCCTCGGCGTTGTCGATCGCCGCGTCCGGTGACTCGTCCAGCGGCACTTCGCGTTCCCGCCGGCGCCGGCCCTTCCAGTATCGATAGCCGACGCGGGTGGCGATGCGCCGCAGCCAATGCGAAAAAGGGGCCCGCCCCTGATAGCCGTTCAGTCCCAGATAGGCTTCCACAAACACATCGTGAACCAGTTCTTCCCACAGTTGCCGCTGACGTGTGAACCGCCACATCGTCACGCCGATCGTCTGTTGATGGCGTCTCACCAGCCGGGCGTAGGCGTCCTGGTCGCCGCCCAGCGACGCCTGCACATCGGCCCAATCGGCCGGGTCGGCCACCGGCGTAGCGCCGGCGGTCCCCCGGCCGGCCCAGTCCGCCGCGGGCGTCGCCAAAGCGGCGCCCGCCTGCTCGGGCGACAGGGCAGACCCGAACCATTGGCGCAACGCCGCCGGGAGTCCGTTGTCGAGCAACCACGGACTCCCGGCGATTTGAACGGCGAGTGGAACGCTTCCGTTCATGGCTATTGGCCGGCTTGCTCCAGGAACCGGCCGACGGCTTGATCCTGGTCGGCGATGAACTGGCCGATGCGTTTCCGCTGTTGCTCCGTCAGGATTGGCGCGAGCTGATTCCGCAGTTTGGCGGCCTTGACCGAAGCCTCGGCGATCTGCGTGCCCAATTCCGCGGCGGCGGCGCGAATCTGCTCGTCGCTCTGGCCCTGCAGCACCGCATCGCGCAAGACGACGCGTTTGTCACGGACACTCTTGACGGTCTGGGCAATCTGAGCCCGGTGACCCACCAGCACGTCGCGAATCTGGCGCCGCTGCTCCGCCGTCAGCTCCAATTCCGACCGCAGGACCAGCAGGCGTCCCAGGCTGGCGGTGACCAAACGTCCCAGCGGCGTGTTCGCCGCGGGCCCCTTGAGCCAGCCCGCTCCCGGGGCGGACGCAGGGCCGGAAGCCCATCCCGCGGTGGCCAAGCCGGCCGCGACAACACCTACCATCGTCAAATGTCGAAACATCGTTCTGCTCCTTAGAAATGTGATTCTGTCTTGTTTTGCCGATTCTTCCAACCCGATATGCTGCCGGCTTGCGGATCGGTTTCATCCCCTTAGTGGCCCGGCGCCGCTCCCCGGTTACAGTCCGGGAGCGTTGATTATCGTTGGCTGCGGCGGTCTGCGCCGCGGCTGCCGCCGCGCAGGTCCTTGCGACGGCGGTCTTTGGGATCATTCTGGGCCAGCGGACCGGACGTAAATCTCGATGCCAATGGGTTTTTCTTTACCGTTCGCGGTTTACACACCCAGTTGATCCGGTAAAATAGAACCGTGCGAAATGGACGCGCGAGACCACCTTCGCCGCCCCTGATTCGAGACCAGAAAACGCACTCCTGCAACCGCGATCCCCCGCAGATTGACCGAGCGAGTTGGCGGCAAGCCGGCGCCCTTCGCCCCGGAAATGAATATTCGTCCTGTTCGACTCAAGCCCCCTGAGTTCATTGGAAGTCTCGATGAGTTACGCGACGGAATATGCCTTGCGCCCCGGAACAACCCCGGAGTCCGCTCAGCTGCCGGACTCGCCGGACGAAGCTCAACGCGACGCGGCGAAGACCGGCAATGCAACCGCGAGGCCGACTCCTCGCCCCCAGAGCCTTGACCGATCCTCGGTGCGTACGGGGGTCAACTGGCGTCGCTGGCTGGTTCTCGCCGTGCTCGGCGTCAGCGGCATCAGCGCGGCCTTCCTGGGGATCCAGTGGTTCAGCAATCAAGGGCCGGCGCCGACCCAGCCGTTGATCTTCCACACGGTCACGCCGGGCCAACTGCCGATTACCGTCACCGAGCGAGGAAACCTGGAGAGCCAGAGTAATATCGAGATCCTGTGCGAAGTGGATGACATCGAGGGCGACGGGATCATGGGGACCGCGATCATCTTCATCGTTCCCAACGGCACCTCGGTCAAGGAAGGAGACACGCTGGTTGAATTTGACAAGACCGGCCACCAGGAACGCCTGGACCGCCAGATTCTGGCCACCGAGGAAGCTCGGGCCACGCAGATCCAAGCCCACGCCAAGTACGAAAACCAGATGTCCCAGAACGAGACCCTGCTGGCGGATGCCAAGCTGGACGTGGAACTGGCGAAGCTCGAGCAGGAGATGTTCGTCGACGAAGAGAAGGGGACGTATCAGCTGGAGGTGGAAGCCATCGAACGGCAGATCGAGGACGTCAACAACGAGATCCTGGGGGCCCAGGCCGCCCTGGAACTGAAGCTGAACGAGAATAGCGGGATCAAGACGCTCTTCAAGCTGGGATACGCGGGCAAGCACCAACTGGATCAGAGTGAACTTGACTTGCTGCAGTCCAAGAGTCAGTACGCGGCCAAGGTGAACAAGCTGGACACGCAGATCGCGACGCTGAAAAAGAAGCGGAAATACGAAAAGCGGATGGAGGAACTGAAGCTCAAGGGCAAGTTGGAAACGGCGGTGCGGAAAGTCGGGCAAGTCGAGCGCAACAACGACGCTTTGTTGGCGCAAGCCAAGGCCGTCAAGGATGCGGCGGACGAGTTCATGACCAAGGCGCAGGAACGACTGGAACGGTATCAGAAGCAGGTCAAACTGTGCACCATCACGGCCCCGCAGGACGGAATGGTCGCCTACGCTACGGCTGACCGATACTACGGGGAAGAAATCCGCGAGGGCGCCACCGTCCGCCCGCGGCAGAAGATCCTGTCCCTGCCGAATCTGTCCATCATGCAGGTCAAGACTTCCGTGCACGAGTCGGTCTTGGACCAGGTCAAGCCGGATTTGGCGGTGGGCATCCGCGTCGATGCGTTTCCGGACCGCCTGCACCCCGGCACCGTCAAGTCGGTCGCAGTCCTGCCGGAACAGGGCGGTTATTTCGGTTCGGACACCAAGGTCTACCAGACCGTCATCACGATCGACGAGCCGGTCGAGCGGTTGAAACCCGGCATGACCGCCGTCGCCGAAATCCACGTCGACCGCCTGGAAAACGTCCTGACCGTTCCCGTTCAAGCGATCGTGCAGGTCGGCAAGGAATCCGCCTGTTACGTGGCCGAGTCGCAGGAGGAAATCCCGCAACGGCGGGTCGTCAAGCTGGGACGCACCAATGACAAGCTGGTGCAAATCCTGGACGGCGTCGGGCCGGGCCAGCACGTCGTACTCAACCCGATGGCCATCGCCGAGGAAACAACCAAGTCGGCCGACACGCCGGAGCAGCAGCCGGAAAAGACGCCCGAGCAGATCTCCGCAGCGCCTGGACGTCCGGCCCCCGCCGCGGCGGCCGCCGAGCCCCCGCGCGCTGCCGTCGCGAACGTGACCACCAAGGCATCGTGACGCATGTGGTTGAAAATCTTCGAGCTGTCCGTCCGGAATTTGCTGCTCAACAAGCTCCGCAGCTTGTTGACCATGCTGGGCACCATTCTGGGCGTCAGCTCGGTGATTGCGATGCTGGCCATCGGCGAAGGCTCGAAGCGAAAAGCCGTCGAACAGATCCGTCAGTTGGGTGCGGCGAATGTCATCGTCCGAAGCGTCAAGCCGGGCGACGACGACCGCCGCGACGGCGGCGGCAGCAGCAGCGGCACCAGCAGCCAGCGCCAGGTCAGCCGCGTGGCCGAGTACGGCTTGAAGTACGCCGACTTCGACGTCCTGAAAGCGAATCTCCCGACCGTCGAGCGGGCGGTGCCCGTGGCGATGGTCCGGAAGAACGCCCAGTACGGCCGGCACCGGATCGCCAACGCGCGGATCCTCGGCACGACGCCGGAATATGAGACGATCAAACACTTGTCGATCCGGCGCGGCCGCTTTCTGACCGCCGTCGACGAGGCCACGACGGCCAATGTCGCGGTCCTGGCCGCCGGCGCCGCCGAGCGGCTGTTCTCCTACGAGGACCCGATCGGCAAGCCGTTGTTGTTGGGCGACGGGGCCTACGTCGTGGTCGGCGTGCTGCAGCCGCAGGACAGCGGGGGCGCCGTCCAGGGGGCGATCGGCGCCCAGGACTTGAACAACGACATCTACATTCCGCTCAGTTCGGCGCGCAGCCGGTTCGGCGAATTACAGGTCATTGTCCGGACCGGAGGCCGGGACTACGAACGCACACAGCTGAGCGAAATCACCCTGACGCTGCACGACGAGACCCTGGTCAGCGCCACCGCCGACATGGTCCGCAGAC
>CAIYOB010000723.1 GCA_903927685.1 uncultured Planctomycetaceae bacterium
GAAATGGCGTGCATCCGGCTGCCTTCGTCCACCAGCTGCCGGTACAGATCGAGGTTCTGGACGCCGGAAATCTGCCAGCAGTTGACACCCGCGGCCTCGCAGCGCCGCAGCGTCTTGAGGACCTGCTCGGGTGTGTAGTAGCTGCGCATTTCCCGGTTGACGAAATCCGATAAGTGCGACCCGGCGTTGAACGGGTTCGAGCCGCAGATCAGCCGGGACACGCGGACCCGGCCCAGTGGAACTTGCGGCACGGCCGACTGCTCGGCCCCCGAACACGGTGCGGCGCCCAGGTGGGCCATCGTCAGCCCGATCGAGAACGCACCCGCGGCCTTAAGGAACTGACGCCGGTCCGCGTCCGTCGATGCGGACGAGCCGACCGACTCGAACGGGGGTCGCGGACGGATTCCCATTTCCTGGACTGGGCGAAGGCTCATGACCGTTTTTCTCCTGCCTGGGATACGTGCGTGCTACGAACCACCTCAGTAAGATAGGCGGTCACCGCTCGCGATTCAACGTGAATCTGGTAGAATTCGTGGACCACGCCTGTTCCTGAAGTTGCGAGGTTTCACGGTCCCCACCGGCCTCGCGCCCAGTCCATCCAACACTAGCCTACCGCCATCGGGAGTTTATGATGCTCAAGCCTTGGGTCATCCTGCGCTCGCCAGTCTTGTGGATCGCCTTGGGGCTGGTCCTGCTCGGGCCGCACCTCGTGCGGGCGGAGCCGCGGATCCGGCGCGTCGTGGATGTCGCACCCGTCTGGTCCGGACATCCCGTCCGTTTTGCCTTGCTGACCCGCGGCTCGCGGCAGTTCGTCGCGTTTTACGACGCCGAGCGGCAGTTGACGGTCGCCGCCCGGACGTTGGATTCGGACCAGTGGACCTTCCAGCGTCTGCCGTCGCAACTGGGCTGGGACAGCCACAACTACGTCACGCTGGCCATCGACGGGGCCGGGCAACTGCACCTGAGCGGCAACATGCACTGCGTGCCGTTGGTCTACTTCCGCACGCAGCGGCCTGACGACATCCTCAGTTTCGAGCGGGTGTCCGCGATGGTGGGGCGGAACGAGCAACGCTGTACGTATCCCCGATTCCTGACGGGAGCGGCAGGCGAGCTGATTTTCACCTATCGCGACGGCAGCAGCGGCAACGGAGACCAGTATTTCAATGTCTACGATCCGGCGTCTCGGACCTGGCGGCGGCTGTTGGACGAGCCCCTGTTCACCGGCGAGGGACTGCGGAACGCGTACTTTCACGGCCCGGTACGGGACGCGGCCGGTGTGTTTCATCTGTGCTGGGTGTGGCGCGACACGCCGGACTGTGCGACGAATCACGACTTGAGCTACGCCCGCAGCCGGGATCTGGTGCATTGGGAGACCAGCGGCGGCGCCGCGCTGCAGCTGCCGATCTCGCTGGCTCGCGCCGAGATCGTCGATCCGGTTCCCGCCCAGGGCGGGATCATCAACGGGAACACGTTGATCGGGTTCGATGCCCGGGGGCGCGTCGTGATCAGCTATCACAAGTTCGACGCGGCGGGCAAGACTCAGTTATACAACGCCCGCCGCGAGGAGGCCGGGTGGAAGAGCTACCAGACCAGCGATTGGGATTATCGCTGGGAGTTTGGCGGCGGCGGCACGATCGGCTTTGAGATCGGCTTCGGCCCCGTGACGGCGGCGGCTGACGGCAGCTTGACCCAGTCCTACCGCCACGCCCAGCATGGTTCCGGCCGCTGGCGACTTGATCCCGCGACGTTGCGTGCCGTTGGGCCGGCGCCACGCGAGCCCGGGCTGCCGCAGGCGGATCTGCCGGCGCAGTCCGAGTGGCCCGAATTGCATGGCCAGGCGGCGAGCGATCTGGGCCAGGGCGACGATCCCGACGTGGAATACGTGCTGCGCTGGCAAACGCTGCCTTCGAATCGCGACCGCCCTCGCGACGGCCCGCTGCCGCCGCCCAGTATGCTCAAGCTCTACGAAATCGAACCATAGGCGAGCCCCCATGCCATCAGGAAAGCTGTCCGCCGCGGTGTGTCTTCTGTTCGGAGCCCTGCTTGCCGCGACGGCCCGTGGCGAGTCGGTGCCATTGGCGCGCGACGGCTCGGCCCGGCAGCCGATCGTGCTGGCCGAGCAGGCTTCCGCGGCGATTCGGCGGTCGGCAGCCACGCTGGCCGAGTATCTCGGACGGATTTCCGGCGCCGAGTTCCCGGTGACGACCGGCGACGGCAGCCGAGGGATCGCGGTGGGCCTGGCCGCAGACTTTCCCGCCCTGGGACTGGAGGGCGTCTGGCTGCAGCCGGGCTTGTACGATCGCGAGCGTTATCGGTTACGTTCGCATGCCGACGGGCTGGTCGTGGTGGGTGCCAGCGAGTTGGCGGTCGAGCACGCCGTCTGGGATCTGTTGTACCGGCTCGGCTATCGCCAGTTCTTTCCCGGCCCGACGTGGGAAGTCGTCCCCGAAGTCCGCGAGCTGCGGATTGCCGTGGACACGGACCAGGCGCCGGACTATCACAGCCGGCGGATTTGGTACGGGTTTGGGCCTTGGGACTACGCCGAGGAGCCGTACCGCCAGTGGTGCAGCCGGAACCGCACGGCGTCCGCGCTGGGCTTGAGCACCGGCCATGCGTACGGTGGGATCGTGTCGGCCAAGCGGGCCGAATTCGCCCGGCATCCTGAGTATTTCGCCTTGGTCGACGGCCGGCGGCAGAGCGGGCACGAGAACGCCAAGTTCTGCATCAGCAATCCGGGCCTGCGGCAACTGGTTGTCCAGTACGCGACCGAGTACCTCGACCAGAACGGGGACGCCGACAGCATCTCGGTCGACCCCAGCGACGGCGGCGGCTGGTGCGAGTGCGAGGCCTGTGCCCGGCTGGGCAGCGTCAGCGACCGGGCCGTGACGCTGGCCAACGAAGTCGCGGACGCCGTGGCGCCGCGCGGCAAATTGGTGGGCATGTACGCCTACAACTACCACTCGCCGCCGCCGCGGGTCCGGGTTCAGCCGCAGGTGGTGATCAGCGTCGCCACGTCGTTCTTGAAAGGCGGCTTGACGGTCGACGAGATCATGGCGGGCTGGTCGGCTCAGGGCGCGACCGTCGGGGTCCGCGAATACTACAGCGTCAACACGTGGGACCGCGATCTGCCCGGCCGGGCACGCGGTTCGGACTTGGCCTACCTGGCCAAGTCGATTCCGGAGTTTCATGCCCGGGGCGCCCGCTTCCTGTCGGCCGAAGCGAGCGACAATTGGGGACCCAACGGATTGGGCTATTACGTCGCCTCGCGGATCCTGTGGGATGTCGACGAGGCGCAGCGCGTGCCGGAACTGGTCGACGATTTCCTGCACCGCGCGTTCGGTCCCGCTTGGGAACCGATGGCCGAGTTCTACCAACAGCTGGACCGGTCCCGGCCGCACCTGGTGTTCGACGACCAGCTGGGCCGGATGTACCGGGCGCTGGCCCAAGCCCGGCAGCGCGCGGATCGACGGGACATCCAAGTCCGGCTGGACCAGCTCGTACAGTACACGCGGTACGCCGACTTGTACGACCGCTACGCGCAAGCCGAAGGCGTTGCGCGGCAAGCGGCCTTCGAGGCCCTGATCCGGCATGCCTACCGGATGCGGACCACGATGCTGGTCCATGCCAAGGCGTTGTACCGTGATTTGGTCGGGCGGGATAAACGCGTGGCCATCCCGGAGGAGGCGCGGTGGAACGTCCCGGAGGGCCGCAACCCGTGGAAGTCCAGCGAGCCGTTTTCCCGGGACGAGTTGGCCGGCTTCCTGGACCAGGGGATCGCCTCGCGCTCCCTGGCGGAAATGGACTTTGCCCCCGTGGCGTTCAGCGAGGACTTGACGCCCGCCAAGCCGCTGTGCCTGCCCGCCGTGCCGCCTGGCGAAATCGGCGCGGGCCGAGGCGAGCAGACGTACTTCGCTTGGATCGACGATCCGCCGAGGCCGCTGGAGTTGCAGATTACGGGCGGCCTGATCGCCCACTATCGCGACCGCGGCAATGTCCGCATCGAGCTGTGGAGAATCGGAGGCGCGAGTGAGACCGGCGAGCGGGAGACGATGGTGGCCCAGGATGCCAGCGTGCCTCCCGACGGCCGGGAGCACACCGTGCGACTGGCCGCGCGGGAACGCGGACTGCACAAGATCGTCATTAACGACGGCAGTGACATGACCCGCGTCACCTGGGCGGCGGGCACGCCGATTACATTGCGGTCCGGCCTGGACCAGCCGCTGAACTTGAGCGGCCGCTGGACGTTGTACTTCTATGTCCCGCGCGGCGCCCCGGTGGTCGGCCTGTTCGGCGGCGGGGCGGGGCAAGTCGTCGACGCGGACGGCAAACCGGCGTTGCGCCTGGACGACCGCAAGCTGGGCTACTATAGCGTCCCCGTCGCCGCGGGTCAGGACGGCAGACTGTGGAAGATTCAAAACGCTGGCGGCGCCGTGCGGCTGCTGACCGTCCCCCCGTACCTGGCCCGCAGCGGCGACGAGTTGCTGTTGCCCCGCGAGACCGTCGTCCCTGGCGATTAGGTCCGCGTTGGGTCTTCAAGGCCCTGGTCAGCCCCCGCTGACACCCGCCGGGTTGCCGCAGGGTGTCCGGGGTCAGCTCGCCACGACCAGCACGTAGGCTCCGATCAGCCAGTAATACAGAGAAAACGACGCCACGGCCCAGAGGAAGACGGCCGCGGGCGAGCGAGTTCCCGAGAGTTTCCAGGCCGCCGGAATGGCCACGGGCCAGGACGGGATGAAGCCCATCAGGAACACCCACGACGTGGCCAGATCGAGCACGCGGCAGAAGTGAAAGTACGCCAGGCACACGGCGAGAAAAGCCAAGGCCGCGCCGGCGGCTCGCCAGCCGGGCGGGCTTCGTTCACCCTTTGGCCGTGTGCCCAGGATCGCCATCAACGCCACCTGGTGCGCTACATACAACGAGACCGGCCAGACCAGCACGAACCCGCTCGCCAGCGAATTGGCCCACGGAGTGAGCGCGATCCCGGCGATGAAGACGCCACCCCAGAAACCCGCCTGGCTGATGCGGGTGGGAATTGCCGCGTGTGACCAGCGACCGCCCAACGCGACGATCCACGCCAGGGCCCAGGCCGGCAGCATTGCGCCCAGTACGGACCAGGCGTACCAACGCACCAGTTCCTGCCCCGTCGGCCAATCGGCCGGAAACGGCCGCTCGGCGCCGCCGATCAGCCACGTCCAACTCCAGGCGTTTGCCCGGGGCAGGTCGCCGGCAGCAGTGGCGACCGTCTCGGCAGGCAACTCCGCCGGATCGCCCAGGTACAGGCAAGCGGCTCGCGTCGGGCTGCGGACGTACAAACGCTTTCGCTGCAGCGCGGGCGACGTCCAGCAGACCTCGCCGCCGAACACTTGAACCCGCCCCAATTCCTCGTACCTCGCGGGCGTTGCGCGGACGAGTAAGACCTCTCCCAGGTCGTTGAACAGGATCAGTTTGCCGTCGGCATGGATCACGCTCGCCTGGCCCGTCCGGTCCGTGGACCAAAGGACCTTGCCCGTCGCCGGGTCGAGACAGCGGAACTCGCCGCGCGACGCGCGGCGGGCCTTGGACTGGATGTCGAATAAGTCGAAGCCGTAAACCCGCCCCCCGACCAGGACGCTGGACGCCACATCGTTCGACAGCTGCGGGAAATGCCGGATCCGGCGTGCCGTCACGGCGCCCGTCTCCGGCGACTGGCCGCCCGCAGCCAGCTCGGTCTGCGACGAGCTCGACTGCAGCTCGTACCAGTCGGCCCCGGCGCGGAACGGATAGGCCAGCAGCAGGTTGGGCTCGTCGTACAGCGGCATGGCGGCATGTTCGTCGTAACCGGTCGATACGGGCTGATGCCACAGCCAGCGCCCGGTCGCCGCGTCCAGCACCGCCACATCGTTTTGCAGAAACGCGACCAGCAACCGGCGCCCGCGGAGCGTGATGGGCAGCGCGCCGCAGTAGCTGGCCGGCCGATCGCCGGAAGCCCAGATCGTCGAGCCGTCCCGGACGTCCAGGGCCACCATGCTGGCTCCGGCACCGCCGACCGGCAGCAACACCTTGCCGGCTTCGACCGTTGGGGACGCCGAATAACCGAAATCGGTGCCCTGGCCGCGAAACGCCGTCGTGACGTTGCGGGACCACAGCAGCCGGCCATCCCGCGCGTCCAGGCAGCCGATCAGGCCGTCGGGCGCGGCAAAGACCACGCGGCCGTCGAACCAGGTCGGCGTCGCCCGCGGCCCCGGGTACATCCCGGCTGCATCGTAAGGCCAGCCGTAGCGGTACTCCCACACCGGATCGCCGCTGTCCGCGTCCAGGCACAGCACGGACTGGTAGTAGGCGGTCTGACGCTGGGTGAACACCCGCCGCCCGACCGCCGCGAAACCCGAGTAGCCCGTGCCTACCTCGCGCAACCACAGCAGCGGCGGCCCGCGCTGCGGCCAGGCCTCGAGCAGGCCGGTTTCGGGCGAACGCGAATCGTACTGGGGCCCACGCAGATGAGGCCAGCCGACGGAGTCAACCGGATCGTCAGCCGGGGCATGACTCGCAGTCGTCGGGCGGGCCGAGCCGACAACCAGCGACCGCCAGTCGGTCAGCAGCAGCAACGCCAACAGCGCGATCCCGCCCCACACGAAGACGCGGAGCGCGAGAGCGTTGACGAACCGTTGGAAAAGCACGGACATGCGCGAGCGCCTCTGGGATCAGAAACCGCCTCAGCCGATCGTAACGAGAACCGCGTCCCAAGGCAACGCCGCGGCCAGAATGGGGTGGCGGCCCGCATGCGGCCGTCCGCGCCTATCGGCCGTCCGAGGCCGGCGCAAGGCAAGCCATCCTCTTCCCCGTTCCCGCGCCGTGCTGAACCTGTCCGTGCGGTTGCTCCCGAGAACCGTCTGGCGTATGGTGGGAGAGTCTTGATGAACA
>CAIYOB010000724.1 GCA_903927685.1 uncultured Planctomycetaceae bacterium
ATGACCAGCCAGCCGGCCGACCTTGATCAGCAGCAGTTGATTCGTGCTGCGAGGAAACTGCTCCGTCCATCCCCTGTGCGACTACACCACGTACCGCAGTGGCTGGTTCGTCGCATCCAGGAGCGAGTTGGAAAGCCGCAGCGGTTACACCCTGGGGGGCCAGATTACTTGCATTACGCCGTGAGCGCTGCGGGCGGGCGGGATGGTGCCTACTGGTTGGATCACTGGGGTTCGACGACGACGCCTGCGGGCAGGCCGGCGTTTGTGTCCGAACCGTACCTGACTCCTGCCATGGTGCAGCGAGCGGAGGCGTTCGCCAAGATGCTGGGGCTCGAATTCGTGATGTCCGCAAATAGCGAATGGTATCCCGGAAACACGATCCGGCTCATGTTCTGGGAACCGGACGACGACCAGCCGGCCGTTCCCGACGCGAGGATTGCGCAGGACGAGCGAGCCGCGGCCAGGTCGTGAAATCTGAGCAGACGTAACAGACAAGCGAGGTTGTGACCGTTGGGACAATGGCGGGACGAGTCCCGGCACGTCTCGGCAAGTTGTCTCGGCGCCATTTCCACCCCTGAAAGGAGACCCATGCACGCGAACAACAAAACATGTCGCCCCTTGCTTCGCGGTGTGCTCACGGAACTCTTCCCGTGGCGAGACATTCACGATGCACCCGGTTACCAAAGACGGACGGCGCAAATCGCAGTCTGGTGTCCGTGGTGCTGCCGTTTCCACTATCACGGCTGGAACCCGACGAACGACGGACGGCACGCCGAACATCGCGTCGCGCATTGCCACGATCGGAAGTCGCCGTTCAACGAAACCGGGTATTACATCAGCGTCCTGCGCAGGTCTGATCCTGGATTCAGTGCGCACGTCGTCATTCCGGGGCGCGCGTTTGTACGGCCGATCCCCGAATGGGAGCTGCAGCGGCGAGCAAGGCGTGAGGCAGAGCGGGCCGTCGCGGCTGGGAGGATCGACGTAGACGCACGCGTCGAGGGCAGGGCGACGAGAACACCTGGCACGTTACGCGTCTCGAACGCGGCCTGCACGGGGGCAGATCAATGTCCCGAGGACTGAGCAGACTGCAGCAGCGAATCCTGGCTGCAATCGCCAACGCTACCGTTAACGCTTACCGGTCCGGCGACGATGCGGCGGTGCGCTACCAGGCGGTTTTCGGTGCCTGCCAGGATCACTGGTTCGCAGGTGTTCCTCCGATGCCGGGCGAGCGGCGTCTCGCCGTGGCCTAGGCCGCGTTCAGCCGAGCGGTCTGGTCCCTGATTCGGCGCGGGCTGGTCGATGGGATTGCCCTGGCGTGGTGCGAAATCTCGACCGCGGAGTTCATCCGTTGGCAAGGCGGCGGACCAACAAACCGTCGCGAAGGCTATGCGAAAGAACCAGCGTTCCTGAAGATGCTGTTCCTGACTGAGGCGGGATGGGCCGTTGCTCGCACGAATTTGAGCGGAGACGAACGCCGCGAGGCAGGCTCGCCGAGTCGTCTTTAGGTCAAACGGCCTCCAGGGGGCAAAGAACGGGTCCTTCCTGGGTCAGCAATGGGTCTTCCCCTTCCAGATTATCCCCACCTGGGACACAGTCCGTCCTCACGGAAATCCCAATAAGAAAGCGTCTCGCGATCGCACGCAAGAGCTACGGCCGCTTCGCTTTCGCGTGGGCGAACGGTATTCATCGAACGGGCGTCTTCCCAGCCGGCGTGGTACAATCCACGGGCTTCTTCATTTTGTCCCCGAGTTCCCAGCAGGAGTTCTGTTGCCATGAAAACCGGACAGCTTGCTTTTCTTGCCGCCCTGGTGTGGACAGGTGTGGCCCTGGTTTCGAACAGCGCTGAACCGACGGCGCCCGCCGTGCCGCCCGTTCCGCAGGCGAGCACGACTCCCCTGGCCGCGAACGCCGCCAGCCCGCTCCACTTCGAGGTCCGGGCGTTCGGCGCGACGGGCGACGGCCAGGCGAACGACACCGGTCCGATTCAGCAGGCCATCGACGCCTGCGCGCAGCAAGGCGGTGGCGTGGTCATCCTCGATCGCGGCAGCTTCCTCACCGGTACGCTCGTGCTGCGCAGCCACGTGGAATTGCACCTGACTTCGACCGCCGTGTTGCAGGGTGTCAGCGATCTGGCGCAATACCGCGCCGATCCCAAGGTGGTTTACAAGCTCCTCAACCAATCGCTACTGTTTGCAGAAAACTGCGACAACGTCGCGATCACAGGCTCTGGCACGATCGACGGGCAGGGTAAGTCGTTCCGTAACGGCGCCACAGATCCACGTCCGGTATTGATCCGGCTGCG
>CAIYOB010000725.1 GCA_903927685.1 uncultured Planctomycetaceae bacterium
GCGGCCGCGCTGATCTACCGGCTGGGACCGCAAGCGGCACCGGCGGTCCCGGAAATCGCCAAGTTGCTGGAGAGCGACGAATTCGAGGCCGTCCAATTCTCGGCCGCGTTCGCCCTGGGATCGATCAACCATAAGGACCAGGCGTCGACCAAAGCCCTGGTGGCAGCGGCTCGGAGCGACAAGCCGATCCTGAAAGCGGTCAGTCTGTGGGCGTTGGCTCACCAGAATCCAGACAAGTTGGGGGTCGTTGCCTACGCGGCCAAAAAGTTGGCCGAGGGGCTGACCTCGAACGACCCCGAACTGCGAACCGTGGCGGCCAAAATGCTCGGGCAGTTCGGTTCGCATCCGGAAATCGTCGGACCGGCGCTGGCCAAGGCCATGCAGGACTCGGACCCACGCGTCGTCCGACATGCCTTGGATGCCCTGGCCACGATCGGCCCCAAGATCCTGCCGCGGATCTGCGAGGCGCTCAAAGACCAACGCCGCCGTCACTTCGCGGCCGCGCTGATCTACCGGCTGGGACCGCAAGCGGCACCGGCGGTCCCGGCGATTATCGAGGCGCTGCAGGGCCTGTCGGCCAGTGAGGAGGACATCTTGTTCCGCCGGCACGCTCAACTCGCGCTGTCAGCCATCGGCCCTGAGGCCAAGGACGCCATCCCGCTGTTGATCGAATCCCTGGCTGCGGAGGATCTGGAGGTCCGCGGGACCGCCTGCTATGCCCTGGGAAAGATGGGTGCCGCGGCTGCCGAGGCAGTGCCCGTCCTGGAAAAGCGTCTGCAGGAACTGGACGGCGGTTCCCGCACCTCGTTCATTTGGGCCCTGATGCAGATCCGTCCCGGCGATAAGGACGTCGAGGCCAAGGCGGTGCCGTTGCTGGTTGAAGCCCTGAGTTACGACCACGATCTGGTGCGTCTGGAAGCCGCCACAAGCTTGGGGCAGATCGCGTCGGCTGCGACGCCTGAGATTATCGCCCGCCTGAAAGAAGTGGCCGAAAAGGACACCGACGACGATGTCCGCGAAGCCGCCGCGGCGGCCGTCAAGGCATTGGAGTCCAAGTAGCAGAACTCGGGGGCTTAAGCATCCAGTGCTCCGTCCAAGCTGAACGTCGGGGTGCCTGAGGTTGAGTGCAGCGAGCCCCCAGCGGCAAGAACTGGGGGAGGTCATTCGTACCTCGCGGCTCGCCCCCGGGGGCATCCAGCCCCAATTCTCCCCCGTGACAAACCACTGTCCCAACGGTGTGGCCCCAGCCCAGTGCCGCGTACTTTGTAGCGGCACGGCGCGAGCCGTCCGGTATCGCAGTCCGAAAACCGGGCGGCTCGCGCCGCTCCGCTCACAAAAACGCCGCCAATGGTCCCAAAGTAAGTGGCATTGGGCACCAGCGCGTTGGCACCCTGGGGGGTGAGTCCGCGGGAGCCTGTCATCCCGCCGAGAACCGCATTCCGACCACGGCACAGCACACAAAGCCGACGAAAAACCATTGGCCCCGGCTGAGCTTCTCGCCGTGGATCAGCCACGCCAGGATGGAGGAAGCGACCATCATGCTTCCCAGGACGGCGGTCACGATGGCC
>CAIYOB010000726.1 GCA_903927685.1 uncultured Planctomycetaceae bacterium
CCAGGCCACGGCGCTCCAGCTGTGCCGATTGGTCGAATGGACTTCGCGGAGCGTCGTGGCCACAACCTTGACCTGCTTGTGCTGAGCCACGACGCGGTCGATCATCCCGAAGAACGTGCTCGGGTCCAGCTTGGACTTGGCGGCCACCTCCGGCCCGGGCACGCCCAGCCCTTTCTGCAGATCCTCTTCATTGCCCACCAGGACATCGACGTACTCCATGATGCGGCGGATCGTGGCCTGGGCCGTGTCCAAGCCGCCGGAGATCTTCCACAGCTTCTCGCGGAAGTTCAGGTCGAACGAGACGATCGCCCCGGCCGCCTTGGCCGCTTGCATGCCTTCGATGATCACCTCGGGCGTAGTCTGGGACAGGGCCGCAAAGATCCCGCCGCTGTGGAACCAGCGGACGCCGCCGGCGAAAATCTCCGACCAGTTGAAATCGCCCGGCTTGAGCAAAGCGGCCGCTTCGTTCGAGCGGTTGTAGAACACCACCGGGGCTCGCATGCCCAGGCCGCGGTCGCTGTAGACGCAGGCCATGTTCGGGCCCCGCACGCCGTCGTGGGCAAACCGCTTGTAGAACGGCTTGACGCCCATCGCCCGCACCCGCTCGGCGATCAAGTCCCCGATCGGGTAGTCCGCCATGGCGGTCGCGATCCCGGTCCGCAGGCGGAAACAGTCGGACAGGTTCGCCGCACAATTGAATTCGCCGCCGCTGACATGGATCAGGCACTCGGTGGCCTTGCGAAACGGGATAATCCCCGGGTCCAGACGATGAACCAACGCTCCCAATGATACGAAATCCAACGCCGCGTCCTGACGGATGTTCAAACCGGTGCTCATTCCAGTACCCTTCGATGCTCAGAATTCCCAAAAACCGCAAACCAACAGATTACCACAGCCACGGCGGAGCTGGCAACGAGGATTACATCTGCGGGAGATTGGATCCCACCCCAGTGCGGATGCACCCTGGGCGATGCATCCCGGGCGTTGTGTCGGGCGTTGACTGGAACGTCGGCAACCGCGGTGCTACCATGGTGCCCAACTCGGCGGATTACGTCGGTTTTGGGACTCAGGAATGAGCAGGTCAGACAAAATGTACATGGCAAGACCCTGGGCGGCGGTTCTGGGTGTGGTTGCGTTGGCAGCGGGAGCAAGCCACGGCGCGGAGTTGTTGCGAAACGGCTCGTTCCTCGAACAGGACGAAGCGGCCGGGCCGGCTTGCTGGCGCGTGGTCGATGACGGACAGCGCGTCGAACTTGACCAGCAGCCAGACGCACTTCGCGTCGAGATCGTCCAGGCCCGGGAAAACGACGGGCAGATCAGCCAGCGTGTGGAGCGTCTGTCGGCCGGGCGAGCGTATGTGCTGTCGGGGCGGCTGCGGAGTACGAAACCCGGGATCGCTTACTTGCAGGTGAAACTCCACCGCGGCGGGCGCGAACAGCAGCGATTGACGGCTCCGCAGCGCAGTGAAACCGAGTGGCGCGACGCCGAGTTGACGTTTGCCACCGGGGATGCCGAGGCGGTCGAGATCATCTGCCGCTTCCGGCAGCGCGACGACACGCTCGGCCAGACGGTGTGGTTCAGCGGCCTGCAGTTGCGCGAGGCGGAGCCGCCGCGTCTGGTCCGCGGCGAGGCGGTGGCCACTTTCGCCGCGATCGGCATCGGCGTCGATTTTTCCGGGGGGCTCGGCAGCCAGACACTCGGCCGCGTCCGCTATCGGCCGGAGGGCAGCACGCTGTGGCGCGAGGGCCCGGGCCTCGTGCCGTGCGTTGCCGAGCGTCAGCTGCGCGGCAGCCTGGTTGGGCTGACGCCCGACACGGCCTACGAGATCGAGTGCCAGTTGGTCGATTCAGCGGTCCAGGCGGCTGCGCCCCTCGTCCTGCACGCACGCACCTGGCAGGAAGAAGTCCCGATCGCGGACACCCGCGTCTTGCCAGCGCCGGACTCCGGCGGCGTCGTGAAGATCGACGCTCGGGGAAAGCCCGACGCCTGGATCCTGTACCGCCCGGCGACGGCGAGCCCCGTCGAGATCGCCGCGGAGGCGAAGGGCGAGCAGGCCCTGCTCATCACGAACGCGGCCTACGTCATCGTCGAGGGCGTCGAATTGCGCGGCGGCCGCCGGGATGCCGTCCGGGTGGCAAAATCGCAGCACGTGCGGATTCGCCATTGCGACATCGCCGGCTGGGGCGATCCCGGCACGGCGAAGGAGGGGCTCGAAAATGGCCGGTTCGTGGACGCTACGGGGCGCGTGATCAACTACCACGCGGGCGTGCGGATCTGTGAGGGCAGTTCGCAAGTGGTCGTCGAGCACTGTTTCATCCACAGCCCGCGCGGCACGGCCAACTCGTGGGCCTATGGGCACCCGGCGGGGCCTCAAGGCGTGATCCTCGACCGCACCGGCGGCAATAACGTCGTGCGGTACAATGATCTGATCGGCTCCGAGACTCACTGGTGGAACGATGCCATCGAGAGCATTGCCAATGGCGAGGTGTCCGGCGGCCCGTACCGGGACACCGACATCTATGGGAATGTGCTCGCGTTCTCGAACGACGACGGCACGGAACTGGATGGGGGCCAGATCAATGTCCGCTACTGGCACAACTGGATCGCGTGGGCCTTGTGCGGCATCAGTTGCGCGCCCAATCGCAGCGGGCCGTCCTACGTGTTCCGCAACGTCGTCGCGCCGTTGGGCGAGGAACGCGAGTCCGCTGGCTCGGCCTTCAAAATGGGCGGGGCGGCGCTCTCTCCGGGCCTGAGCGTCATCGCCCACAACACCATCTTCGGCCCCGGTGGCGGGCTGCGGAGTGTGGGCTATGGCTATGGCCCGGATCGCGGAGCCTACGTGGCGATATCACGGAACAACCTGTTTGCGGGATCCGGCCATCAGGATCTGCTGAACATCTCGAATGACCCTCGGAACGACTTTGACTACGACCTGACCAGCCGCGGCGGCGTGCGACTGGCGACGGGCGGCGAGACGCATGCCGTCACCGCGGCGCCGACCTTCGTCGCCGCGGCGCAGGGGGATTACCGCTTGGCCGACGGCTCGCCTGGCATCGACCAGGGCTGTGCGCTGCCCGGTCTCAACGACGGCTTTGCTGGCCGTGCGCCGGACATGGGCGCGTTCGAGAGCGGCCAGGGCGGCCCGGATTTCCCGCCACGCCCGCACGGACTGAGCGTCCTCCCGCTACGCGCGACGGCAGCAGCGCCCCCGACCGGCGGCCAGTCGTCGGCAACCGTGCAGCTGGTCGCCCCGCCCACGGTCGGGACAACTTGGCGTGCGGTGCCGAACAGCCCGTGGCTGTCCTGCACCCCGGCCCAGGGCGCGACGAGCGGTGAACCCATGCCTGTCCGGATCGAGATCACGGCGGACAGCCGGGACAAGCCCCGCTATCGCGGCGCGGTCACTTTTCGCACCGACCGCGGCTACGTCCGCACGGTCATGATTGAGGCCGGAATTCCGGCGGCCGGGAAGCGGTGAATCAAGCCTCCTGAATGACCTCCAATCCCAACGCTCGGCCGAATTCGCACAGCGGTTCCTGGACATCGCCATAGACGGTGACGCGATGCCAGCCGAAGCGGTCCCATTCGCGGAACAGCTTGCCGATGTCCCCGCAGACTTCGCCCAGCAATTGCGTGCGGCAGCCGAATTCGCTATCCAGGTTGCCCACCGACTTGGCGCGATGGATGACCAGCTGCTTGCGCTCGATGCTGGTGCGAAACGTCGTGGTCATGTAGCCCTCGGGCAGGAACGACTGGGCGCAGCACCCGCGCGGGTCGCGGTTGTGCAACGTGCGGATGCGGAACCGGCAGGATTCGCGGTCGGGCCCGAAGACCTTGGTCATGGCCATGCAATGCGAGTAGACGATCTGGTTCTGGG
>CAIYOB010000727.1 GCA_903927685.1 uncultured Planctomycetaceae bacterium
CGGCAGAACCGGCTGTTCCGCGAGTCGCTCAAGTGCATCCGCTGCGGGGCTTGCATGAACACCTGCCCGGTCTACCGGCGCAGTGGCGGCTTCAGTTACGACAACACGATCCCCGGACCGATCGGCTCGGTGCTGGGGCCGTTGCAGGACCCCAAGCACAACTACAGCTTGCCCTACGCGTGCAGCTTGTGCGGGTCGTGCAGCGAAGTCTGCCCCGTCAAGATCCCGCTGGCCCAACAGCTGCTGACGTGGCGCGGGGAAATCGTGCGGATGCGTCTGCTGCCGTTGACCAAGCGGGTGGCGATGAAAGCCGGCAGTATCGTGTTCCGCCACACCTGGCTGTACAACTTGTCGGGCAAGCTGGCTCGCTGGTTCATGCCCATCCTGCCGCGATTCCTGGTCTACAACCGGCTGAACGCCTGGGGCAAGCACCGCGAATTGCCGGTGTTCCCCAAGCACAGTTTCCGCGAACTGTACGAGAAGAAACATGGCCGCAAGCAGTAAAGCAGAGATCCTCCGCACCCTCCGCGACACCAGCCTGGAACCGGTCCAGCTGCCGGACCTGAACCAGCCTTGGACGACGTTCGACGACCGCCCCGGCCAGTTCGCGGCGGTCCTGCAGGCCGTCGGTGGCCGGGCGGTGCGCGTCCGCGACAGCGAGCAACTCAACCGCGAACTGGAGCAGTTGCCGGCGTATGCCGAGGCGAAAAAAGTCTGCTCACTGGTTGACGGCATCCGCCGAGCCAACGTGCACATCGCCGACGCAACCGACCCGCATCAGCTGGAGGACGTCGATTTCTTCGTCGCCCCCGGCCAATTCGGCGTCGCGGAAAACGGGGCCGTGTGGGTCACCGACGCGGGCGTACGGCATCGCGTGCTGTACTTCCTGACTCAGCATCTGGCGCTCGTCGTCCCGGCGGCCCAGCTGGTGGACAACATGTACCAGGCCTACCAGCGATTGTCGTTTGCCGAGCCCGGCTTTGGCTTGTTCCTGTCCGGGCCGTCCAAGACTGCCGACATCGAACAATCGCTGGTGATCGGGGCGCACGGAGCCCGCTCGCACACGGTGTTTCTGGTGGGCTAGCGACTAGCCGATTTCCCAACCCTGGCGGCACGGCTCCTTCAGGTACTGCTCCGCTTCGGGGGCGTTGGTGGCTTTCATGTTGGGGCCGTCCCACAGCAATACTTTCTTGCTCCGCACGGCCACGCTGCCCAGCAATACCAGTTCGGTCAGCCGTGCGCTGTACTCGAAATTGCCGCTGGCCGGCGGGCCGCCCTTGCACGCGGCGACCCAGTCGGCATGGTGGCCGGCGCTGCGGGGCAAGGTCTTTTCCGGCCGTTTGTACTCCTGGTGCAGCGACAGCGGCAGCAGGCGGGGCATCCCCGCCCAGCCGGCGCACGTGATGATGCCCTTGTCGCCGATGAAGAGGATGCCGTTGCCGCCGTCGCCCAGTCGCTGCTTGGCGTCGGTCGGGTCCAGGATCTCAGGCGTCGGCGGCCGCAGTCCGCCGTCGTACCAAGTCAGGGTCACCGGCGGCATGTCGCCGCGCGGGCCGAAACGGTAGGTGTGAATGGCGCCCTGCGGCGAGGCGACTTCGTCGTCCAGCAGCGATGTCGTGGCCTCGATCCGCAGCGGATGCTCCAGTTTCAGCGCCCACACGGCCGGATCGATGTTGTGGCAGGCCATGTCGCCGATCGCTCCGGTGCCAAACGCCCACCAGCCGCGCCAGTTGTACGGCGCATAGGCGGGATGATACGGACGCAGCTCCCGCGGACCCAGCCACAGATCCCAGTTCAG
>CAIYOB010000728.1 GCA_903927685.1 uncultured Planctomycetaceae bacterium
ACCTGCTCGCCGCGGGCCAGGCGGTCGGTATAGTTCTGCGGGATCAGCAGGCCCGCTTTGGCCCGCCCGGACGTCAAGGCGCGGCGGAATGACTCGCTGTCTTGACAACGCTCGACGATCACGAACCGCCGCGTGTTGGCGAACGTCTCGGCCAGGTCGCGGCCGGGGCTGCGCCCGTCCAAGTCGTACACAGCCAGGGGAATGTTCTCGATCTGCGTGTCGATGGCGTAGCCGAAGATGATCGTCTGCATGACCGGGACGACCAGCATGAAGAAGATCGTCGATGGCTGGCGGCGGATGTGCGAAAACTCCTTGGTCAGCACCGCCAGCAGACCGTTGAGCGTCCGCGAGCGGCCGGCCGGTCCGCGGCGGTTCTGCCCGGCTGAGGGACTTGGCTTGTTGCGAGCAGCGGGCTCCGCAGCGGCTTCGCCGGACGGAGGCGGGTCGGGGGAGACCTGGCGGTCGGGCGTTTCGGCGGGGTCGGGAGCCCCGCGGCGAGCTGCGTCGTCGACCTGCCGGGCCGCGTCCTCTTGCGTTTCCTGCTCGGCGTTCTTGGTCAGCGTGACGAACACGTCCTCCAGCGACGGCGGCACTTCGCGGACGTCGACCTGATCGGCGGGCAGCTCTAGTTCGTCGCTCAGCGCCCGCGGGGACAGCGCGTCCGAGACCAGCACGTGGACGGTTTCACCGAACAATGTCGCGTCGCGGACGCCGTCCAGAGCCCGCAACCGCCGCAGGCTGGCAGTGGGCGACGGCACGCGCAGCTCGTACCGCCGCGTGTCGGCGGGCGTCACTTGGGGCAGGCTCTTCAACTCCCGCGGCTTGCCGAGGACCAGCAGTTTCGACATGAACAGGTAGCCGACTTCGGAACAGCGTTCGGCCTCGTCCATGTAATGCGTGGTCACCAACAGCGTCACGCCCATCCCGGACAGCTCGAACAGCAGGTCCCACAATTGGCGCCGCGCCACGGGATCAATTCCTGCCGTCGGCTCGTCCAGGAACACCAGTTCCGGCTCGTGGACCAGCGCACAGGACAGCGCCAGTCGTTGTTTCCACCCGCCGGACAGCGTCCCGGCCAGTTGCTCGATGCGGCTTCCCAACGAAGTCAGTTCCAGCACCTCGCGGCAGCGCTGCTGGAAGCGGTCGCCGCCGAGCCCGTAGATGCGGGCGTAGAATTCGACGTTCTCCCGCACCGTCAGGTCGTTGTACAGGCTGAACTGCTGCGACATGTAGCCGATGCGGCGCTTGATGGCCTCGGGGTCCTGCGCCACGTCAAAGCCCAGCACGCGGGCCGAGCCGGACGACGGCGGGAGGATGCCCAGCAGCATGCGGATGATCGTCGACTTGCCGCTGCCGTTGGGGCCCAGCAGTCCGAAGATCGACGCCTTGGGTACCTGAAAGCTGACGTCATCCGCGGCGACCAGATGGCCGAAGCGGCGAGTCAGTCGTTCCGTGACGATGATCGGCTCGGCGGTCATGGCGGCAGATCTCCCAGCCACACGTCGGCCGACATGCCGGGCCGCAGGACGTCCCAGCCTTCTTTCAGGGTGACCTTGATGCGAAACACTTGCTTCGCCCGCTCGTCCGGCGTCTGGATATTGCTGGGCGTGAACTCCGCCTGCCGAGCCAGGAAGGTGACTTCGCCGGCGAACCTTCGCTCCGGATAGCTGTCGACCGTGACCCACAGCTGTTGACCAAACTTGACGTTCAGCCGGTTTTCCGGCAAGTAGGCCCGCACCCACAGCCGCCGGTTGTCGACGATCGTCATCACCGGTGCCCCGGGCAGCGTCAGGTCGCCCGGCTGCAACTCCTGGGCCTCGACGGTGCCGTCGACCGGCGCGACGATCTGCAGTTCCTTCTTCCGGGTGCGGATAGCGTCCAGGGCGGCCTGGGCGGCATCGCGAGCGGCCTTGGCGCCGGCGATCTCCTCGGGGCGGTAGCCGGCGCTGGTCAGGGCCAAGGCCTGCTGAGCTTCCTCCAGCTCGGCCCGGGCCCGGTCGATATCTTCGCGCCGCGTCCCGGCCTCCAGCAGACTCAGTTCCTGCTGACAGACGACGACGGTGGCTTGGGCGGCCTGCAGTTTTTCGACCGCTTCGTCGAGTTGTTGGCGCGGGACCGCACCTTTGTCAATGTCGAACAGACTGGAGACCCGGGCGTGGTTCTGCTGGGCCAGTTTCAGCGTCGACTCGGCGACCTGCAACTGGGCCTGGCCGGCGGCGATCTCCTGGGGCCGCGGCCCGTTGACCAGCAGTTCCAGCCGCGCCTGCAGCTGGCCCACGCGAGCCTTGGCCTGCGCCTGTTCCTCGGCGCGGAACCCGGCCTGCAACCGCTCGTAGTCCGCCTGCTTGGCGGCCACTTGGGCTTCCGCCTCGTGTTCCAGTTCCAGCAAGTCGAACGGTTCCAGCTCGACCAGCACTTCGCCGGCGCGGACCGCCCGTCCCTCCTCGACATGCACCCGGGCCACGCGCCCGCCGACGCGCGAGCCCAGCCGGATTTCATCGGCTTCGATAAACCCGCTGATCATCGCCAGTTTCGGACGCCGCTGGCTGTAGTCCACCACGGCGATCAAGCCCGCCACGACCAACAACAACAGGGCAATGCGGATCCACATACGTTCGGTGTCCCACGGCTGTTACCCGACGTCCTGCAACTCTTCCAATTCGATCGACTGCAGGACGAGGTCCCGGCCGCCGTCGATCACGATCTCGCCGCTGCCGCAATGCGGGCAAACCATCGACAACGCGTCGATCACTTCCCGGGCTCCGCACGCGCGGCAGTCGCTGTACGCTTGGGGCTCGCTGATCCGCAGCGTCGAACCCTCGAGAATCGTCCCCGGGGCGAGCATCTCGTGGGCAAAGCGGATCGAGTCCACATGCACGCCGGACAGCCGGCCCACGACCAGATCCAGGCCGACGACGCGGCCCTGGTGGCCCGATTTTCGGACTTCGGCGGCGACCTGCTCGATCAGGGCTTGAACGATCGACATCTCGTGCACGGGGATTCTTGGGCTCCAGGGGGGAAACGGGATGCGGCCGCCGTGTCTCGCGTCGCGTTCGGCGGCTGGTATACTGTAGGGCCTACGGTTGATCAGGGGATTCTAGCACGAGGAAAGGTACCATGAATACCAGACGACTGAACTGGGGATGCGTCCTGCTGTTGGGCTGGCTGGCGATCGCCGCGCCGTTGCGGGCGGCGGAGCAAGCCAAGTGGAATCAGGAGACCGCCGAGCAGCGCGAGGCCCGAATGCAATGGTGGCGCGACGCCCGCTTCGGCCTGTTCATCCACTGGGGCTTGTACGCCGTGCCGGCGGGCACCTGGCAGGGCAAGCCGGTCGGGGGCATCGGCGAGTGGATTATGAACAGCGCGAACATCCCGGTGGCCGAGTACGAGCAGTTGGCCAAGCAGTTCAATCCGGTCAAATTCGATCCGGCCGAATGGGCTCGGCTGGCCAAGGAAGCAGGCATCAAGTACCTGGTGATCACTTCGAAGCACCACGACGGATTCTGCCTGTTCGGCTCCCAGGCGACCGACTACGACGTGGTGGACGCATCGCCCTACGGCAAGTGCCTGTTGAAGCCGCTGGCCGACGAATGCCGCAAGCAGGGCATCCGGTTCTGCGTCTACCACTCGATCATGGACTGGCACCATCCGGCCCAGACGCGCGCCAACGAACGGAGCTACAACCCGACCAAGATCGTGCCGGGGCGGAAAGCGGAGTACCTGGATTATATGAAGCGGCAGTTGAAGGAACTGCTGGACACCTGCGATCCGGAAGTCCTCTGGTTCGATGGCGAATGGTGCGACTGGTACACCGAGCAGGACGCCAACGATGTGTACCGCTATCTGCGCGAGCTCAAGCCGCAGCTGATCATCAACAACCGCGTCGGCAAGGGCCGCCAGGGGATGGAGGGGCTGACCAAGGGCGCGGAGCACGCCGGCGATTTCGGCACGCCGGAACAGCAGATCCCGGCCACCGGCCTGCCCGGCGTGGACTGGGAATCCTGCATGACCATGAACGACACCTGGGGCTACAAGAGTGACGACCACAACTGGAAGAGCAGCGAGACGCTGATTCGCAACCTGGTCGACATCGCGTCCAAAGGCGGCAATTATCTGCTGAACGTCGGTCCGACTGCCGAGGGCCTGATTCCGGCGCCGTCGGTCGAACGGCTGCAGGCGATCGGCAAGTGGATGCAGGTCAACGGCCAGGCGATCTACGGCACGCAGGCCAGCCCGTTCCAGAAGCTGCCTTGGGGCCGCTGCACCAAGAAGGCCACCGCCGGCAGCACGACGCTCTATCTGCAGGTCTTTCAGTGGCCGCAAGACGGGCGGCTGCTCGTTCCCGGCCTGCGGAGCAAGGTTGCCGCCGCCTACTTGCTGGCCGACGCCGGCAAGCAGGCACTCCCGACCGAAGCCGTCGAGTCGGGCGTGTGCGTGAGCGTTCCCGCCACCGCTCCCGACGCGATCTGCAGCGTCGTCGTGCTGCAGGTCGCAGGCGAGTTGCAGGTCAGCCCCTGACGCGGAAAGGCGCGTCGTCGAACGACGGTCAGCGGCCGAGGCAATACAGGCCTCGGTCGCTGCGAATCAGCAGCCGGTTGCCTGCGATGACGGGGGTGGCGTTGAAAACGCTGTCGTCCCCCAGGTGATTGTGGGCCAGCAACTCGAACTTGGGCGACAGCTCCAGCACGACGGCGCCGTCCTGGCGCGAGACGCCATACAACTTGCCGTCGGCTGCGACCGGCGAGGCGTACAGCTTGTCACCGTTGCCGCTGATCTCAAGCCGCTCGCGGTAAACTTCCTGGCCCGACTTGGCGTCCACGCACAAGGCCGTGCCGTTGAAGTCGATCGCGTACAGGTGGCCGTCGTGGTACACCGGCGTGCTGAC
>CAIYOB010000729.1 GCA_903927685.1 uncultured Planctomycetaceae bacterium
ACGTGGAACCACTGCCAGATATTCGGCACAAACGGCACCCGATCGGGAGTCCCTCCCGACAGCACCGTCAGGATTCGCTCTTTGCCAGTCAGCGCGACGTCGAGTGTGGTCTTCATGGCAGTTTCCGAGGTCTCGCCGGCATGGGCTCCAACGCCGCGAGCGGGTTGTCATCCGTCGCGGGTAAATGCACGATTCGTATCGGATAGCGTTGGTCACCAGTCACGGGTCACCCGAATGACACGGATGGGTTGTTCTGATTCGTGCAATCCGCGCCATTCGTGGTTTCGTCCGGCTGTTTCCGGCGTGTCTTTGGGTCCTTGGATGCGGACTGAAGGGAACTCGCTCACATCCCCGGATACAGCGTCATATTGTACTGGGACGGCTGTTCCAGTGGCCGCGAGTTGGCATAGATGCTGAAGCCTCGCGCGCCGAACAGCAGCACCTCGTCGCGGCTGTCGCCCCAGACATCGGCGGCCATGCCGTAGCAGTCCGACATGAACTCAGTCTCCCCAGCCATTGGGCCGACCTGCAGCGGAAGTTCATCGACGACTTCGCCGCGGCCGTTGTAGATGCGCGCCGGCTTGCCGGGGCCGCGCTGGTCCACGGAGAAGCCGTAGACCAAGGCGCAGTCGAGTTGGTCGGGGCCGAACCAGCGGGCCAGACGCGTCGCGATGCACCATTCGCCCGGCTGCATTTTCTGACGCCACAGTTCCCGGCCGTCCAGGTCGTACAGCAGCAGGAACGCCCAGGCATTGGCGTCGCGGCGATGGCTGGGCTCGGGCGTGCGATCGACCACCAGGAACTGCAGCGGCGACTCGGGCCGGAACCGGCCGGCGATTACGTGCTGGGCTTCGCCCAACGGATGCTGCCACAGCGTCCGGCCCTCGCGGCTCAGGCAGTGAATCCCGCCGTTGCCGAACAACAGCCGCCAGTGGCCGTCCGCTGGCTTGGCCAGGAACGCGGCGTCCTGGTGGGCCCCGGCCGCATCGTGCTCAAACAGCATTTTGCCGTCGTGGTCGATCAAGGCAAAGCCGACGAACACTTCGTCCCGGCCGTCTTCGTCGACGTCAGCCACCGCCGGATAGTGCCCGACCGAACCAGCGTAATGCCACAGGACCTGTCCGCCGTGCGACACGCCCCACAGGTTCCAGTAGCGGTCCTTGACCACCAAGTCCTCGCGCCGTCCGCGGCCCGTCAGATCCGCGAACAGAAAACTGTCGTCAGCCGCCGCGGGGATCGCAAAACGGCTCTTCTCCTGCCCCGTCCGGCCGTCCAGAACCAGCATGATCGCGTCGCCTTCATAGCGTGCCGCCCGCTCGCGGACGGTGCGTGGATCGGGCGGAGGCGAATCCAGGTACGTCGCCTGCCGGACGTACAGCACCTCGTTCCGGCCGTCCCGATCGAAATCGTAAATCTGGACGGGCAAGTCGCAGTAGCAGCGGCCGTTGCCTTTCGACGGCGTGCCGGTCTGCCACAACATCTGACCGCTGATGGTGGTGGCCGTCAGGCAGGTGATCGCCCGCGGTCCGTACAAGTTCTGTACGAACAGCAGGTCCGGCGCCCCGTCACCGTTCAGGTCGCCGATCCGCAACGTCTCCGACAGAAACTCCTGGCCGACGATCGAGGTCACCAGGTGCACGGTCGAAGGCGAATCCTCGGCAGCGGTCGCGGGCGCGCTGGACGCGACGAGGATGGCCCACACAAGGACATCGATCCGATTCCGCATGGAATTGTCCTCCGCAGCCGCGAGATAGGAAACAAGGGAGCATGAGTCGCCGCCCCCTGCGCCTCCGTAGGACGGATTGCCAATCCGTCCCACCTGGCAGGAACTAAGGGAGAAGGAGTCACCGACCCGCGGCGCGAAAACCGCGGCGTGCCAGCTTGCCAGACTCCAGCCCCGTTACGGTATACTGAAACGAGCCCGGACGGAAGGCGTCCCACACGAGCCCGACTGAATTTGCGCGAGTCGAGTGCCGGGTGGCGGTGGTCGAGCTTGGGATCGTGTCGTCGCCTTTCGCACCGCGAAAGGACGTTCTTTCGCGGTGCGAAAGACGACACTTGTTTGTCGAACGATACTCAGCCAACCGCCGTTGAGGTTCAAACTTTTGCCGCCTATCCCAGGAGAACAACACCATGCCGAAACCGCTGTCCGATCGTCGCGAATTCCTGGCCACCGCGGGGCTGGCCACCGCGGCCGTTTTGTTCCGTCGGGCCGCCGCCGAAGCCGCCGGCGAAACGAGTGACGCGCTGCACGTGTCGATCAACCAATGGTCCGTCGGCTCGGTCCGCGGGCGGGCCAAGCAGAACACCCAGATCGCCTTTGACGACGAACTGGTCGGCTTGGCAGCGGTCGGGGTCAACGGCCTGGAGCCGGGTCTCGGCTCGGCCGACCAGGTCGAAGGCTTGGCCGCGCAGCTCGCCAAGCACAACCTGCAGCTGCGTTCGATCTACACCGGCAGCTCCTTGACCGACCCCGCCAAGGTTGACGCCGAGTTAGAACGGATTGTCGCTTTGGCCAAGCAGGCCAAGGCGGTCGGCACCCAGATCATCGTGACCAACCCCAGTCCAAACCGGCAGGGCAAGAGCGACGACCAGTTGAAGACGCAAGCCGCGGCGCTCAACACGCTGGGGCACGAACTGGCGAAACTCGGCCTGAAGCTG
>CAIYOB010000730.1 GCA_903927685.1 uncultured Planctomycetaceae bacterium
GCGCTGGCGACGCTGGCTCCGGCG
Organism: uncultured Planctomycetaceae bacterium; assembly: GCA_903927685.1. The sequence continues at coordinate 25 of CAIYOB010000730.1, forward strand.
CTACACGACGTCGAACTCGACCCGACCATCTTCCGCCCGGCCACGTTTGTCGAGCGGGCCGTCGCGAACTTGACCCGGGCGCTGGCCGTCGGCTGTGTGCTGGTGATTGTCGTCCTGGTTTCGTTTTTGTTCGATTGGCGGACGGCGCTGATCAGCTTGACGGCCATTCCGCTGTCGCTGATCGGGGCGGTCCTACTGATCACCTGGGCGGGCGCGACGATCAACACGATGGTGATTGCGGGTCTGGTGATCGCGCTGGGTGAACTGGTCGACGACTCGATCATCGACGTCGAGAACATTGCCCGGCGGGTGCGGCTGAACCGGGAGGCGGGCCGTCCCAAATCGGCCTTCCAGGTCGTGCTGGACGCCTCGCTCGAAGTCCGCAGTGCGGTCGTCTACGCGAGCTTGATCGTAATTCTCGTGTTCGTGCCCGTCTTCTTCCTGGAAGGCTTGGCGGGGGCGTTCTTCCGGCCCCTGGCCCTGGCCTACGTGCTGGCGATTGTGGCCTCGCTGGCCGTGGCCTTGACCGTGACTCCGGCCCTCTCGTACATGCTGCTCACCCGGCGGGACCGGGGCGGGCGTGAATCGCCGCTGACGCGCGGCCTCCAAGGCGCGTACCGGTTCGTCCTCCCGCCGCTGGTCCGGCATCCCTACGCGGCCCTGGCTCTGGTGCTGGGGATGTACGGCCTGGCCGCCGCGGGCGCCGGACGGCTGGGCCAGGAGTTTCTGCCCCGCTTCCAGGAGACGGATTTCCTGATGCACTTCGTCGAGAAACCGGGGACCTCGGTCGAAGCCATGCGGCGGGTGACGATCCAGGCCAGCAAGGACCTGCGCGCCATTCCCGGCGTGCGGAACTTCGGCTCGCACATCGGCCGCGCTGAGGTGGCCGACGAACCCGTCGGCCCCAACTTTACCGAGCTGTGGATCAGCATCGATCCGGATGTGGATTACCAGGCCACCGTCGCCCGCATCGAAGAGGTCGTCTACGCCTATCCCGGCCTGTACCGCGACCTGCTGACGTATCTCCGCGAACGGATCAAGGAAGTCCTTACCGGGACCAGTGCCACGATCGTCGTGCGGCTGTACGGCCCCGATCTGGACGTGCTGCGAGCCAAGGCCAAGGAAGTCGAGGCGGCGATGGCCGCGGTGCCGGGGGTGGCCAATCTGAAAGTCGAACCCCAGATCCTGGTGCCTCAGATCGAGGTGCGTCTGAGGCCCGCCGCCGCCGAGCGTTTCGGCTTGACGGCCGGCCACGTCCGCCGCGCGTCGAGCACGCTTCTGAAAGGCGCCAAGGTCGGCGAAGTGTACGAGGACCAGAAGAAGTTCGACGTCGTCGTCTGGGGCGTGCCGGCCGTGCGCAGTGACTTGGCCGCGATCCGCGCGTTGCCCCTCGACACGCCGTCCGGGACGCAAGTGCGGCTGGGCGACGTCGCCGACGTGATGGTGGCCCCGACGCCCAATGAGATCAAACGCGAGAACGCGTCCCGCCGACTGGACATCACCTGCAACGTCGCAGGCCGCGACTTAGGTTCCGTGGCGCGCGAGATCGAAGCGCAGGTCCGGCAGATCCGTTTCGACCGCGAGTACCGCCCGGAGTTCTTGGGCGAATACGCCGCCCGGCAGGAATCCACCCGACGGCTGTACGGTCTGGCCGCGCTGGCCCTGGTCGGCATGGTTCTGCTGTTGTACGTTGACTTGCAGGCCTGGCGGCCGGCGCTGATCGTGGTCTTCACCGTGCCCTTCGCCCTGATCGGCGGCGTGGGGGCCGTACTGATCAGTGGCGGCGTCCTGTCGCTGGGATCGCTGGTCGGGTTTGTGACCGTGCTGGGGATCGCCGCCCGGAACGGGATCATGCTGGTCAGCCATTTCCGATATCTGGAAGTCGCGGAGGGCGAGCGGTTCGGCCCGGCGTTGGTGTTGCGGGCCGCCGAGGAACGCTTGGCCCCGATCCTCATGACCGCGTTGACGACCGGCTTGGCCCTGGTGCCGCTGGTGATCGCCGGCAATCGGCCTGGTCACGAGATCGAGTACCCGCTGGCGGTCGTCATCCTGGGCGGACTGCTCACCTCGACCGTCCTGAATCTCTTCCTGCTTCCCTCGCTGTACGCCCGCTTCGGCCGGCCGGCGGCCGGGGGAGAAGAGCGCTGAACGACGGCGGCCGCGCTGTTGCGTTCGGGCAACGACGATCTTCTTGCACGATTTCGGCGTTGCCGTGCAGATTCCTTGAAACGTTTCTGCGACTCGCTACAGAGTTGTTTCGGCCGGTGGAGGCGCAGCAGCTGGGGCGGGGAACTGCTTGCCGTGCCCGTTCCGTCCGGCAAGAATGAGCCGCGGGCGGCTCCCTGGGGAGCGTGGACCTCAACCGGCAAACCAGGACTTCACTCCGAGCGCGGCCTTCAAGACTCGGGCCCACGGGTACGGGAGCGTGCGTTGGTTATGGATCGCCAGCGGGCTTTTCAGCAAATCGTCGACGATCATTACGAGCCCTTGTTGCGGTACGCCCAATTCCTGCTGGGACGCAGCGGGCCGGTCGAGGACGTCGTCCACCAGGCGTTCTTGCTCGCCTTTGACCGCTTGGCTGTCGGCCAGCCGTTCCAAGACGACCCGGGAAAATGGCTGCGGGGAGCGGTGCGGAACCTGGTACGCGACGTCTGGCGACAGCAGCGAAAGCTACCGCAGGACGTAGCAGACCAACTTCAACAGGTCGTGCACCAGGCCGACGAAGCCGGGGACGCGATCGATCGGTCGCTGGTCCGCGAGGCCCTCCACCGCTGCCTGGACCGACTGGACGGAGGCGATCGCGACTTGATCGGCCGACACTACGCCGGCGGCTCGCAGATCAGCGAAATCGCCCGGCGTGGGGAACTCAATGCGGCGACGCTGCGCGTGCGGCTGTTTCGCATCCGGCAGGGACTGAAGTCCTGCATCGAAGGTCAGTTTGCCGGGGAGGTGCCGACATGACCACCGACTGGCGGGAATTGCTGGACTGCGTCCTGGACGGCCAAGAACTCACGCCGGACGAGATGGCTGTTCTTGGCGCGGCGCTCGCGGACGCCGAACGGCGGGACCGAGCCGCCCGGCAGGTCCAGTCGCGATGCCAGCTGTTTGAAGCATTGTCCGCCCCGGCAGTGGACGACATTTCGCTGTCCCGCGATCGCCTGCTGGCCAAGGTGGTGTTGCGCGAGAAGAGCCTCGCCGTCGCTCCCACCCAACGGCCCGGGAGACGGCTGGCCGCCGACCGTCGGCGACTTTGGTACGCGGGGGCGACGGCCGTCGCCCTGACGATCGTCCTGTTCGGTCTGACGGCGCTGAGGAA
>CAIYOB010000731.1 GCA_903927685.1 uncultured Planctomycetaceae bacterium
CATCCCAGAAAGATCTAGCCAAACGCATTTTCACACGGCTGGGAGAAGCCGAGGCCAAAGTCCACGGGACAACCATCCAAAAGGTCCACTTTCACGAGGTCGGGGCCGTCGACTCGATTGCCGACGTGGTCGGCAGCGCGATCGGACTGGATCTCCTCGGGGTGCAGCGCGTCGTCTGCTCGCCCGTGCCCACCGGCGGGGGCTTCGTCGAGATCGCTCACGGGCGAGTCAGCATTCCGGCGCCCGCCACGGCCGAACTGCTGCAGGGAGTCCCGATCGCTCCGTCCACCGTCCAGCTGGAACTGACGACGCCCACGGGCGCCGCCATCGTGGCGACGGTGGCGGAGAGCTTCGGCGGACTGCCGGCGATGCGGATCGAGCGGATCGGCTACGGGGCAGGCACCCGGGACTTGGAATCGCAAGCCAATCTGCTGCGGTTGCTGCTCGGCCAGGCCGACGAGCCCCTCGCGGCGGACCAGGTTTGGATCCTGGAAACGAATCTGGACGACGTCAGCGGCGAAGTCATCGGGCATACCACGGCCCTGTTGATGGACGCGGGCGCGCTGGACGTCTATACCACGGCGATTCAAATGAAGAAGAACCGGCCGGCGGTGATGGTCAGCGTGATCTGCCGGGCGGACGACGCAGCGCGCCTGGAAGACATCCTGTTCCGCGAGACAACGACGCTGGGCATCCGCCGCTGGCCAGCCAGTCGGCACACGTTGCCCCGCGAGGCTTGTCAAGTCGAAACGCCGTGGGGACCGGTCGCGGGCAAGCTGGCGACAGGGGCGGGGGGCCGGGTGCGGTTCTCGCCCGAGTATGAAGCCTGCCGGCAGATCGCGGCCGACCACCGCGTGCCGCTGGCCGACGTGTACGACGCGGCTCGGGAGGCGTATCGCGGACGCGGCAGCTGATCATGAAACAGTGGGACACAGTCGCCATCATCGGCGTCGGGCTCATCGGCGGTTCACTCGGCTTGGCGCTTCGCCAGCGAGGTTTGGCGCGCACCGTCGTCGGAATCGGGCGGACGGCCAGTCGCCTGCGGATTGCCGAGGAGATCGGCGCCATCTCTTGGGCGACGACGGACGTGGCGCAAGGCGTCGCCGCCGCGGAACTGACGGTGGTGTGCACGCCCGTCGGGCTCGTGGTGGACCACGTCAGGCAGGTCAGTCTCGCCTGCCCGGCCGGTGCCCTGATCACCGACGCGGGCAGCACCAAGGGGGAGATCTGCCGAGCCCTGGCCGCCGGTCTGCCGGGACGCGGCACGTTCGTGGGCAGTCATCCGATGGCGGGCAGCGAGAAAAGCGGCCCGGAGTTCGCCGACCCCAACCTGTTCGAGGGGTGCGTGACCGTGGTGACGCCGCCCGAGCCGTTCCCGGAGCATCCCGTCGCGCAAGTCGAGGCGTTTTGGCGGTCGCTGGGCGCCCGCATCGTGCGGATGGCCCCCGACGATCACGACCGGGCGGTGGCGGAGATCAGTCATCTGCCGCACCTGCTGGCCTCG
>CAIYOB010000732.1 GCA_903927685.1 uncultured Planctomycetaceae bacterium
CATGATCTGCCGAAGGTCCAGGGATCGCCCCGGCTGGCTGACGATCGCCCGCATGTTCGTATTGGTGAGGAAAGGCCGGATCTTGTTCTGGATGGCCGCGACGGCTTCGGTGCGGTAGTTGTCGCTCCTGGATGCGAATTCGTGGATCCAGAAACTCCGCACGACCTCGTCCCGGATGTTGGGCACAATGTGCTCACGGTACGGTTTCTCGCCCAACAGCGAGCCCTGCCTTATGTTTGAAGGGCTGTTTTTGGGAGGAAGCCTGAGCACGGCCAATGCACATGGAAAACCATAGGTCGAATGCTGCTCCCAGTGCCTTTTTCGACGCCTTCCAACAAATCACCGGTTTCGAGACGCCACGGACCGATACCGGGTGGTCTCGAAGCGTCCCCCGCGTTCGTGGTAAACGGGCGAGCCAGCCGGAGATCCCCGCCGAGGTCCAGGACGCTCCCCGTTGCCTGCGACATCGTTCTGGCGTAGCATAATCAGCGGCTGCTTGGCACGCCAATGCCGCGTCACGGTGGCGGTCGCGGGAGCGGAACCTCGTGGAATCCGGGCGTTGTCCGAAATGGAAATCCGTTATTATCAGGATCCGGACACAGGGCTGCCGCACATCTACGGGCATGGGGTCACCGAAGACGAGGTGCGGCAGGTCCTGCGCTCGCGCGGAGAAGACCTGCCAGGGACGAGGGACTCACGGATCAAGCTTGGCCAGACGGCCGCCGGGCGGTATCTCCAAGTCATCTAGGTCCCCGATGAAGATCCCGAAAGTGTGTTTGTCATTACCGCTTACGAACTGCGGGGCAAGGCGAGAACTGCCTTCCGCCGCCGCCAACGGAGAAAGCCGCGATGAGCACGCAGAAGTTTCCACCCGGCTGGGACGAAGAACGCGTGCGCGAGGTACTCGCGCATTACGAGAGCCAGGACGAGGATGAGCAGTTCGCCGAGATTGAGGCCGCAAGGGAAACCGAGGGAACGACGATGATGGCGGTGCCGACCGAACTGGCCCCTGAGGTCCGAGCAATGATCGCTCGAAGACGTAGTGCGTGAGGTGCGTGAGTCAGCGACCAGCCAGCCGGAAGCTGCAAATGCCTGGGCTGCCAACGCGGCGCTCGATGATCTTGCTCCGTCGGGCCGAACTTTACCCGGCGATTCGTGTCATGTAGCCCGCTCGGATTCGGCCACGGGCCGATCTGTCCCAAGAAACGACCGGTTACGGGGCGCTGCGGTGCGTTGCGGAACATTATCTGTTGTTGAGCCGCAAGCGCGAGCGATCGAGCCGCCCAGGCCAATCCCCCAACGACTTTGCAGCGGCTGATTTTGACGTGTGGGGGGCGGATATGGCACAGTTCAGCTTGTCCCACTGCGATGCCGTCCTCCTCACCCATCACACCCCGGCCCTTGTTGCCAGCCGTATCGCCCGCGAGTTCCTCGATGAAACCCACCCGCGTTGCGCAGAACTCGGCGCAGGCCGCGTTGGCAGCCGCCGAACGGACATTCCAGAGAAGCGGGCCGTTGCCGTTTGAGGCGACTCCGGGGGGCGATCCCCTACAATCCGGACGGCAGCGACTGAAGGGGGCATTCTTGATCGACGTTGCCCGCATTCGTCCTGATCCCAAGCAGCCGCGACGCGAGTTCGACGACGGGGAGTTGAAGGAACTGACGACCTCGGTGTCGGAACGGGGCCTGAAGCAACCGCTGCGGGTCTGGTTCGTCGCCAATGACAACATCTACCAAATTGTCTCCGGCGAACGGCGGTATCGTGCGGCTTTGGCGGCCGGCCTGACGGCAGTTCCATGCCTGGTGGAGGACGCTCCGGGCGTGCTGCCCCGCAAGGAGATCCTGGTGGATCAAATCGTCGAGAACTGGCAGCGGGCCGACCTCAAGCCATTCGAACTGTCGGACGCGTTGGCGGAATTGCGTGACCAGCACAGGCTGACCCAGGATGATATCGCCCGGCTGACCGGAAAGCCCAAGAGCGAAATCTCTCGCCTGCTTTCGATTCAGAAGGTGACGCCCGCGATCCAGCAGGAGACGCGTAACGCACCGGTGGGCACGTTGTCTCGCCGGCACCTGATCGCAATCGCCCAGTTGCCGACCGCTGAACA
>CAIYOB010000733.1 GCA_903927685.1 uncultured Planctomycetaceae bacterium
ATAATGGTTGGGGCACTCGCGCCGCCCGCGTGACCCGGAACGTTCTTCGAATCCCTCGCACCACAAGGCTTCCCAAGCTCGGTCCAGCAGCTTCCTCTCCTTCCCCGAAACCGATGTGGTTCCAGACGATCAGGGGCTTGCTGCGGCTCGTTCCAGGACACTCCTACTACGGGAAGCCATTGGGGTTCTTCTGCTGCCAGTTCCAGCCGTCGCGGCACATGTCGCCCAGGTCGAACCTGGCTTTCCAGCCCAGTACTTTTTCGGCCTTGGTGGGATCGGCATACGCCGCCGCCACGTCGCCGGCACGACGCCCGACGATGTCGTAGGGGATTTCGACTCCGGTGGCTTTCTCAAACGCGGCAATCATCTCCAACACGCTCGAGCCACGGCCCGTCCCCAGATTGCAGGTCAACACTCCCGGCTTGCTCGGCAACTTCTCTACGGCGCAAACGTGCGCGGTTGCCAAATCGACGACGTGCAGATAATCGCGAACGCCCGTCCCGTCTTTCGTCGGGTAATCGTTGCCGAACACGCGCAGACGCGGCAGGCGGCCGATCGCCACCTGGGTGATGTAGGGCATCAGGTTGTTGGGAATGCCGTTGGGGTCTTCGCCGATCTCGCCGCTGGAGTGCGCGCCCACCGGATTGAAGTACCGCAACAAGACGAAGTTCCAGTCGCGGTCGCTCGCGTAGACATCCCGCATGATCTGCTCGGTCATCAACTTGGTCCACCCGTAAGGACTCTCCGCAGCGGCCGTCGGGTGATCTTCCGTGATGGGGACGTATTGCGGTTCTCCATAGACGGTGCACGACGAGCTGTAGACGAGATCCTTGCAACCGTGCTGCCGCATGACCTGGAGCAGGCTGAGCGTCCCGGCGATATTGTTCTGGTAGTACTCCAGGGGCTTGGCGACAGACTCGCCGACCGCTTTGTAAGCGGCAAAGTGGATCACGGCATCCATCCGACCGGCCGCGAACACGGCCGACAGCCGTGCGGTGTCCAAGATGTCGGCTTCCACGAACTCCAACGATTGGTTGGCCAGGCGCTGAACTCGCTGCAGCGCTTCGACCTTGCTGTTGCTGAGATTGTCGACGACCACAAGTTCGTGGCCCGCAGTCAATAACTCGACGCACGTGTGGCTGCCGATGTAACCGGCACCCCCGGTGACAAGGATTCGCATGATGCCCACCCTGGTTGTTGGAGTTGCAAGCCGAGCGACGAATCGCCTTTGAGCGCCAGCCCGGTCCGACACGCCGACATCGTACCACCGGCCGGAACCAAAGCAAAGCCGGCCCCACCTCCCCTGATCGACCGCAGTAATCGGGCATTCGCCTATATTTATCTTGCGTTAGATTGTATCGCACGCCAAGTCAACGGCACGAGTCCCGCCATGCGTCTGGGGTGCGGAAGCTCAGGGCCACGTTAGAACCGCTACATTCGGTCCTTTGCGTTTGACTGTCCGACGCGGGACGACCCGTGCCACCGCAACATCTGAGCGTTTCCTTATCGGTGTGACAACCGCTTTCCGATGTCATCACCGGATTAACAGTCGCCGGTGTTGCTTTCGGCCGTTCCGGAGCACTCAGGGATCGAGGAGAATCGGACATGAGATGGTTCAAAATGACCTGCGTTTCACTAGGAGTCGGTCTTCTGCTGACGGGGCCTGCCTGGGGCCAGTACTGGGTCCGGTCGGCGCCGGAGGTGCGTTTGGCTGAACGGCCCCTGCGGATGACGGCAGAGGAAGCCACGGCGGTGTCGCCCAGCGACCAGCCTCTGACAACCGCGCCCGCGGTCGCGCCGGATGCCCCTAGCGTCGGGGACGTCATCGCGAAGGAGGACGCTGCCGCCTGCTGCCCAACTCCCGCTTGGGACCTGTGCTGCGAAGGCGATCCGTGGGAGCTGTTTCCGGAAACGTGTCGCGGTTTGAAGATTGGCGGCTGGCTGCAAGCCGGATACAACAACAAATCCGACGGGAAGTTCAACTCGCACCCCGGTCGGCTCAATCTGCACCAAGGCTACGTCTACGCCCAAAAGACGGCCAACGGCGAGTCCGGCTTGGATTGGGGCTTCCGCACCGACGTCGTCTACGGCGTCGACGCGCAGGACACCCAGGCGTTCGGCAACCATCCCGGCACCTGGGATTTTTACAACGGCTTCAATCACGGCATCTACGGCTGGGCTCTGCCGCAGGCGTACGGCGAATTAGCCGTCAGCGACTTGTCCGTCAAGATTGGCCACTTCTACACGCCGGTCGGCTACGAAGTCGTGACGTCGCCGGACAACTTCTTCTACAGCCACGCCTTTACGATGTACAACAGCGAGCCCTTCACCCACACGGGAGCCTTGGGAACGTACAGCGCGACCGACAAGCTGACGCTGTACGCCGGTTGGACCGCTGGCTGGGACACGGGCTTCGACATGTACAGCAGCGGCAACAACTTCCTGGGCGGGTTCGGTTACGCGCTGACGGACAAGATCGCGATGACCTACATCACCTGCTTCGGCGACTTGGGATGGCGTGGCGAGGGCTATAACCACAGCCTGGTGTTCGATGTGACCGTGACCGAGAAGCTGAACTACGTCCTGCAGAGCGATCTGGTGCTCAGCGACGGATACTGGGACGTTACTTCCGACACGTTTTACGCCGACCAACGTAACGACGACGTGGGCGTCAACCAGTACTTGATCTACCAGTTGAATGACTGCTGGGCCGTCGGCGGGCGGCTGGAATGGTGGAAGCGGGATGGTTCGTCGCTGTGGGAAGCCACCGCGGGTCTGAACTGGAAACCGCAGGCCAATTTCGTCCTGCGACCCGAGATCCGCTACAACTGGGGTTCCGGTCTCGCGAACAACTTCGTTCCGCCAATTGACGCCGGGACGATCTTCGGCATCGACGGGATATTCACGTTCTGATTCTCTCCGTGGCTGGTGACAGGTGGGTGCGGCTACGCCGGCAACGGACGGCCGCAGCCACCGGAAACGCGGGCGAAGGAAACTTCGCTCGCGTTTTTTTAGTAGCTGCCCTCGACGCTGGGCAAACGCCGCAGATCGCTGCGCCCAGCCGACCGGTCGGACGCGGGCCCAGCAGGCAGGCTCGGCGAGGTTTCGCTGGCCGACTCGGAATTTGGCGTCCCGGCCGCTGGCGGTTCCGGCAAGGGGACGACGGTCTCCGCCGGGTCGGACGCCGCCGGGGCGGACGTGTCGCCCCAGGCTTCGCCACCGCTACAGCCGTCGCCCGGGGGGGCCGCGGGATAGCCCCGCAACCAGAGTCGCCTGCCAAGACTGGACGAGGACCAATCGCGGCCGCACGGTTCCTTGGCGTCTTGGCGGCACGTGGACGACCAGCAGGACCCTGCCGGCCGGCCCGGCCACGCATGCCGCTGGGCGCCGAATGCCAGCGGCGGGCCTGCGCAAGCTTGCTGGTCGCAGTAGCCGGCCCAAGCCTCGGCAGCACACTGCGAAGGCGGCGTGCAACAGAACCCCACGAACCCCAGGCCGCGATAGCTGCTGAAGCCGGAAGGATAGGGTGGATAGTCCGGATAGGCGGGCGCGACAACCGGCGCAGCATCGCTCGGGGACGGGGCTGCTTCCGGGTCCGCGTCGCCGGTGCGGACGCCGGACTCGGCTTGGGCCGTGGCACCGGAAATGACCACCACGGCGGCGGCAAGTAGTCGGAAGCTGTTCATCGTCATTTTCCCTGCCAAATGCGGAATGCTCACGCGCTCACGGCCCCCGAATGCACGGTCGATCGCGAAAGGCTGCTCGACCCGCGCAGGCAGCACGGTCTCGTGGCTGGCGCCCACGAGGGAACTGAGCAAACATGCGGTGCATTTCTGCAGCGGGCAAGTCGCGATGTGGAGATTTCGCCACACACTCGTCCGGCTGGCGCGAATAGTCCGGCCATGCCGCACGGGGCGTACCGCTGGTAACGAATGGACGGTGCGTGGCGAACGTGGCGGCGTCAGCCCCTCGGTGGATGACGGATTGCCTTGACGGAGCCCCGGCGTCTTGCGGCTCAGGCGGCACGCGGCGTCAGGGCCTCGGCAAGCTGGCTCGCCGAGGCCGTACCCGTGGTGCCTAACTGGTGGATCACGACCGAGGCGGCCGCATTGGCCAACTCCAGCGACTCGTCCAGCGAGGCGCCGGCGGCCAGCGCGGCGGTCAGATTCGCCGTGACCGCATCGCCGGCACCCACGATGTCGATCGGGCCGCGGATCGGCAACGCGGGCAGATGCGTGACTTCGCCGCTTGGCTTGGCGCCGATCAGGCCCTGTTCGGCCAGCGTGACGAACACCTCGCGGCCGCCGCGGCGTGACAACTCCCGGGCCGCCTGTTTCGTCTCCTCCACAGACCCGGGCGACGCTCCGTCCAGCAGCATTCCCAATTCCGACCGATTCATCTTCAGTGAAACGGGCGGATAACCGCGCAGGCTGCGGCGGCTGTCGGCCAGGATCCGCAAGTCGGGACGGCAGGCGGCCAGTTCGCCTACGGCCTCGAGCACTCGCCGCGTCAGCACGCCCGTGTCGACCAGATCGACCTGGTCCATGATCGCCAACGCGTCGATCCGCCCCGCGCACTGCCGCAGCATGGCGATCAACTGGTCCTCGACCTCCGGCGGCGTGGGCGTCCAATTCTTGCTGTCCAGGCGGTTCAGTTCGCGCGGCGGCTGGCCCGGCGCCAGGATCAGCGGTTTGCAGTACGTGAACGTCCGCCGCAACGGCGTCTGCAGGAACGAATCGCAGCGCACGCCGGGCAGCGCCCGCAACGCCCGGCACAGTTCGAAACCTTCGCCATCGTCGCCGGCAAAACCCAGCGGAATGACCGTGCCGACACCCAAGGCGACCAGATTGTTCAACACCGTGCCCGCCGCCCCCGGTTGGGCGCGCACGCCGGTGACGTTATGCACGCTCAGGCCGGTCTCCAACGACGTCTCCTGCCGTGCCGGATCGATCTCCAAGTATCGGTCCAAGCAGAAATCGCCCAGCAAGGCAATCGTCAGCCGACCATAGCGATCGGTGATCTCCCGCAGCCGCTGCAAATTCATGACCCTGCCCGCTTCGTTAAACGCTGAACGAGATGCTGAACAAACGCCAAATTGTCGGCCTGCACGTACTGCATCGCGCCGCCCATCCGCGAATAGCTCTTGCAGAACCGCAGGTAGTAGGCCGGATTTGTTTTCGGCGGCTCGCCGACGGTCCAATCCCAGCCGCCTCCGTCCTGGATGTCGACGACGTAGATCGTATGCCCGGCCACGATCGGCCGGCCCGCCTGCAACCGCAGGTTGTTGACGCAGCTGAGACTCTTCTCGAAGACCTGCGGCCCCATGATGGCCGAGCCGACGGACAGCACGACGCCGCCGTCGAGCCTGTCGACCGCCGCGCTGAACTGGGCAAAGTCCCGCTGCGCCGCCCGTCCGATTGCCGCCCCGTTGAACATGGGGTGGTTGGTAATGATGTCGTAGCCGATTCCCGGATGGACGGTCAGCGGCACATCGCGGCGAAAGGCCGCGCCCAGGATCGAAGCCCGCTTCCAGCGATGCGCCAGTCGGTAGCGGCCCGCCGCGATGGCGTGCTGCGTCATGGCCGCCAGCAACTCGGCCCGAGCGGCCGTCAGGGGATGCAGCGGGTCGCGGCGGATCTCGTCGGCCAACGCCTGTGGATCGGGCAAGTCCAGTCCGTCTTCGGCAATCAGCCGCCCCAGGCCCCGGCCGTAACCTTCGCCGGCGACTCCCGCGACCAGCAGGGCAAGGTGCAGATTCCGCCCGGTTTCGTCCCACGTGCCAAAGCGGCCCGTCGCCACGCCGTCCCGGACGCTCTCGGTGGACCGCCCCAGCCAGGCGTACTCCCAATCATGGATCGTCCCCGCGCCATTGGTCGCCAGGTGCGTCAGCCAGCCCTCCGCCAGCAAGGCGTCGACAAGCAGCGCCGCCCCGTTGCGCAGCAGGTGAGCGCCGTAGATCAGCATCACCGAGGCGTCGCGTCGGCGCGCCTCGCGAATCCGTTCGGCGACGCCATCCAGGACCGCCTCGGCGGCGGCCGGCAGCGGCGCTGGGCTCGCCCCGGGGGCGACCAGGATTTCGTCGGCCGCGCTCAGGCTGCGACGTTCCGCCAGCGGGTAGACTCGCAATCGGCCGAGGTCCAGCGGAGGCCGAGACCAGTTCATGACGCACCTCCCGCCGTCGAGCCGAAGATCCGGTCCAGCAGCGGCACCGCGTCGCGAAAATCGGGGATCACCAAGTCAGCGCCCACGCCCAGCAACCGCTGCCGCTTCCAGGGATCCATGCGTCCCGAGCCGTTCTGCGCCTCGTCGCTGGCCACCGCGACCGCCAGTCCGCCGGCCGCTTTGGTATTCTCGATCTCCACGTAGCCGTCGCCAAAAGCCAACAACTGCCGGCCGGGAATCGCATTCTCCCGCAGAATGCGGTCGATGACGATCTTCTTGGAAAAGTTCTGGTAGTCATCCAGCGCGCCGTAGATCCGGGCGCCGAAGTAGCGGCTGACGTCCAGCAAATCGGCTTCCTGCTTGACGAACGGCTCGTCGGTGCCGCTGGCCAGGTACAGCGTCAGCCCCCGGGCGCACAGCTGTTCCAGCAGCGGCCGGGCTCCGTAGACCAGCAGATCGTCGGGACACAACCGGCCCGTCCGCAGGCCCTCGACGCGGTCGCGGATCAGCACCTCCAATCGCCGCAGGTACTCGTGCTTGTACCACAGTGGCTCGCGCGGCTCGCCGCCGCGCTCCCGGATGCGGTCCGCCAATTGGATCATCTGGTAGATGGTCTGCTTGCCGTTCAGCCGCATGATATCGTCCCACGCCAGCCGCGCCCGGTCGGCTTCGCTTTCCCCCGACTGCGGCGGCAGCAATTCGACGAACATCGGCACCATGACCTCGGGCCAGCCCTGGCGGATCAGGGACAGCGTCCCATCGAAATCGAACAACACATGACTGATCTCCGGCCGCGGGCAGAACCCCGGCGTGAATTCGACCAGGCCGTTGAATCGCGCGTCGCTTGGTAAGTCTTGCTGCATCGGTTACTCGTCTGACAAAACTCTGCCGAAGGGGAATGGGTGGGTCTTCCATGCAGGAGATCAGGCGCCAGGCAACAAGCGAGGCGTGCCTTGACTTCCGTTCCTGCCCATTTATAACCCCCAATTTATAACCCGCCTCTTTCTACGTGGCCAGAGACACGCTGGTGCTTCAATTCTGCTCCGGCCGCAATTGCCAGAGGAGCTGGACCTCCTCCAGCGTCAGCGGGCGGCGGAAGGCGAAAACTTCGTCGATCAGGCCGCGAGCCGCGCCGCCCTGATCGCCCACGACGAGGTTGCCGAACACGCCTTCCGCGGGTTGTTGGGACAACGCCTGGACGGCAAACGGTCGGCCGTTGATGCTCAATTCCATGGTCGGCCACGACCAATTCGCGACCAGCAGGTACCAGCGGCCATTCTGCCAGTCGCCGCCGCCGTCGATCGTCGCCGAGCGAGTGCCGGGGACGATGGCCAGGTACAAGATGCCTTCCTGGCGGCGGACGCGGCCTTCGTCGTCAATGTCCGGACCTTGACGCTCCAGGTAGAACGTGCTGTTGCCGGTCATCAGAAAGACGCAATTGCCGTCCCGCGGCCGCTGCCAGTTTTGAGGCTGAATCCACAGCGCCACGGCGCCCCGTTGTTCGAGCGTCACGTTCCCCACGCGAGGATACACGCCACAGCCGCTGCCCAGCACCAGCGCGCGGCCCAGCAGTCCGTCGGCAAACCGCGGGCCCGGGGCGGCAGCCGTAGCAGCGGGTGACGGGTGGGGCCGGTACTCGTCGGCCTCCGCCATGTCCGGCATCAGGCTGTCACGGTCGAAGCTGATCTGCAACGTGACGGCGTCCAACAGCCGCTGGAAGTCCGGCCGGAGATACGGCGACTCGGCCGCCCGGACCGGCGCGGGCCGGCCGGGCAGCAACACGGCTGCCAGAGCCCCGAGCCACAGGGCAACCAGGGGGACCGAAGAACGGGACGGCGAAATGGCCGTCACTTCACTCGTCGCCGTTGTTTTGTTTTCGGTTTTCCTGTCCACCTGCTGGTTCCTTAAATGCCGGAGTGCCTGGGGTCGAGTGCCGCGAGCCCCCAGTGGCAAGACTCGGGGCTCGCCACTCGTACCTCGTGGCTCGACCCCAGCC
>CAIYOB010000734.1 GCA_903927685.1 uncultured Planctomycetaceae bacterium
AATTCGTCGAAGCTGGGCGCATCCGCGACGATCTGGCCGTCGTCGAAGGCGACAAAACGTCCGGGCGGATACTGGTTGCCCAACGTCTGTTTGACCTGTTGGAAGGCGAGTTGGTTCTTTTCATGATCGAAGGGCATGACGCGGCTCCTGACGTGCGGCAAGCGGCTTGGCTCGAGCCGTAGCCTGTGTCACCGACTGGCTGTATTATCGCATCTTGACCGCCATCCGTCCACTGGCCGCTGCGAATCGCAAACAGTCAATCGTGGCGTGTAACAGATGCCGATCCAACACGTGGTCTCTGCTACCGGCTCGACAAGCCGTTCAGGTTTTCGTAGTAATCTAACGCTGTCAGCGGATCGTGGACCGCAGGCCAATCTGGCTGGCTGCGTCGACAAAGCACCAAGCTTGCCCGTACTTGTTCCGCAGAGTCACACTCCCGAGGAGATTCCATGATGGCTCGCTTTTTCGGACCAGAATCGCTCGTCGAACCGTGGCGGTTGTCTGTTTGGCTTCTCGCTGCTGGCCTGGCGGCCATGGCCGTGGCCGGGGACGGGGACGGGGCGCTGGCCGGGGCGGAGACCATTCGCTGGGATTTCGACCGTCCCAGCGATGTGATCGCCCGGGCGAATTTCGAGCCCGCCCGAGTGGCCGACGGCAAACTGGCGGGCGAGACGACTTGGGATCCCTACTTCACGCTGCGCCTTCCTCCGGAACCGGTTGACGCGCGGCGGTTCACCTGGCTGACCGTGCGCCTGTACTCGTCCGCGCCGGCCGACGTGCTCGATATCTACTACGCGAGCCCCGATGGCCGCTGGTGCTTGGGCGGCAAGTTTCCCGTCGCCCGCGGCTGGGCCACCTATCGCGTCGAACTCACCAAGAACTCGTGGCGCGAGACCCGCGCCGGCGAGGACTCGAAACAGTGGGGCGGGCCGAGTCAGCGCGTGAGCGAGTTGCGGATCGATCCCGGCAACCAGGCGGACCGTTGGATCGCGGTGGATTGGGTGATGCTGCACGAGCCGGAGGAAGGGCAAGTCGAAGGCGTCACGGTCGAGCCGCAGGGACAAGGCCGGATCACGCAATTCGAGGCCCCGGAGGTCAGCGAAGCGGGCACCCCTGTGAACGTCACGGTAAGGTTGGAATGCGAGCCGATGCCCGCCGGATCGGCCCTGACGGCGTTTGTTCGATTGCGCAGCGGCAAATCCATTCTAAGATTGGAGGAGCAGCCGCTGGAACGGTCCGGCACGTCCGCCACGCTGCACGTCTCGCTGGCTACGTCGGCCTATTGGAATCCCGGCGAACTGACGGTCGAGGTGGGCTGTTACGAAGCCGACTTGCAGGGCGGCCCGACCACCGCGACCGTTCAGTTACGGAACTCGCGGGCCGCTGCGGTCCGGCCGCCGCATTGCCGGTTACAGCCGCTGGGCGGCGATCCGGCGATCTTTGTCGACGGCCGACCGCTGGCAGGATTCATGTACCTCGTGCACGGCGGGCTGCACTTGGACTATCACCGCGAGGCGGCCGCGGCGGGCGTGCATCTGTACAGCGACTGGTTCGGCGCGTCGACCTGGTCCGACTTGGGACACGTCGCCCCGGACAAGTACGATTACGGCGAGTTCGACCGGTACTTTGCGGCGATTCTGGACCTCGACCCGCAGGCCTATTTCCTGCCGCATGTCGGCCTGGCCGGGCCGCAGTGGTGGCAGCAGTTGCATCCCGACCAGATGTGCCAGTACGAGGACGGCACGCGCGGGCCAACTTCGTTTGCCTCGCAAGCCTGGCGGCGGGACATCGGCGACGACTTGCGGCGACTGATCGCGTACCTGCGTCAGGCTCCCTACGCCGACCGGATTCTCGGTTACATCTTCTTCAACGGCTACACGGCCGAGTGGCAGATGTGGGGCACGTGGCAAGAGTCGCGGGACGACTACAGCCCGCCGGCCCTACGGGCGTTCCGCGAATTCCTCCGCCGACGCTACGGCGATGATGCGTCGCTGCAGGCCGCCTGGAACGATCCCCGCGCCACGTTGGAAACCGCCGCCGCGCCCGCCTGGCTGCAACGCCGTCCGGCCGGCGTCCAGGTGTTGCGGGACCCGCGCACCGAACGCCCGGCAATGGACTATTACGAGTTCATCAGCAACATGGATGCGGACGCCGTGCTGGAGATGGCTCGGATCGCGCGCCAGGCGACGCAGGGCCAGTCGCTGGTCGGGACGTATTACGCCTACCTGACCGCCCACGGTATCAACCAGCAGGATTCGGGCCACCTGGCCGCCGCGCGGGTGTTCGATTCGCCGGACATCGACTTTTTGATGAGTCCGCCGAACTACTGGTATCGCAAGCCGGGCGAGGCCAGCACGTTCATGTCGGCCACCGATTCGCTGCGGCTGCGCGGCAAATTGTGGCTGGACGAATCCGATCACCGCACGCACCTGAGCGAGCCCGGGTCCGGCTACGGCCGCGCGGAGACGCTGGAGGAGACACGCGGCGTGTTCTGGCGCGAGTTTGCCGAAGTGCTGACCAAGCGTGCGGCGGTCAGCTGGTTCGATATGGGCGGCGGCTGGTTTTCCGATCCGGAAGTTCTCGCGGACATGGGCCGAGCGGCCGCCATCATGCAGGACAGCCTGGCCCGGCGCCAGCCGTTCACGCCCGAGATCGCCGTCGTGGTCGATCCCGACAGTTTCTACTGGATGCGGCCGACGCTGGCCAATTCGGCCTTGGACTTGAACCAGGTCGTCACCATGCCGCAGTCCGGAGCCCCGTGGGATTTCCTGCTGCTGTCGGACCTCGAACAGCGGCCGTTGCCGGACTACAAGCTGTACGTCTTTCTGAACGCATTTTGCGTACGGCCTGCGCTGCGCGAAGCGGTGCTCGCCAAACTGAAGAAAAACGGCGCGACGGCTCTGTTCGTTTACGCACCGGGGTCCTTTGACGGCCGCGAAGGAACGTTGGAGAACATGCGGGCGCTGACGGGCATTCGCATCGCCTGCGAGCCGGTCGCGGCCCGGCCGCAACTGCGTCTGCAGGCCGACGACCCGCTGGCTCGCGGCCTGGATGCCCGGCAACCGGTCGGTGCCGAGCTGACCGTGGAGCCGCAGTTCTACGCCGACGATCCGGAGGCCCGCGTCGTGGGCCGATTGCTGGACGGCGACCGGCCGGGGCTGGTCGTCAAGCCGCAGGACGGCTGGACCAGCATCTACTCGGCCGGCATGCAACTGCCGCCGGCGCTGATGCGCAACATGGCTCGCGCGGCGGGCGTCCACATCTGGCTGGACAGCGACGATGCGCTGTACACTGACGGCCAGTACGCCGGCATTCACGCGGCGAGCGACGGAACGAAGGTGCTGCAGCTTCCTCGTCGCTGCCGCGTGATCGACGTCCGGACGGGAGCCGCGATGACGACAGAGGGAAACCGCGTCAGCGTGTCGATGCGCCGCGCCCAGACGGTGCTGCTGCGGCTGGACGACGAAAACTAGTTGAAGCAGACGCAGGAGGGGACATGTCAGCATCCCAACAGCCCAGCGATCGCAGCTATCCTGTCAAGTACGCGCCGCAGGCCAAGCTTGTGATCGACGGCCGAGTCGACGAGGCGGAATGGGCCCTGGCCCACGTCGAGGCGGGCTTCCGTTTCCCGTGGAACCAGGCCGCCGCGCCGTGGACCGAGTTTCGGGCGTTGTACGACGAGGCGTTTCTGTACTTCGCGTTCCGCGTGCATGACGAGGACGTGGTGGTGCTCGACGTGCTCCGCGACAAGCAGGACGTGGTGCTGGAGGACCGCGTCGAGATGTTCTTCAGCCGCGACGACCGGATGTCGGACTACTGGGCGATCGAAGTCGACCCGCTGGGCCGGACGTACGATTACCGTGGCGCGTTCTATCGCCAGTGCGATCCGGCGTGGTCTTGGCCGGGCCTGGAGACCAAGGGCAGGTTGCGGGAGCTGGGCTACGAGGTCGAAGGCCGGATCCCGCTGGCCAGCTTCGTTGCGCTGCTTGGCAAGCCGCTGCAGCCGGGGGCCAAGATTCGCTGCGGCTTGTATCGGGCCGAGTTCAGCCATGACCGCAGCGGGCGGCCGGTGGCCCCGCAGGCCAGCATCCACACGCAGGGCCGCCGAACCGAGGGCCCGCCGCCGCTGGAGGACTGGATCAGCTGGATCGATCCCGGCACGCCGCAACCCGATTTTCACGTGCCGTCGTCGCTGGGCTGGCTGGAGTTGGTGAAACCTTGATTCGTGTTGACGCGAGAGAGCCTCGACTTTCGGAGATCCGCTGATGTGCACTTCGTTGTTGCTCGTCTTGATGATGGCCGCAGAGCCTTCGGCTGCAGACGCATCCCGCCCGCCCTGCGACCTGACGTATCCGGCCCGCTGGCTGCCCGCGGCCCGGATCGAATTGGACGGCCGGGCGGAGGAAGCCGACTGGAGCCTGGCGGTGGTCGAGAAGCGGTTTACCTTCCCTTGGAAGCAAGCGGCCGCGCCGGCTACGGAATTCCGGGCGTTGTGTACCGAGGAATTCTTATACTTCACCTTCCGCGTACACGACGAGGACATTGTGGTGCTGGATCGGTTGCGGGACGAAGAGGACGCTGTCTTCGAGGACCGGGCAGAGATGTACTTCAGCCGCGACGAGCGGATGGCGGACTATTTCTGTTTCGAGGTTGACTCCCGCGGCCGAGCGATGGACTATCGGGGGGCCTTCTATCGCCAGTTGGATCCCAAGTGGAACTGGCCGGGGCTCGAGACTCGCGGCTCGGCCCTCGAGCAGGGTTACGTGGTCGAAGGCCGCATCCCGCTGGCCAGTTTCCCAGCCTTGGGATTCCCAACTCTGCGGCCCGGCGTCAAAATCCGTTGCGGCCTGTTCCGCGCCGAATTCAGTCACGACCGGAGCGGCAAGCCGGCGGTCCTGTCCGAGAGCATTCACACCCGCGGCCGCAGCCTGGACGGCCCGCAGCTCGTCCAGGAATGGATGGCCTGGGTGGATCCAAAGACGGAAGAGCCCGACTTCCACGTCCCCGCGTCCCTGGGGTGGCTGGCGATTGTGCCGGCAGGCGCCCCGCCGCGTCCCGGCTGAAATTTGTGGTGCCTGGGAGGCGATCGCAGCGAGCCCCCAATGCGGGCGTTAGGATCGGCGAAGGATTTACGAACGCCTCGTCGATCGCCGTAGGTTGCTCCGGATGCGTGAGATTCGCGTGTACGAGTATGTGTACGAGTAGGGCACTCTTCTCGTACACATACTCGTACACTCCTATCTCTTCCGGGTCGGAATGCGACAGTTGTTTCCTTGCCGTTTCTCACCGTTGGCCCGTGGCTCACGAGGCCCGTTTGCCGTTGACCCCAAGCGGCGGCAGCCATAGGCTGTTGGCACACGTCTGCCGCTGGTCCCCCAATGGGGACTCGCTTGGCTTTGACGTCGACCATGTGATCCCGTCCGGCGAACCTTGGGCGGAAACCACGTTGAAACAAGGACAGACCATGCCGTTGGATCCCCAGACCCGCATTCTCTTGGAGCAGATGGCCAAGGCGAATCTGACGCCGTACGAGGCGATGACGCCGCAAGAGGCTCGCCGTCAGATGGCGTTGGGCAGCTGTTTCATGGAGCGGCCGGCGGAGGTCTATGCCTGGGAGGACCGCGAGCTCCCTGGGCCGCACGGCTCGGTCCGCATCCGCCACTACCGGCCGTCGGCGGCGGCCGTGCTGCCGGTGGTGGTCTTCTTTCACGGCGGCGGCTGGGTGATGGGCAGCATCGAGACGCACGACGGGTACTGCCGCCAGTTGGCCAACGCGTCCGGTTGGGCGGTGGTCTCGGTGGATTACCGCCTGGCCCCCGAGCACAAGTTCCCGGCAGGTCTGGAGGACGCGTACGCCGCGACGAGTTGGGTCCGCACGCACGCCGCCGAAATCGGCGTGGATCCCGAGCGGATCGCCGTGGCGGGGGACAGTGCCGGCGGCAATCTGGCCGCCGCCGTGCCCCTGCTGGCCCGGGACCGCGGCGGGCCGGGACTGCGGTTCCAACTGTTGCTGTATCCGGTTCTGGACCACCATTTCGAAACGCCGTCGTACCACGAAAATGCGCGGGGATACCACCTGACCCGCGACGCCATGATCTGGTCGTGGCAGCACTATCTCGGCAGCCCGCGGGACGGCGCGTTGCCCTACGCCTCGCCGCTGCGAGCGGGCGATCTGAGCGGCCTGCCCGCCGCGCTGATCATGACGGCCGAGTACGATCCGCTGCGGGACGAGGGCGAAGCGTACGCAGCGCGCCTGGGCGCGGCCGGCGTCCCGGTAACGCTGAAACGCTACGCCGGCCTGATCCACGGCTTCGCCCGCCGCACCAACGTCCTGGACCGCGCCCGCGACGCGCTGCAGGACGCGGCCGCGGCTCTGCACGCCGTGGGAAATCCCTGAGATTCCCCCCGGGTTCGCGAACCCGCCATCAATGCACTGCCAGACACGGACGGCCGCCAAGGTGACCCGAAGCGTCAGCGAGGAGATTGGCTGGAAGGTGCTTCATCCTCGTTTTTGCGTCGGGTTACGATCAGCGGCTTCGCCGCTTCACCTCGGACCGTTCGCCGCAGTCCGCCGAGGCAGCTGTCGCCCCAGACGGGACCGGCGACCAACGGGACTGGCGACCAAGCCTTGCTTGCATGCCGGCGGTTTCGTACAGTTGGGGGTTGGGAACTGGTTCCGCCGCTCCACGAGATCCGCGCCATGAACTGCCGACGTTCGGTTTTGACATCTCGCGTCCCCGGGGGCGCGCTGATTCAGGCAGCTGACCCCAGCCGCGATGCGATCGCCGCCGGTCCGACGGCTCCTCCGGCCTCTCCGACACACCCGCCGGGCTGGCTCGTGTCGCTGGGCCGCCTGGGTTGCCTGGCGGCGGTCCTGTCGGCCACGCTGTGCGGCTGCGGCGGAAAACCGCCGGCCGCTACGGACACAACGCCACCGGCCGTCAGCGTCAGCCAACCGCTGCAACGCGAGGTCACCGATTACGTCGACTTCGTGGGCCGCACCGAGGCGCCCTTATCATTGGAAGTCCGGGCGCGAGTCACCGGCTACCTGGTCAAGATGCCCTTCCAGGAAGGCAGCGTGGTCAAGGCCGGGGATGTACTGTTCGAAATCGACGACCGGCCGTACAAGGACGAGCTGGACCAGGCCCAGGCCAGTCTGGAACAGGCCAAGGCGGCACTGGTCAAGTCGCAGGCGTTCTTGGAGATCGGCCTGCAAACGCAGAAGATCAGTCCCGGCGCGGTCAGCCAGCAGGAGCTCGTCCAGCGGCAGGGTGCCCGCGACGAAGCGGCGGCGGCCGTCAAGTCGGCCGAGGCGACGCTCGAGAAGTGCCGGCTGAACTACGAGTGGTGCAAAGTCACCTCGGCGATCGACGGCCGCGTCAGCCGCTATTACCTGACCGTCGGCAATCTGGCCAGCCAGGACACGACGCTGTTGACCACGGTCGTGTCCGAGGACCCGCTGTATGCCTACTTTGACGTCGATGAACGCACGCTGCTGCGGATCGTGCGCGACATGTTGCCCAAGGCGGACGTCGATCTGCTCCGCTCCAAGCAAGTCCCCGTGCTGATGGGTCTGGCGGACGAAGAGGGCTACCCGCACACCGGCTACATCGACTTTGCCGACAACGTCGTCAACGCGGCCACCGGCACGGTCACAGCTCGCGGCGTGTTCGCCAACGCGGCGAGTGCGGCGTCCGGCCGGCGTCTGCTGCGGCCCGGGATGTTCGTCCGCATTCGCCTGCCGCTGGGCAAGCCGCGGCAGGCCCTGCTGGTCAGCGAAAAAGCCCTGGGCACGGATCAAGGCCAGAAGTACCTGTGCGCGGTGGATGCGGAGAACGTGATTCAGTACCGCCGCGTCACCGTCGGACCGCTGCAGTCCGACGGCCTGCGCGTGATCCAAACCGGCTTGCAGCCCGGCGAGTGGGTCGTGGTCAGCGGGCTGCAACTGGTACGGCCCGGCCTGAAGGTCCAGCCGGAACGGACGGCGATGCCGGGTGCGGCGGCTCCCGGCGCGGACAACGCGGAGGAGACTCCGGCGGGTCCGCCCCCGACTCCGGCGTCGCCCGCAGCTCAACCGCCGGAAGCGCCGGCAGGCGACCGACCCGCCGCGAGCGTGGGCTCCGAGCCAGCGTGATTTCGCCGCCGAGGAACCGCCGTGATTTCACGCTTCTTCATCGACCGTCCGATCTTTGCCTCGGTGCTGTCCATCATCATCACCCTGGCTGGCGGGCTGGCCCTCCTGGCGTTGCCGATCGCCCAGTATCCGCCGATCACGCCGCCCACAGTCCAGGTCTCGTGCAGTTATCCGGGGGCCAGCGCCCAGGTTCTGGCCGACACGGTCGCGGCCCCGATCGAACAGCAGGTCAACGGCATCGAAGGCATGCTGTACATGTCCTCGCAGAGCGACAATGCCGGCATGTACTCGTTGACGGTGACGTTCGACCTGGGCACCGACCTGAACACGGCCTTGGTCATGGTCCAGAACCGGGTCTCGCTGGCCCTGCCCCAACTGCCCGATGCGGTCCAGAAGCAGGGCCTGACGATCAAGAAGAAAAGCCCCAACATCCTGCTGGTGATCAACTTCTTCTCGCCACACCGCCGCTATGACGCCACGTACTTGAGCAACTTTGCCACGATCAACGTCAAGGACGAGCTGTATCGGGTCGAGGGCGTGGGGGACATCAACCTGTTGGGCCAGCGCGACTACAGCATCCGGGCCTGGCTGGACCCGCCAGCGTTGGCGGCGCGGAGTATCACGGCCAGCGACGTGGCCAGCGCGATCCAGAACCAAAGCCAGGCGGCCGCGCCGGGCCAGCTCGGCGGTTCGCCTTCGCCGCCGGGCCAGAGCTTCCAGCTGCCGCTGGATGCGCTGGGGCGTCTCCAGGATCCGGACCAGTTCGGCGAGATCATCGTCAAGGCCGATTCGGGTGGACCGCGTGGCGTCGCGCCGGCGCTGGTGCGGTTGCGGGACGTGGCCCGCGTCGAGTTGGCGTCGCAGCAGTACAGCACCCATTGCATCGCCGATGGACAGCCGTCCGTGGGCATGGCCGTGTACCAGCTTCCCGGCACGAATGCCCTGGACGTGGCCGAGCGGGTCCGGGCCAAGATGGCCGAGTTGCAGGCTCGCTTTCCCGAAGACCTGGAATATGCCATCTACCATGACACCACGCCCTTCATCCGCGAATCGGTCGCGGACGTGGTGCGGACCCTGCTGGTGGCCGTGGTGCTGGTGGCCTTGGTTGTGTTGCTGTTCCTGCAGGATTGGCGGGCCACGCTGATCCCGCTGATCGCGGTCCCCGTGGCGATCGTGGGCACGTTCGCCGTGATGGCGGTCCTGGGATTCAGCCTGAACAACATCTCGCTGTTCGGGCTGGTGCTGGCGATCGGGATTGTGGTGGACGATGCGATCGTCGTGGTCGAGAATGTCGAGCGTTGGCTGGAGCAGGGCTTGCCGGCCAAAGAGGCGGCGCGGCGGGCGATGGACGAAGTCACCGGCCCGGTCATCGCCGTGGCCCTGGTGTTGTGCGCGGTGTTCCTGCCGTGCGCCTTTATCAGCGGCATCACGGGCCAGTTCTTCCGCCAGTTCGCCGTGACGATCGCCGTCTCGACGGTGATCTCGGCGCTGAACTCGCTGACGCTCAGCCCCGCCCTGGCTGCCATTCTGCTGAAACCGCACGGAGCCAGACGCGATCCGCTGGCGTGGCTGCTGGACGTCAGCCTGGGCTGGTTCTTCCGGCTGTTCAACCGCAGCTTTCAGGTCGGCACGAGTCTGTACGCCCGCGGCGTCGGGATGCTGCTCCGCGTCAGCTTGTTCGCCCTGCTGGTGTACGCCGGCATGCTGGCGGTGACCGGCTGGCTGTTCAACTGGTACCCCGTCGGCTTCATCCCCCAGCAGGACCAAGGCTGGCTGCTGGTGAACTGTCAACTGCCGGACTCGGCCTCCCTGCAGCGGACTCGGGAAGTCCTGGCCCGCATCGATCGGATTGCCCGCGAGGACCCTGCCGTGAAGCACACGACGGGCGTCTCCGGCATGTCCCTGCTGCTGACGTCCTACAGCTCGAACTACGGCTCGATGTTCGTCATCCTGAAGCCATTCGACGAACGGCGCAAGCCCGAGTTTCGCGCCGAAGCCACGATGGCCCGCTTGCGGCAGAAGTTCGCGGACCAGATCCGCGACGCGTCCGTCAGCGTGTTCGGAGCGCCGCCCGTGCCGGGCATCGGGATGGCCAGCGGCTTCAAGCTGCTGGTCGAAGACCGCGGCTCGCTGGGTCCGCAACAGCTGCAGGCGTACGCCGATCTGCTGGTCGACAAGGGCCGGGTCCAGCCGCACCTGGTCGTGGTGCCCACCATGTTCCGCGCCCAGACGCCGCAGCTGTACATGGACATCGACCGCACCAAAGCCCGGTCGCTGGGCGTCCCGATCCAGGACCTGGACAACACCCTGCAGGTCTTCGTCGGCTCGGCGTACGTCGGCAGCTTCAACGCCTTTGGCCGCTACTGGCAGGTCAACTTGCAGGCGGACGGTTCGTTCCGCCGGCAAGCGGAAGACCTGAACCAGTTGTACGTGCGGAACGTGTCCGGCCGGATGATCCCGCTGGGCACGCTGGTCCAGATGCGCAGTAGCAGCGGGCCGGTCATGGTCATCCGCTACAATCTGTACCCCGCGGCGCCCGTGATGGGCGGAGCCTTGCCGGGGCTCAGCTCCGGACAAGCGATCGCTTTGCTCGATCGACTGGCTCGCGAGAACCTGCCGCGGACGATGAGCACCGAGTGGACCGAGCTGACGTTCATGCAGATCAAGGCCGGCAACACGGCCCTGTACGTGTTTGCCGGCGCCGTGCTGTTCGTGTTCCTGGTGCTGGCCGCCCAGTACGAAAGCTGGACGCTGCCCCTGGCGGTGATCCTGGTGGTGCCGATGTGCCTGCTGTGCGCCTTGGTCGGAGTGGCCCTGCGCCGCCTGCCGATGGATATCTTCGTGCAGATCGGGTTCGTCGTGCTGGTCGGGTTGGCCTGCAAGAACGCCATCCTGCTGGTCGAGTTCGCCAAGCAGTTGTGCAGCGAAGGCAAGCCGCGCGGCGAGGCCACCACGGAGGCCTGCCGGCTGCGGCTGCGGCCGATCCTGATGACGTCGTTTGCCTTTATTCTGGGCGTGGCGCCGATGGCGATCGCCCACGGGGCCGGAGCCGAGATGCGCTGGTCCCTGGGAACCGCCGTGCTGTGCGGCATGGCGGGCGTGACGCTGTTCGGCATCTTCCTGACGCCCGTGTTCTTCTACGTCATCGAGGGCCTGGGGCAGGCCGCCTTGTTCCGCCGGGCCAGCCTGCAGTGGGGGGGAGCCGTCGTGCTGAGCGGCGCGGTCGGCCTGCTGTGCGATTTCCTGGCCGGCAAGGCCGGCTTTCACGTCGGGCCTTGGGCCTTGGTCGGCGGCGCCGCCTTGAGCTTCCTGGTCGCCGTGCTGGTCCAGGGGGCGCACCGCCGCAGGAAACGGGCCGCCAGCCGCCTGGCAGCGCAAGTTATCCCGGACCAGAGCGAACCGGACCACCCGGAGAACCAACCGTGATCTCCCACTTCTTCATCGACCGGCCGATCTTCGCCTCGGTGCTGTCCATCGTGCTCACCCTGGCCGGACTGGTCGCCGTGTTCACACTGCCCGTCGCCCAGTATCCGGATGTGACGCCGCCCACCGTGCTGGTGACGGCCAGCTATCCGGGGGCCAACGCGCAGACGGTCCTGGACACGGTCGCTGCGCCGATCGAACAGCAGGTCAGCGGCGTCGAGAACATGCTGTACATGTCCTCCAAGTGCACCAACGACGGCATGTACGTCCTGACGGTCACGTTCAAGCTGGGCGTCGATTCGGACATGGCCCAGGTCCTGGTGCAGAACCGCGTGCAACTGGCCCAGCCCGTGATACCGCCGCTGGTCCAACGGCAGGGGATCAGCGTCAAGAAGATGTCGCCCAGCACGATGATGATCGTGAATCTGATCTCGCCGGACGGCCGCTACGACGATATCTACCTGAGCAACTATGCCACGATCCAGATCAAGGACGAACTGGGACGGCTGGAGGGAGTCGCCAACGTGGCGTACATGGGCGAGCGGGATTACAGCATGCGGGTCTGGCTGGACCCCGACAAGCTGGCATCGCTGAACCTGAGCGCCAGCGACGTGGTCTCGGCGATCAGCGAAC
Source organism: uncultured Planctomycetaceae bacterium (assembly GCA_903927685.1). Next base: position 12,191 of record CAIYOB010000734.1, read on the forward strand.
AGAATCTGCAGGTCACCGCCGGGCAGATCGGCCAGGAGCCGGTGCCGCCCGGCCAGCAGTTCCAGCTGACCATCAACACCCTGGGGCGGCTGATCGAGGTGGACGAGTTCGGGGAGATCATCCTCAAGGTGGGCGAGCAAGGCCAGGACCGGCCGTCGGCCAGCGTCGTGCGGCTGCGGGATGTCGCCCGGATCGAGTTGGGATCGCAGCAGTACGACCAGTCCTGCACGCTGAACGGCAAACCGTCCGTGGCTTTATCGATCTACCAACTGCCCGGCTCAAATGCGATCAAAACGGCCCAAGGCGTGTACGCCAAGATGGACGAGCTGAAGAAGCGATTTCCCGAGGGCCTGGACTACCAGATCGTCTACGACACCACCCCGTTCATCAGCGAGTCCATCCTGGAGGTCTTCAAGACGCTGCGGGATGCGATCATCCTGGTCGCTCTGGTGGTGCTGCTGTTCCTGCAGAACTGGCGGGCGACGTTGATTCCCCTGATCGCCGTGCCGGTGGCCATCATCGGGACCTTTGCCGTCATGGCGGCGCTGGGCTTCTCGTTGAACAACCTGTCGCTGTTTGGACTGGTCCTGGCCATCGGCATCGTGGTGGACGATGCGATCGTGGTGGTCGAGAACGTCGAACGCTGGCTGGAGCAGGGCTTGCCGCCGCGCGAGGCGGCCCGCAAGGCCATGGACGAAGTCACCGGTCCCGTGGTCGCGGTCGCGTTGGTCCTGTGCGCCGTGTTTGTCCCGTGCACGTTCGTGTCGGGCATCACCGGCGAGTTCTTCCGACAGTTCGCGGTCACGATCTCGGTCTCGACCGTGTTCTCGGCACTGAACTCGCTGACGCTCAGCCCGGCGCTGGCGGCCATCTTGCTGAAGCCCCACGGTGCCAAACGGGATCCGCTGTCCTGGCTGCTGGATGTCAGCCTGGGCTGGTTCTTCAAGCTGTTCAACCGCCTGTTCGAGGCCGGCACGACGTTCTACACGCGGACCGTGGGGCTCTTGCTACGCGTCAGCTTGATCGCCTTGCTGGTCTACGGCGGCTTGCTGTACTGGACCTATTGGGAGTTCGCGCACGCGCCCACGGGTTTCGTCCCGGACCAGGACAAAGGCTATCTGCTGCTGAACGTCCAGCTGCCCGATTCGTCATCCGTGCAACGGACCAAGGAGGTCGTCGCCACGATCGAGAAACTCGCGCACGAAACGCCCGGCGTCGAGCATACGGTGGGGATCGCCGGCCAGTCGCTGATCCAGGGCGCCAACGCGCCGAACATGGGTTCGCTGTACGTCATGCTGCAGGAATTCGACCAGCGGCACGCCCCGGAATTGTCGGCGGCTGCGATTGCGGCCCAGTTGCGGAGCCGCTGTCGGGCGGAGATCCGCGACGCCCTGGTCTCGATCTTCGGCGCGCCGCCGATCGACGGGCTGGGCACGACCGGCGGGTTCAAGATCATGCTCGAGGACCGCGGCCACCTGGGGCTGGACCAGTTGCAGGCTGTTTCCGATCGGCTGGTGGACAAAGCCAATCAGACACCCGGCCTGCAAGGCGTGGTGAACAGCTCGCGCGCCAACACGCCCTGGCTGTACCTGGACATCGATCGGACCAAGTGCCTGGCGCTGGGCTTGTCGTTCGAGGACGTGATCAACAACCTGCAGATCCACCTGGGCTCCTACTACGTCAACAACTTCAACGACTTCGGCCGCTCGTGGCAAGTCAACGTGATGGCGGATGCCCGGTTCCGGGCGCGGGTGGACGACCTCCGGCAGTTGAAAGTCCGCAACAACCAAGGCGAGATGATCCCGCTGGCCACGATCATGAACGTGCGGGACGTCAGCGGCCCCCTGTCGCTGAGCCGCTACAACATGTACTCGGCGGCGGCCGTCACGGGCAACATCAGCCCCGGCACCAGTTCGGGCGACGCGATTGCCCGGGTCGAGCAGTTGGTCGCTGCCGAGTTGCCTCGGTCGATGGCATCCGACTGGACCGAGTTGATCTACCTGCAGCTGCAAGCCGGCAGCACGGCGATGGCGTTCTTCGGCCTGGCGGTCGTGTTCGTGTTCCTGGTGTTGGCCGCCCAGTACGAGAGCTGGACGCTGCCCCTGGCCGTGATCCTGGTCGTGCCGATGTGCCTGCTGTGTTCGGTCATCGGCGTGCGACTGGCCCGGATGGACGTCAACATCTTCACGCAGATCGGCCTGGTGGTGCTGGTGGGCCTGGCCAGCAAGAACGCCATTCTGATTGTCGAGTTCGCCAAGCAGCAGCGCGAGGCGGGAACACCGCGGCTGACCGCGACCACCGAGGCCTGCCGGCTGCGGCTGCGGCCGATCCTGATGACCTCGTTCGCGTTCATCCTGGGCGTCGTCCCGCTGGTGATCGCCGCGGGGGCCGGCGCCGAGATGCGCCGCACGCTGGGCACCGCCGTGTCCAGCGGCATGCTGGGTGTGACCTTTTTCGGCATCTTCCTGACGCCCGTGTTTTACTATGTCATCTCGTGGTTTGGAGAGCGGACGTCCAGCCGGCCGCGTTGAACATGTACCTCGTGGCTCGACCCCAGACGCCGCACCCCAATTCTCAGCCTGAACAAGGCACTAGTCGACGATCACGAATTGCCCATCGTCGCGAATGGCGAACCTGAGGAGCACGGCAAAGTCGGTGGACTCCGACACGAACTGCACGGAACCGTCCAGGCACGCGGCCAGCAGTCCTCCCGGGTGCGGCGACTGCAAGGGGTTGTTGATGCCGTGGTTTTCGCTGCAGCCGGGCAAGGGCGCCGCGCCCAGTACGCGTTTCAAGTTCGGCCGATAGCGGACGGTGGTCAGGTTCCAGCAATCGGCTCCCCAAGGCTTCGGCGGGTCGCCGGGCGTGCGGAGTTGCGGGACGGGATCGACCCGCGTCGTGCCCGACAGAAAACCGCCGCCTGGACCGGTGCCGCCGACGGTCCAGCCGGGATCGCCGTGATAACCGGTCTTGACCCGGACGTTCCGGTCCCGCAGCCAGTCCGATTGCTCGGCCACGATGAAGGTGTTGGAAGTCCCATCCGTACATTGGCTCATCCGGCGATGTTCGCACGGCGGCAGCATGCCGCTGGACGTGACGATGCCGCCCGGCGCTGCTCCGGTGCCCTTGTCCAGGTTTCGGTACGCGCGATTGGACTCAGGAGCTACCAGTTCCGGCATCGTCAGCCCCGTGGCAAGGCGATAGTCCGACGACTTGGCGTCCAGGTCGCAGCCGCCTGTGATCCCGACGTAGGACGACAAGGCCAGCGGCCCCGTGGGAGTCTCCATCCTGGGCAGGGGGCTCGAGGGGCAGTGCAGATACTCCAGCGCCCACGAACTGAGGGTCCGCGGGGGCGGCCGTTTCGTTCCCGCTTTAGGGCTCGACGGCCACATCGACGCCAGGTGGGCATTCATGTCGTCGGCACAAAACTGGTGACGCTGGGGGCCGCCGGCATGCTGGGAAACCATGATCCGATCGTAGTAGATGTTGAATTCCATGAACGGCAGGATGCCGAGGCACCACGACGGTCCCAGTTGGGCGGTGAGCGGCGGTTCGCCTCCGGTGTTTTCGCCGGAGTGCATCGCCCCCATCGGCAACATGCGATAACAGTCGTGGTAGTTCTGCAGACCCAGCACGATGCTGGCGAGGTTGTTCCGGCACTGCCGTTGGCGGGCCTGTTCCTGGGCATAGCGGATCGCCGGCATACAAACCGCCAGCAGGACGCCAATGATGGTCACGACCACGAACATGTCCCGAAGCGTGTACCCGGCCCGCTGCGGCTTCCGGCTCATGGCATGTCCCCTTCGCCGCTGGAGTTTAATCGCCCCACCGCACCGAATCGCCGCGGCGGACCAGGCCCGGGCGGACGACCGTGACATAGACGCCGACAAAGCCCTCGTTTTCCTTGGCCGCCGTGCGGAGAATGCCTTGGTCGGCCGGCAAGTCCACTTGGGGCAGCGTGGTCATGACGCAGCGCGGACAGCGCCGCCAGATCCGCAACTGGACTTCGTCGCCGATCGCCAGCGTGCGCTCGACCCAGCGGTCCTCGAGGAAATCGGGCGCGTCGTCCGTTCCTCGCACCACAAAGTTAGGCCGGAAGCGGCGGACCTCGAACCGACCCGGCGGATAAGCCGCTCGCAACCGGTCCAGCGTGGCGGTGGTCAGCAGATGCACGGGGGCCCCGTCGAAAAACGAGCCGGCCGGGATGGGCTCGTCGGTCACCGTGTTCCGCTGGGGGAATTCTTCCATGTCGGGCCAGTACTCTTCGAGCACGGGCTGTTCGGCCGCCGACGATGTCAAGTGCACACGGCGGGACAAGGCTTGCGAGACGAGATCCTCGACATCCGGCTGCGTGCTGGTCGCGGTCGTGCCGTCCGGCAGCGTGATCCGCACCGGCGGCAAACGAGCCCCCGGCCGAGTCGGCTCGACGAACTCGCTGCGGAAATCGAAGATCGTCGGCCACCGCTTGGGGTTCTTGGCGCTGACGACCTTGCCGGTCTCCGCGTCGACCAGCGCCCAGGCCCGGTCGCCCAGCAGGCCGCGCGGCGTCACCCAGGCGGCATTCAACTCTTCGCCTTGCATGGACTTGACAGGATACCTGCGCACGGACACAACGGTGCCCAGCGTGGCGGGGGTTGCACTGGTCATCGACGCGGGACCTCCAACGATTGACTTGGCACGGCTCGGGAGAATCATGCTACGAGTTCTGTCCGGAACCGCCTGGGTTCGCCTTTCAATCTATCCGAATCGCCAGCCCTAGTCCATCTCGGCGGCCTTGCCAGTTGTGCCCGCGCCGGATTGCGAAACACGGCCGCGTGTGGAAGAATGGGCAACCGTGTTGGCGTTCGTCCGGCAGTCTGAGTTCCGCGGCTTCATCGAGTTCGTCGCATGTACTTGCTGGAAAACCCTGTCTTGCAGCGTGAGTTGCTGGTGAACCTCCGCACGCTGCGGGCGTTTGTCCTGTTGTTCTTCTATCAGGCCCTGCTGGCCACGCTGGTCTATTTCGCCTGGCCGCAGGACACACGGCTGGATCTGACCTCGAACCCGGCCGCGGCCCGGAACCTGGTCGACTTGTTCTTCATCGGCCAATACGTCTTAGCCTCGCTGATGGCGCCCAGCTTTGCCGGGGGTGCGATTACCGGCGAGAAGGAACGCATGACCTATGAACTGCTCCTGTCCAGTCCGCTGCGGCCGGGGGCGATTGTGGCCGGCAAGTTGATCGCCTCGCTGACTCATCTGGCGGTTCTGATCTTCTCCTCGCTGCCGATCGTCATGCTGTGCCTGCCGCTGGGCGGGGTGTCGTTCTACGAAGTGTTGGCCGCCTACCTGGGCTTGCTGGTCTCCGTAATTACCTTTGGCATGATCAGCATCGCGTGCAGCAGCTATTTCCACCGTACATCGGCGTCGCTGGTCGTTTCCTACCTGCTGATCCTGCCGCTGGCGATGGGCGGGGTGCTGCTGTGGCGGTGGATGTCCAACGTGGGCGGAGTCCGCCTGTTGTTGACGATCACGGTTCTGCCGGCCTTGGGAGCGGCCATTTGCGTTTTCCTGTATGCCAACACGTGCGTCCGCCTGCTGTACCCGCCGGACGTGGGCAGCGAGGGCAAGGAAGTGGTCGATCTTGAACAGGAAGCCCGCGAGGCGGTGGGGCTGGTGATCCAGCGGGACCAGTTCCCGGACAAGCTGTTTGCCCCGGCCAAACGCGACTTTCTGCTGCCCGACGGCGCCAATCCGGTCTACGACAAGGAAATGCGGAACGAAATTTTCAGCCAGGGAACGCTGATGCTGCGGGTGGTGATCCAGGTCAGCATGGTGCTGGCGATCCCGCTGATGGCGGCCTGCTTGTATATTCGCCCCCAGTACGCGCCGTGGTACGTCAGCTATGTGCTGCTGTTCAACATGCTGGTCGGCCCCGTGTTCTCGGCCGGGACGGTGACCAGCGAACGCGAGCGGCAGACGCTGGACCTGTTGCTGACCACGCCCATCACGCCGTGGCAGATTCTGTGGGGCAAGTTGATCGCCGGGCTGCGCGTGTCCAGCGTGTTGACGACGTTCCTGCTGTGGCCCGTACTGCTGGCATGCCTGATGATCTCCAGCTATTGGACGAACATCCCGGCCGTCGGCGGATACCTGGCGATCGTCCTGCTGAGTTGCCTGACGACGGCGGTGATCGCCCTGTTCTGCTCGGTGTTGTTTCAGAAGACGTCCATCAGCTTGATGACGTCGTACCTGGTCATTGTGCTGCTGTTCTGTGCGCCGTTGGCCGCCCGGTTCTTTGCGGAAGGTTTCTTCCCGGATCACGTCGCGACGCCCTATGTCGTGCAAGCGGGCTTGACCAGCCCGTTTGCCGCCACGTTCGCGATCCCGCTGGATGTCGAGATCGGAGCCGAAATCGCCCGTCCGCCGGTGGCGGGCAACCTGCCCCTGGTGGCCGGCTTCGGCGGTTTCGCCGTGCTCTTGAATCTGGCCCTGCTGTCCACCATGATCTGGCTGTTCAACGTCCGCTGGCGAGTATCGCAGTGAATCGGCTGACCACTGACCAATGACTACTGACCACTGACATGTATCAAATCAAAGACACCAGCCAGATCTTCACGCCCGCGATGATCGTGTTTCGCGAGTTGCTCGAACAGAACCTGGACACGATGGTGCGGATCGCGGGCCGACCGGACCGGTTGCGGCCGCACTGTAAGACGCACAAGATTGCCGAGATCGTCCGATTGGAGTTGGAACGCGGCATCGCCAAGCACAAGTGCGCGACGCTGGCCGAGGCCGAGATGCTGGCCCGGGCCGGTGTGCGCGACATCTTTCTGGCCTACAACCTGGTCGGTCCGAATATCGGGCGGGCCGTACGTTTGCTGTCGGCCTGGCCTGACGTGAACCTGGCCGTCACAGCCGATCATGCGCAGCCGGTCGCGGCCTTGGGCCAAGCCGTGCACAGCGCGGGATTCTCGGTGGACGTGCTGTTGGACATCGACACGGGCATGCACCGCACGGGCATGGAGATCGGCCCCGCGGCGGCGGTGTTATACCAGCGGATCGCCGAAACGACCGGTGTGCGCCCCGGCGGACTGCACGTGTACGACGGACAGAACCACCAGCGGGACGTTGCCGAGCGGCGAGCGGCGGTCCACGCGGCTTGGGACCAGGTTGTGCCCTTCCGTGACGGGCTGGTCGCCGCCGGCCTGCCGGTGCCCCGGATTGTCGCCGGCGGCTCGGGGACATTTCCCTTGTTCGCGGCGCTCGACGAGCCCACGCTGGAGCTGAGTCCCGGCACGACGGTCTTCTACGATGCCGGTTACACGGCCGCGTTTCCGGACTTGCCGTTCCAGATCGCCGCGGTGCTGCTGACCCGCGTCGTCAGCCGGCCGGGCCCGGACCGGGTGACGCTCGACCTGGGGTACAAAGCCTGCGCCTCGGACCCGCCGGCCGGCCGGCGGCTGGTCTTTCCCGACCTGCCGGACGCCGAGCAGGTGCTGCAGAACGAAGAGCACCTGGTGCTGAAGACCCCGCAGGCGGACCGTTTCCAGCCCGGCGACGAACTGATCGCCGTCCCGTGGCACGTCTGTCCGACCACGGCGCTGCACAAGCAGGTCTACGTCGTCTCGGA
>CAIYOB010000735.1 GCA_903927685.1 uncultured Planctomycetaceae bacterium
CAAGTGCGGCGAAGCCTGCAAGTGTACCTGCTGCAAGCCGAAGGCCTGCTGTGCGACCTGCCCGGCCGGGGCCTGCAAGTGCCCGGCTCCGTGCAAGTGCCCGCCGGCGGACAAGGCTGCCTGCAAGTGCCCGTGCGGCGCGGAGTGCAAGTGCGGCGAAGCCTGCAAGTGCCCCAACTGCACCTGCTGCAAGCCGAAGGCGTGCTGCACCTCCTGCCCGGCCGGCGCCTGCAAGTGTGAGGCTCCGTGCAAGTGCCCGCCAGCCAAACCGGCCGGCTGCTGCGGCAAGGCAGCGTAAGCGGACTTGCCGTTGAGTCGATGTCTCGTCAGATATTCGTCCGGGACTGGATCGTGTGGATGTCGACGCCGAGGGCGGCAAAGTCGTCCTTGCGGCGGCGGAGCAACTCGACCAGTTTCGGATGAATATCGTGCTCCTCGTTCGTCATGAGGTAGCCGTAGCCCGTTTTGGACAACAGCCAGCCGAACCACAGTTGTTCGCTGGCTTGCCCAGGCGGCGGGGCGATGCTGGCGTCCGACTCCGGACTCAGCACGCCGTGCTCACCGTACCGCAGCCCGAGCCCGTTGTAGGTCACTTCGCCGCCGTCATCGTACTGCCGGCTGTTCGACCAGGTGTGCATAAAGCTGGCGTGAAAGATCACGTACCGGCAGACCTGCTTCATGTTCTCCCAGCCGGCCTCGTCGCAGTGGTCCGAGTGCGTCACCGGCTGGACGGCTTTCGCCTGGCCGTCGATCACGACGCGCGGGACCGACAAGTCGATCCGCTCGTTGGGCTCGAACCAGTCGCCCAGCCGTTGGCCGCCGGTGGTCGGGTCGATTTCGAGGCAGCGGGTCAGGTAACCGCACAGATAGAACGGCACGCTGTGCTGAACCAGGTCGTCGGAGAAACGACGGACCTCGTACCAGTGCTCGACGATCTGGGGACGGTGACGCTCGAAGAACCAGTCCACGTATTCCGTCAGCACTTCCCAGAACAGCTTTGCCGCGCGGGCGAAGTGGTGCCGATCGGACAGCGCCCGGCGCGGCTGCCAATTCTTCCAATCCAGGGTCCCGATGGTCTGCCGCACGCGTTTCTGCAGGGACTCGGCCGTAAAGGCCGTCGCGCGGGGAATATAGCCGTCCGGCCCCAGTAACCACGTGTTGGCTTCGTGATTGATCAGGACAACCTCCTTGACGTGCGGGTGCAGCAGGAACCGAAGCGGACTGGCTCGCAGATTGCGGTAGATCGCGATCGCATACTGCTCCGTGTTCAGGTGCGTCTGGGCGAAATGGACGTCCACTTCCGCGGCCAGCGCCGCACTGACTCGCGCCACGCGTTTGGCCTGCTCCCAGCGCGGCCCGTCCGAGGGCCGGAACATCTGCGGCGGGTCCAGCGGGGCGTTTTCCTCCGTGTGCCCCCGCTGGCGGAACTGCAGGGCGATTTCCACGGGGAACGGCAAGCCGTCCCGCAACTCGAACCAAACGTCCACGTTGGGCATCGCATGCACGTCGTCCTGGGCGTAGGAATTCCAGTGGTGGTGCAACCACAGCCGCTGGGGATTCCTCGGATCCCGGTCCAGGATGCTGGCGCTCATCCCGTTCAGGATCCGCTGGGCGAAGTACTCGTCCGAGCGGGTGAACCCGGGCCGCTCGCGTTCGAGCCGGACGGTCGGGCTCTCGGGATAGGCAGCCTGGATCTCGGCCAGGGATGGCCGCTCCGGATGCCGGCGGTTCTCGGCCAGGTGCAGGCGTTTGGTGATCTCGATCTTGGCGACCTGCTGCAGCATGTGGACGGCCCGCCCCGGCACGTAGGCTTGGGGCAGGTTGCCCTGTTCCGTGGCATAGACTCGCGGGGTCGCCGCGGCGGGGTCGTACTCCCAAAACGCGACGGACAAATCGCCGAAATCGTAGTGTTCGAGTTCGACGTCCTCCGGTCCCGGGAAGATCGCCACCAGCTGGTATTGCCGCACCGGTTGCTGATTGCGGTCGTACGTGTGCTCGAAATCCAGGACTCGCAGTTCCAGGTCGGGGCGGTCCTTCCAGCCGGCGTCGTGCGGGCTGTAGCGGATCTCGAACCGGCCCTCGGGATCCGTCCAGCCGTCGCCCAGAAAATCGTCCGGGCCGAAATCCCGATCCCACAGTTCGACCCGCATGTGGTGCAGCGGCAGGGGCTTGCCCTGCGGCGAGGGATTGGCAAACAACAGGCGTCCCGTGACCCGGCAGGTCTGCTCGGCGGGATCCGCTGCCGACTTGGCCCGGGCCACGCGCCACTGAACAACGTCCTGGACCTTCTGATCAAACTCCGCCCTGGCGGTGTCGGACAGTTGGCGGTACAGGGCCAGCAATTCATCTGCGGTCGAGGTTGTCATGGTCCGTGGTTCCAAAGCTTCCAGCGTGCGTCTCATCGTGGCGTCAGCTTCCAGCTTGCGAAAAACCGGTGGCGTCGCAAGCTGGAAGCTTACGCCACTTGTTTCCCGAACGATGTTAAGGGAGCGTGGCTTGGGGTTCTTCCGCTGGCGGTCCCTCGGCCGGTGGCGCCGGGCGGTTCAGGTTGGCATCCCGCCACCAGACGCGGGCTTGGTCTTGCGTCCAACCACCCGCCGCTGCGCAGGCCGCCAGCGCCGCATCCAATGCTTCGACGCTCGAGAACCGTTCCGGGGGTTGCTTGGCCAGGCACCGCAGCACGATCCGTTCGAGGTCCTCCGGGACATGCGGCACCCAGTGAGTCAAGGGCCGGACCGGATCCCGAATATGAGCCAGCACCAGGTCCACCGCGCTGTGCTGGTCGAACGGCGGCCGCCCGGCCAGTAGGACGTAGGCCACGGCGCCCAGCGAGTAGATGTCGCTGCGAGCGTCGACGCGGCCTTGGGCCGAACACTGTTCCGGCGAAATGAACCGCGGGGTGCCCGCGATCATGCCGTCCTGGGTCAGCTGCGTCGCGCCGTCGTCCGCCAGGGGTTTGGCCAGGCCAAAGTCCAACAACTTGACGACATCGTAGACGCCGCCGCGGGTCGTCACGATCACGTTGCTGGGCTTGATGTCGCGGTGGATCAAGCCGGCCAGATGCGCCTCGCGCAATGCCGCGCACAATTGCCGCAACAAATGGATCACGCGGGCGGCCGGCAGCGGGCCGAACCGGCTGACCATCTGGCCCAGGTCCAAGCCGGGCAGGTATTCCATGACATAGTAGAAGGTTCCGTCCGCGGTACGGCCGTAATCGTAGATGTCGATCGTGTTCCAATGCGTCAACTTGGCCGTCGCGCGCACCTCGCGCTCGAAGCGGGCCAACGCCTGGGGATTGCCGGCCTGCTCGGGACGAATCAACTTGATCGCACACGGCCGCTTCAGCAACTGGTGCTCGGCGAGGTAGACCTGCCCCATGCCGCCCTCGCCCAGCGGCGCCAGCAGACGGTACTGGCCAAACTGCCGCGCCTCGAACGCTTCGACCCGCAGCGAGTTCATGATGTGCGTGCCGTAGACCGAACAAATCGCCCCAATGATCAACACCAGCAGCACGTCGCTGACCTGGTCCACCGTGACCACTTGGGCCGCCAGTTCATGAAACGGCCGAGTGAGTATGGCGACGGCCGGCGGCACGACAGTCAGCGGAATGATGATCTTCGCGGCCCGCTTCCAATCATTCGGCACGATCAGGCCGTAGAACACCAGCGTCACCAGCCAGTACAGCGCCACACTCTTGAACGCCGCCAGCGTCAATACGGCGCTGCCTTGCTTGGCTTCGTACAGCATGAACAGGAACTGGTAGGGGATGAAGAACAGCACCGGCAGTCCGAACATCGTCAACTCGAACAGCCGCAACTGACGCAGCGTATACTGCCGCGGGTGGGCCAGCAGGGCAATGCAAACGCCCTCGACGAACACGACCAGCGTATGAAAACCCTGCAGCGGCCGCGGGATGAAAAAGCTGCGAATCAGGAACAGGCCGAAGCCGGAGCACAACACAATCGCCGCAGCCAGCAGACGCTGCCGCAGGACGGCTTGGGCCGCCGTCTCCGGCTGAATTGTCGGCCCTTCGACGATCGCCACGCGTCCCCGCGCCGCCAACGGAATCGTGGGCGGGGTGAAGGCAGCGTCAAGCGTTTGCGTAGGATCGACGCGGCTCGGTGATAGTTCGGCGTCTGGCGACGGGGCCATATAGGATCAGTAACCGATTTGTGGTGTCCGGAGGACTCAGGTATTATGCACGTCAACTCGCTGCCTGCAACGGCGGTTCCCATGGCAAAATCTTCTCGACAAAGAAACCTCGATGAGCAGCATGTTGACCAGCTTGTTTCGTCTGACGATCCCACGGAGCAAGGCAACACTTGCCGAATTGCCTGGCCCGCCGCCGTGGTTTCCGCTGGGAAATGCGCTGCGGTTTCTGAGGCGGCAGCCGTGGGAAGTGTGCGCCGACCTGGGAAAGCAGTACGGCCCGCTGTTCCCAATCTGGATCTTTAACCGGCCGTTCGTCGTGCTGCATGACGGTGGTCTGGTGCGCGAGGTCCTCGATTCGCAGCGGGACGCGTTCTACAAAGCGGACCCTGTCCGGGCCTTTCTACCGCTAACGCCCGGCGGGTGTTTGTTCCTGGCCAACGGCCAAGATTGGAAACAGCTGCGTGAACAGCATCCAGCCAACCTGGTTGATGAGGATTCGTTCTTGGCGGACCAGATTCCCCTCGTCACCCAGTTGGTCCGCCAACGGGCCGCCGCTTGGATCACCGCAACCGCTTCGCGACCGCTGGACCTGACCCGCAGCGTCCAGCGTCTGGCCTTCGACGCCTTTGCCCTGTGCCTGTGGGGGCAGCCGCTGTCGGACCACACGTACCGGGATTTCAACCTGATGGGCGACGTCGGTGCGCGCCGCGTCGCGATTCCGCCGCTGGCGGCATTGCCACCGCTCTGGCCCCCCTTTTACGCCGCGCGCAGACGCTGGGCCCAGACGTTCACCGCGTTGATCGAGCGGGCACGCACCGATGACGCCGCCGGGCGGAGCGACTTGCTGCACAGGAGCTTGCCGAACAGCGAGCGATTGCCTGCGGATGCCTACCGGGTCGAGTTGGCCACGATGTTCTACGGCGGCGTGTATTCCGTGACCAGCGCCGTGGTCAGCACCTTGTATTGCCTGGCCGGCGATCCCGAGTTCGCCCAGCGGGTGCGCGACGAGGTGCGGGCGGCGATGAACGGTTCGACCGCCTTCGATCGGAGCGTGTTGGAGAACTGCTGCCACTTGGATGCCGCGTTGCGCGAATCGCTACGGCTGCAGCCGCCGGTGCCCGTATTTCTGAGGAATGTGAACAAGCAGCGGCCGGTAACACTGGGCGGGTACACCCTGCCGCCGGATACGCCGGTGATCATCACCACCTGGCCGCTTCACCGTTCGGCAGAGCATTGGCCCGACGCCGAAGCGTACCGTCCCCAGCGCTGGCTCAGCGGCGTGCGGGACGCCAATCCGCTGGGCAGCGACCACTTCTTTCCGTTCGGCCGCGGTCCACGCACGTGCATCGGTCAAGCGTTCGGTTGGCTGGCGATGAAACTGCTGTTGGCCACCCTGCTGTCGGAGGCGGACGTCGAGGTCACGGGCCGGTATCGCCAAGCGTTCTACTTCGGCGTCATGCTGCCCCGCGGCGTGGAGGCCCGGTTAGCACGCGGAACGACTGCGTGAAGAACGATCACCTTGGCGTTCTGGATGTCACTGCCTGGTGTCCGCCGGAGCTTCAGGACAGGGGGGCGGCGGGCAGTTCGGATCTTGGCCATCTCCTGGCCGTCTCTGGCTGTCGGCCGTTCTGTGCATCGGTTACAATCGAGCAAGTCGTAGCCACCCATTTCCTGTTTCGAGCGGCCGGAGTGCATTCATGAACGCGGTCAGCGTGATCGGGCAAGTTGATGATCGGCACCGGCTTTTCGCCGTCTTGCCGGAGACCATTCCGCCAGGACCGGTCAAGGTCTTGGTCGTGCCGTCAGTGCAGGAGGACGACGCGGGAAGCGACTGGATGATGGGCGTGGCGGAAGAATGGGCGGGGGACTTGGCTGACCCGAGTCAAGACATCTACACGCTCGCGGACGGAGAACCGCCTCATGTATCCTGACGAGACACGCTCGCAATGTGGTTCGTCGCCTGGGTGCGCTCTCCGCCGACACCGCCGCCG